>JBBQNE010000024.1:0-29219 GCA_038329675.1 Hyphomicrobiales bacterium | reverse complement strand
TGGCTTGATGCGGCACGAACCAATCGACTTGCCCCACGTCATCCATCCCAGCCATGCCGAGCGCCGAGCGCGCGCTATCCTCCATCATCCGCACCGCTTTCTGGTACACAGCGCGACCGTCGGCGATCACCATCCGCGTATCCATCAGCGGCACGCCGTCGGAGAACGGGCGTCGGCTGCCACCGGCCGGGATGCGGATCAAACCGTAATCAGCTCCATTTGACGTCAGTGCGACCCCGCACACCCCGGCGTCCGCTCGCGTCGAGGGACGAAGCACGACCGCGCCTGCCGCATCGCCAAACAGGACCGCACCACCGAGGTCAGCCGGATTGATCCGCCGCGACAGGATGTTGGCTGCAACGACGAGGACGCAAACGCGATGCGTTCGAACGTAACTATCGGCCAGCGCCAGTGCGTAGAGAAACCCCGAGCAGGCCCCCGCCAAGTCGATCCCACCCGCATGATTAAGGCCAAGCCGATGGGCCAACAGCGGGGCAGATGGCGGCAGAAGATGATCAGGCGTCGAGGTCGCCAGCAGCAATAGTCCAATGTCACGACGGTCGATCCCGCTGGCGTCAAGCGCCATCTCGCACGCCGGTGCGGCAACATCGGTGAGCGCTTCGTGATCAGCCGCATAGCGCCGCTCAACGATGCCGGTGCGCCGTTCGATCCACCCGCGCTCGAGGCCAAGTTGCGCTTCAAGCGCTGCGCTCGTCACGATCCGCGGTGGCGCGTAATCGCCAAGGCCTGCGATCTCAACTCCAGTTGGCGACGTCCCAGTCACGAATGCGCCTTAGCTCTGGCGGCATTGCTTGTGCCAACTTCACCCAACCGGACGCCGAAACGGTCAGCGGCCTCGCCGATGACCCGATAGGCGCGCCCGAGATCGTCGGCCGTCGAACAATAGGGCGGCATGAGATAAACGGTATTGCCAAGCGGGCGCAGCAGCACGTCCCGTTCCAGCGCGAACGCCATCACCGCCGGCGCGACCTGCGCCATGTAGCCTGCCGCGTCGCAATCGAGGTCGAGGGCCGTGATCGTCCCGCACCGACGCAAGCCCGCAAACCGCCCATCACCGGCAAAAACGTCGAGCGCGTCGGCCTGCATTTGACACAGCGCCGCGATCCGTTCCGCCACCGGTTCGTCGCGCCATACTGCGACGTTGGCAAGGCCCGCTGCACAGCAGATCGGGTTCGCCGTGAAGCTCGACGAGTGAAACAGCATCCGCGATCGATCAACTGAGACGTGGCTGTCGAATATCTCAGAGCTCGCAAGCGTCGCAGCTAACGGCAGCGATCCACCCGTCAAGCCCTTGCCAGTGCAAAGGATATCGGGCGTGATGCGCGCCTGTTCACAGGCCCACATCGTACCGGTGCGCCCCCACCCGGTCATCACTTCATCGGCAATCAACAACACGCCGTAGCTCCGGCAAATGCGCGCCATCTCGGCCAGCACATTGGCCTCGTACGTCAACATCCCGCCCGCACCCAGGATCAGCGGCTCGAACAGGAACGCAGCCACGTCGCCCGACTGGCAAGCTTCCTCCAGCGCATCATAGGTCAATTGCGGCCGATCATAATCGGGAAATGAAATGCGCCCGACATCGAATAGAAGTGGCGCGTAGGGCTCGTTGAACACCCCGCGCGCACCAGCCGACATCGTGCCAACCGTGTCGCCGTGATAGGCATGCTCGAATGCCAGTATGCGGGTCCGGTTTGGCGCGCCTCGGTTACGCCAATGTCCAAGCGCCATCTTGATTCCGACTTCGACCGCCGTCGATCCGCTATCGGAATAGAACACGTGCGCCAATGGTCGTGTGCTATCGAAGTTGGGAGCAAGCTCGATCAGCGCCCGCGCGAGGAGCTCGGCAGGTTCGTGGGTGAAGCCCGCAAAGATGACTTGATCAAGCGTGTCGGCCGCTTGCCTAATCGCGGAAACGATGCGCGGATGGCGGTGCCCGTGCGTCGTTACCCACCACGACGAGATCGCGTCATAGATCCGCCGCCCGTCGGCCCCAACGAGGTACGCACCGTCCGTCGCAGCAACATCGATCGTGGGTTGGTGGAGCCCATGCTGCGTGAATGGATGCCAGACGGGCGAGCGCTTTGGTTGATGCTTCGCCGTGTCACTGTCTCTCATGGCACATCGCCAATCGCCAGCAGCGTCAGGTCAAAACCGTCGCGAAAAGCCGATTGCAGAGACGCGCGGTCAAGTTTCGCCAGGCGAGGTAATCGGCCAAGCCGCGCAACGCCCGACCGAGCAATGATCTCATGTTCTGTCGACGGGACCGCATCGCCGACGAACGCGATGCCTGCGATGGGGATGTGACGGGCCCGCATTGCTTCGATCGACAGCAGCGTATGATTGATCGTCCCAAGCGACGTCCGTGCCACGAGCACCACCGGCATCTGCCAGTGGGCGAACAAATCAGCCATCGTCAAGCTTGCGGTGACCGGGACGAGCAGGCCGCCAGCCCCTTCGATGATTAACGGACGACGGCAGTTTGGACATAACGGATCAACGACCGACGGCTCCAGTAACGACGGTTCGAGCAACGGCGGCTCCAGTAACGTCGCGTCAATCGCAACGCCCTCGGCAATCGCCGCATGTAACGGCGCGAGCGGGGCCCGGAGTCGGTAGGCTTCAGCGTGAAATCTGTCGGGCGGCAGGCCCGATAGCGCTCGGACGGTGTCGGTGTCTGTCATCCCGTCGAGGCCCGATTGCAGCGGCTTCCAATACCGGCCATCAAGCGTGGCCACGAGACCGGCAGCAAACACCGTCTTTCCAACGTTTGTGTCGGTCCCGGTGACGACGAACCCGTATGTTGCTTGCGCGCGATGGCTGGTCGAAACGCCAGCTCCCGAACTTGCCAGCCCGGAACGTATAGACCCTGAACGGTCGGCCGTCATGGCGCGCCCTCCCGTTGCCCACGATCAGATAGCAACCCGAACTCCGCAAGCGAGCCAACCAGCGCTGAGATCATCGCGTCCGTCGTCGCCAAGTCGACGTTCAGCGACAAGATAATGCGAGCCCGCGCCGTCCCCTCCTGCACTGTCGGCGGCCGAATGGCGCGGATGTCATAGCCCTGGTCTTGCAACCGTTGTGCTAGCGCCACGGCCCGCCGGTCGCTACCAACGATCACCGGCTGGATATGCGTGGGCGAGGGCTTCAGACCGCACTCGGCCTCCAGTCGCCCACGTACATGGGCAACGCGGGCAGCCAGAGCCTCCCGTCGCCATGGTTCATCGGCAGCGATTACTAAAGCTCGCCTCACAACCGCTGCCATTAACGGTGACGGCGCGGTCGCGTAAATGAACGCCCGCGCCCGGTTGATCAAGAAATCACGGATCACGCGCGGCCCCGTCACAAGCGCACCGGACGCGCCGAGGCCCTTCCCGCACGTATGAAGGCAAATCAAGTTGTCGCGACCCTCGAACGGCGCCGCGAGCCCGCGTCCATCTGGTCCAAGGACGCCGGTTGCGTGGGCTTCATCAACCAACAAATACGCCTCGTGCCGGTCTGCAATCGCCATCAATGCGGCGAGCGGCGCGATATCGCCATCCATCGAATACACGCTTTCAACCGCAATCCACGGCCGACCAACCCCGCCCGCCCGCCGCCACGCGACGATGGCGTCTTCAAACGATTGCGGATCGTTGTGTTGAACCTCCACACAGCGTGCCTTCGTTAGCCCCATGCCCTCGTGCGCGCTGGCGTGGATCCGCGAATCATGAACGACGAGATCGGCGCGCGCCGGCAGCGTCGACAGCAACGCCGCATTGGCTGGAAATCCGCCGCCGAAATAGAGCGCCGTCTCAGCCCCGAAAAACGCGGCAGCCTCAAGCTCAAGCGCCTCGTGCTCCTCGTGATTGCCGCGCAACAAGCGCGATCCACCCGATCCGATCGGCACGCCGCGGTTGATCGCATCGCGTGCAGCCGCGGCCAACTCGGGCGATGCAGCCAACCCCAAAAAGTCGTTGGAGGTAAAATCGTGTCCCGTTCGCAGCGTCAGCTGCCGCAAGCGCCCGCGACGGGCAAGCGCCTCCAGCGCGTTGGCGTGGCTGTTTAGTGGACCATCTACATCAAAGCTCGACCGGGTAGACGAACGATCAGCGGTTGCCCGACGCGCTGCCCCTCGAACCTCCCGACCCGTTGCACCCGCTTCGAGGGTACCACGAGACGGGTCCAGCGGTTCGCTATGGTCAGGCAGCGGCGCCATGCCCGATGCACTCCGCACGATCGGATGGCTCACGACCTTGGATCGAAGCTCCAGTCGTCCCGTCCAAAGTTTCAGCCAAAGTTTCAGCCATCAGGCCGAGTTTGGCAAACAGTACAGCATCGGCGTCTTCACCCGGGTTATCCGTCGTCAACAATCGGTCACCTGCAAACACCGAGTTCGCGCCCGCAAAGAAGCACAGCGCCTGGGTCGCATCGCTCATTTCGGTCCGCCCGGCCGATAGCCGCACGTACGATTTCGGCATCATGATCCGCGCCGTTGCGATCGCTCGAACAAAATCGATCGGATCGATCGGCGCTTGATCGCCAAGTGGCGTCCCCGGGATCGCAATCAGCATGTTGATTGGTACGCTGCCGGGATGCTCTGGCAAGTTGGCCAGCGTGACAAGCATCGAAGCCCTGTCTTCTGCCGTTTCGCCCATCCCCAAAATGCCGCCTGAGCACACGTTAATGCCAGCCTCGCGCACCCGTGCCAGCGTCGCGATCCGGTCAGCGTAGGTCCGCGTCGTGATGACGTTGCCGTAATGGGCTTCGGACGTGTCGACGTTATGGTTGTAATAATCCAGGCCAGCGCCCTTTAGCGCCATCGCTTGCCCGTCATCGAGCATCCCAAGCGTCATACACGTTTCAAGCCCCATCGCCTTGACGCCCGCCACCATCGCAACAATCGCTGGCATATCCCGAGCCTTGGGCGACCGCCACGCAGCCCCCATGCAAAACCGCGTCGAGCCGCTGGCCTTGGCCTTGCGCGCCTCATCCAGCACCCGCTCAACCTCCATCAGCTTGGACGCAGTCAGCCCCGTATCGTGATGGACGGATTGGCTGCAGTATCCACAATCTTCCGCACACCCGCCGGTCTTGATCGACAGCAACTGGCTGCGTTGCACGACGTTAGCTGGCCAATGGGCCCGGTGCACGGACTGCGCCGCAAACAACAAATCGTTGAACGGCGCAGCTTCGATTGCGCGCGCCTCAACGAGCGTCCAATCATATCGCAACCGCGCGTTGTGGCGCTGGGCTCCATCGAACGCGGTTCCACAGGCGATGGCTGTGGCGAGCGGGGACGGCAACGTCAAGGGCGCGCTCCAGGATGATGCATAGTCTGCGTCAGCTCGCACTGTTGGCAGCAACCCGCCGCGATGACAAGCCGGTGAAGTGGTCAGCGCACATCGGCCAAACACAGCGCCTCGCCATTACGCCTGGTGTGGCACAAGCTCTGGCACAAGCTCTGGCACAAGCTCTGGAACCAGCGCCAACACCAGCTTGCTGACGATCGCGCTGGTCACGAACCGCCCCTCCCGAGTGGCCCGGATCAGGCCCGGCCCGTTCCGCTCAACCATGCCGATGGCGATCAGCTCTTCGATCGCCGCGTCCGCCACAGTCATCCCCGTCATCGCCCGTAGCCGCCCAAGGTCGAAGCCCTCAGCTAACCGCAAGCCCATCAGCAGCATCTCGTCGGCTTCGTCGGCGGCCGACAATGGCGCGGCCTCGATCAACCCGTGACCCTCGCGTTCAACCCGATCCCGCCAGCCTTCGGGGCTCCGCTCGGTGACGGTCGCATGGCGTGCTCCAACCAATGCAGCCTGCCCCGCATCGCCGATTTTTACGCGTCCGTGCGCACCCGGCCCAATGCCCGCATATTCCCCATAACGCCAGTAAAGCAGATTGTGGCGGCTCTCCTCCCCTGGCGCCGCGTGGTTGGAGATCTCATACATCGGCAACCCGCGTGCAGCCGTCATGTGCTGCGTCAGCGCATAAAGCGCGAGCGCCGCATCGGGGTCCGGTGGCACGAGTTTGCCCGCCGCATGGAGCGCAGCGAACGGCGTATCGGGCTCGATCGCCAACTGATAAAGCGATACGTGCGACCCAGCGATCGCCAGCGCATCGGCCAATTCCTCGCGCCACGCCTCGATCGTTTGCCCCGGCCGCGCATAGATTAGGTCGAATGTAAAACGCTCAAACGTCCGCGCCGCGATCCCAATCGCAGCCTTCGCCTCCGCCGCCGTATGCATCCGGCCAAGCGCCTTTAGCTCGCCGTCCCGCAGCGATTGCACGCCAAGCGACACCCGGTTGACCCCCGCCGCCCGATAGCCAGCAAATCGCCCCGCTTCGACGCTCGTCGGGTTCGCCTCGAGCGTAATCTCGGCGTCCGGCGCAATTGCGTAATGCCGTCCGATTTCATCAAGGATACCAGCCACCGTCGCGGGTTCCATCAGCGACGGCGTACCCCCGCCGAAAAAGATGCTCGCGACCTCGCGCCGTCCCGTCAGCCCCGCCGTGTGTGCAATCTCGGCGCGGTAGGCCGCAAGGTAAGCGCTTTGCTCAACCCCGCCGTGACGCACGTGGCTGTTGAAATCGCAATACGGGCACTTCGCAGCACAAAACGGCCAATGCACGTAGACCCCAAAGCCCGGATCTCCCGCCAAGCCCGGATCGACGCCAATACGCGGGGCCGCATGCGACGGCGCAATCATGGGGTCCAGCGCCTCAGTGAGCCCGGTAGCCCGGCCCGGCCCCGTCATTTCCTGGCCCGGCCCGTTGAGGTCAGAGGCAGCAAAATTAGTTAGAGATGTCATCACCCAGATATGGCCGACAGCGCGGCCATCCGCCAGCCCCGTGAACGCGACAGACTTGCTCGCGCTGGCCTGTCTGAGCCGGCGTCGCGGTCTCAGCCCGACCAGGTCGTAGATCCAATCCGTTCTTCTTTCCCGCCTCCGGCAGGGCCGGCTGCCGCTAAGCCTCTTGCCTGCCTCATGCCATACGGGCTCCCACACGACTGCCTTGGTCGTATTGGTCATCCTCGATTTTGTTGGCGATGCTTCGCACGGACGGCCGGTGCAGATGGTCGGTGTGCACGTAATACAGGATCGGCGCGACGGTATTGACCGCCTCGACCGTCACCAGCGGACGGTCAATCGCTTCCCGCGATCCCATTTCTGTCTTGCCGCGCTCCGCACGCGACCCCACCTCTGTCTAGCCGCGCTCCGCCCGGGCGTCGGCGCGCTTTCGCAGTCGGTCACCCAAATATGCTCCGGCAGCCAGATGTATTCGCGCGTCCAAGCGGAGTTCAGCAAAGCCAAGACGTCCCGGTGCAACCCCCTACGCACCGTCGCATTGCTCTCCGCCGGGTCCAGCGCTATCTGTGCAGCTCTGACCCCAACGACGCCACCCGAACGTTGAGAGAGCCGCCCGATGTCCGCCGACGGTCCCAAGACGCCGCCCCAGTCGCCCGGCGATACGATTACGCCTTCGGCTAGCCCGCTGCCAGATCCGTCGTCGGCAAAAACGTTATACGACAAGATTTTCGACGATCACGTCGTTGACCGCCAACCGGACGGCACCTGTCTGCTCTACATTGACCGCCACCTGATCCACGAGGTGACGAGCCCACAGGCCTTCGAGGGCCTCCGCATGTCGGGCCGCAAAGTTCGCGCGCCAACCAAAACGCTGGCCGTCGTCGACCATAACGTGCCGACCTCGGACCGCCGCAATGGCATCGCCGATGACGACAGCCGCATCCAGGTCGAAACGCTGGCCAAAAATGCCGCCGATTTTGGCATCGAGTATTTTAACGAGCTCGACCGCCGTCAGGGCATTGTCCACGTGGTCGGCCCTGAGCAGGGGTTCACGTTGCCCGGCACGACCATCGTGTGCGGCGATAGCCACACCTCGACGCACGGTGCCTTTGGCGCGTTGGCGCACGGCATCGGCACCAGCGAGGTCGAGCACGTGCTCGCAACGCAAACGTTGATCCAGTCGAAAGCAAAGAACATGCGCGTCACCGTCGATGGCACGTTGCCGCACGGCGTCGGTGCCAAAGATATCATCCTCGCCATCATCGGCGAGATCGGGACGGCGGGCGGGACGGGCTCGGTCATCGAATATGCCGGCGATGCCATCCGCGCGCTGTCGATGGAAGGCCGCATGACGGTCTGCAACATGTCGATCGAGGGCGGCGCGCGGGCCGGCATGATCGCGCCCGATGAGAAGACGATCGAGTTCCTGAAAGACCGACCGAAGTCGCCCAAAGGCGCCGCCTGGGATAGCGCTCTCAGCTATTGGGACACGCTGCGCTCTGACGATGGTGCGCATTTTGATCGCGAAGTCCGTCTCGATGCCGCAGCCCTCCCGCCGATCGTCACCTGGGGGACGAGCCCGGAAGATGTGATTTCAATCACCGGTGCCGTACCCGATCCAGCCGCGATGGCTGATGAAAACAAGCGCGCCTCAATGCAGCGCGCGCTGGCCTACATGGGCCTGACGCCTGGAACAAAAATCACCGACATCCCGCTCGATGTCGTGTGGATCGGCTCATGCACAAACGGGCGCATCGAGGACCTGCGCGCGGTCGCCAAAATCGTCGAGGGCAAGACGGTATCGGACCGCCTCGCCTACGCGATGATCGTGCCGGGCTCGGGCCTCGTGAAGGCGCAGGCCGAAGCTGAAGGTCTCGATGCGATTTTCTTGGCAGCTGGCTTCCAATGGCGCGAGCCTGGTTGTTCGATGTGCCTCGGCATGAACCCGGACCAGTTGAAGCCTGGCCAGCGTTGCGCCTCGACGTCGAACCGAAACTTTGAGGGTCGCCAGGGCCGTAACGGCCGCACGCACCTGCTGTCGCCGATCATGGCAGCCGCTGCGGCGCTGGAGGGCCACTTCGTCGATATCCGAACCTACGCGAGCTGAGCCCGCGGTCGTTGCAAAACAGGATCGCTAGGCGGGGCGATCAGTCACCCTGTGGCTGATGATCCCCCCGAGCCGCAATCCGCCCCTTGGAGGTGCGCGGCGTACGCGACGACGGCGCAACGGTCGGGCCATGTCGCGACGCTGAGACCAACATCGCGAGCACGTGCCGCGCATCGCTTGCCGGTTGAACGTTCCCCGTCATCTGCGCACGCACGATCGCACCCTCGACCACGATCAGCGCCAACCGCCCGATCACGGCTGGATCGGCGCAGCCATCGGCCGCCGCTAACGCAATCAGCCGCTGTTCGAGGTCACGCTTGTGAGCCGCCGCAATCTGCCGCTCGCGGGATGCCGGATCGGCAACCTCGTTCGTCGCATTGATGAACGCGCACCCGCGGAACTCGGCATCGCCAAACCACGCCTCCAGTGCGCTAGCCACCGCCACCAGGTGCCCGCCGTCGGTCGCTTCTTGCGCGACGGCCGCGTCGAACCAAACGAACCAGCGCCGATGCCGCTCCTCCAGGAACGCGCACACGAGATCCGACTTCGATGGGAAGTGCCGGTAAAACGACATTTTGGCCACGCCCGACTCTGCGATCAGCCGGTCAATGCCCGTCGCCCGCAATCCGTCTCGATAAAACAGCCGCATTGCCGTTTCGACGATCCGCTCCCGCGCCGGACGTCGTGCGATGTCACCGATTGGAGTAATATTGATCATCGAGCTTCCGCCCATCGACCCGGCGCCGATCGACCCGGCTCCATGCCAAACGGTGGAACAGCGGTGGAAAGTCCATTGACAGTCACGTTGCACTCCCTCACTGGATAGACAAGTCTGTCTACGTCAACATACGGGAGGTCACGGTGGCGATCAAGGCTGGTTTCAGGCTCGGCATCTACATGTGCAAGGACTTGGAGATCGTAGATTTCGCGGCGCCCTACGGCGTCTTTTCCGTCGCCCGCCGGTTCGACCCAGAACTCGATGCGTTCTTCGTCGCCGAATCTCAGCGCCCGGTCCAAGCTCAGGCTGGCTTCACCGTCATCCCAAACTACAGTTTCACCGACGAGCCCGACATGGACGCGTTTTTGATCCCAGGCGGCTTTGGCACGCGCCAAGAGACCAACAACGCCCGCCTCCACAACTACATCCGCTCGTTGCCGCAAAAGACCATGCTGGTGTCGGTCTGCACCGGGTCGTGGATTTACGGCCGCATGGGCTTGCTGAATGGGCGCATGGCGACCAACCGCAAAGAGCCCGATCGGCTTGAACAATCAAACTTCGGCAAGGTCCCCATCGACCGGTTGGCCGAGATCGCGCCAGCCTGCCGGATTAGCCGCGCGCGCGTTGTCGATAGCGGACGCTTCGTCAGCGGCGGCGGCATCGCTTCTGGTATGGAGGTTGGCTTCCATCTACTTCGCCGGGCTGGCTACGGCGAAGAGTTCATCGATGAGGTCGCCCGCGTGATGGAATATACCGCCGCCTACAATATTTACCGCAACGACATCGTCTACGATGAGGCGATGAACGGCTGATTTGGGGTCGACCAGCGGGCGTCGGTCAACGGACCAACCCGCCCGCTGATCCCCGACCCCGGCCGCAGCTTTGGCCGCAGCAACCCAAATCTATCCCCGGATGCATCAACAAGCTGAGCCATGGCGACATGGTTAACGTCAGCAAATACGGGCTTTCACAAATAATCAGCCCTAAAGTTATCCCCGCTCGTCCGGGCGGGCCTATACTTTGGGCATGATGATGAACTGCCTCACGGTCGCACGTGCGACGCCCATTTTGAACTGGCGCCAGTGGCTTGCCCTGCGGTCGCCGTGGCGGCTTGCGTCGCTCACCCGGCGGCTAATTCGTCGCGCTCTGCGTCTGGCGGTCGAGATCGGGCGAAAACTCAAGCCGGTAAACATCGCGGCTTCCCCCGCGGAAGCTCGGCGCGATATGGACCCGCGCAACGTGGCGTGCAAGTTCGCCGCCCGCGCGATCGCCATCGTTAATGACTGGCCCGCGCTGGATCAGGTAATTGGCCATCCCTTCAATCACGGCCAGCACATCGGCGGGCGCGAGCGGCACATTCGTCGCCTCGATCTCCATCAGTCCGAACTTGTCGAGCCCCAGCGTGGAAGCGACCGTCGCGCCGTGTTCGTCCCGCGACAACTGGATCAACACCCACAGCCGCACCGGTACAATGTGCTCGGCCTGAAACCGGTGATATTCGCCTGCGAACTGCTGCGCCGAGACCGGCATGCTGCCCCACATCACGCCGATCGCGCCGGGCATCTGATCGAGCAATTCGCGCACGACGACGGTTTGTTTGATGTGCGCTTCAAGGCGGCTGTTTCCAGCCCATGGGCACATCACCTCAATACGAGCGCGGTTGCGATCGAGCGCTGCACTGGCCTCGGGCCACCACCAAGCCATGGCCGCCGAGTTTTCCCAGTGCGCTCGCGGCATCGGCGTATCGACCGTCAAAGCGATCAACTGTCGCCCTGCGCGATCAACATCCCCTGTTCCATCGCCCGCTCCAGCGCCGCTACCAACCGTGGCCACAAACCCTGCCTCGTTCGGCTCGCCGCGCGTCACGCCGAGCATCGCACCAAACCGTTCGATCAAGCGTGCAACGTTAGGGTGGCCCGGCCGATCGAGAAAGATCGTTGCCAGAACCAAGTCCTTGTCACCGGTCATCTCGCTGGCGCGGTCGCCGTAAGCATCCGTCATGGCCGTCCCCTTAGTCACAACACCTTCGGCCCATGTCGCGAGCCCGTTTTGCAAGGCCGGATGAGAGATCGGTCGCACGCGGAGGCTCGCTGACCCACACCCGGCCCAGTGTTCCCCGGCCCACGTCTTCCGCTGCCCAGTCTTCCCCGGCCCAGTCTTCAACTGAGGCAGTCTGCCGTGCCGTAGCCTCAGGCCACCATCTGGATGATCTTGCGGTCGGTCAACACCCGCAGGATCACGGCCGCGCCACATTGGTTGGAGACAGCGCTTCCATCCCACACATTGTCGGCGACGAACTTGCCCTTCGTGTAGTGGTTTGAGAAGCTCCACAGATAGGGCGAGTTGATCCCGTAAATCTCGCGCGACCGGAACCCGTTAAATCGTTCGATCCGATAGAGCGTGCTGGCGAGATGCCAGTCGGTCCGGTTGTTCCAGTTTTTGATACCGAGCGCATCTTTCGCGCTTTCCGCCCAGGTAAACGGCGGGGACCCCGTCTTCGGGTAACCCGCTGGCACGTGATAAGTCCGCGCCGTCAACGGGTCGCCGTTGTGCAGGTGCGTGTCGAAGTTGAACGTCGCCTCAAGGGCGTGCAGCACGCCGATCACCCACCACGGAACGCATATTTGGTCTTCAAGCTTTTCGTATTCCGGGCGGTATTTGGAGTTGACGATTTTGCTGACGTACCATTCGACTTGTGTGACCCGCTCCGGCGAAACTTTGCAGCTGTCGAACAGCGGGGCGTACGTGTCTTTGTATTTGAGATAGCGTTCCTCAGTCTCGCGATCCTGTGCGTTGGCAGCCGAGACAAAGGCGGCAAGCCAACCGTACGGCTCCGCATCCGCGCGACGCGGCACGCGCTCACGGCGGCTCAGTTCCTCGAGCAGCTTTTTTGCCCGCTCTTTGATCGGCTGTGCCCGCGCTTTGAGGTCGGCTGGTGCTTCATCGATATTGTCGATCAGGTCGACGGCCGCCGGCAGTATTTCATCAAACTGCGTGTTGCCCTGGGCCGGCGCCGTCACGATGGGCGTCGAGATGCCAAGCTTACGCGCCTCCTCGACCATCGCCGCCAGCTGTTGCCAGTCCTCGACCTTGACGGTTTGGGCCATCGCCGAACCGGGTGCTGCCGACATCCCCAGGCCAAGCCCCGTCGCAGCGGCCAGACCGGTCACCATCCCGGTCGCCGCAACACCCGCAACGAACGTCCGGCGCGACGAAAGCTGGGTGCACCGTTCCACCAGACCCCGTTCCACACGCCGTTCAATCCGACGCGCCGAGCTCACCGGTCCAGCCAATCGAAAATCGGTCATCGGACACTCTCCTCGCACGCATCAACCGTCGCGGCATCGACACCTTAGACCGCCAGCGCCTGACCGGGAAGGCGTGTCACGCGTGGTCGATGCGCGAATCTCTTGGCTCTGTTGCGGATAAAGCCTCACGGAGCGCTCAACCGTGGTTATACTGTGCACCTCGAAGCGCAGTTGAGCGGGATCAAACCGTTATCCGTGTCACGTTAGTCGCCGATGAGTTTAAGTCGCGTCGTTCACGTTGGGCAGTCTGAGTCGGACAGTTTAAGTCGGGCAGTTCGAGTTGAGCATTTTAAGTTGGGTGGATCATGTTTGTAACCGGTCAGATTGCGCACCCAGAGACCCGCGCAGCGAAAGCTTGCCGCCGCACCCATACGAAGGTGCGTGCGGTCACGATGTTGGGTTCCGCGCTCGCGGCTTTGGTGTTTGGAGTAACAGCCCTGTCGGCACTTGCCACCACCGCCCGCGCCGAAACTGTCGTCAACGGCCTGAACATTCGGTCGTGGGGCTACCAACTCCAAAACGATACCGCGACCTCGTTGATCAACTCGCCCTACGACGTTCTCGTGATCGATTATTCCAAAAGCAACGGGCTCTTCACTCAGGCCGAACTCGCCGCGATGAAGAAAAAGCCGGACGGCAGCCGCCGCCTCGTCTTTTCCTACATCTCGATCGGCGAAGCCGAATCCTATCGCTATTACTGGGGCGATCGCGCTTGGCAGGATAAACGAAACCGGCTGCCCCCCGTCGCTGCTGAGAACCCAGAATGGAAAGGGAATTTCACGGTCCAGTTCTGGGAGCAGGAATGGCAAAACGTGATCCTGTTCGACCGTGACAGTTACATCAATCGCATCATCGATGTCGGCTTCGATGGGATCTATCTTGATAAGGTCGATATCGTCGACGACCTCAAGGGAAAGACCCCGCCTGGAACGGTGGCGAGCGATCTGATGACCCAGTTCCTGCGCAAAATGTCGATTCTGACGAAGCGGCGCAATCCGCAGTTTCTGATCATCGCGCAAAACGCCGAAGGCTTGCTCGACGACGACAATTATCGTGCTGCTATCGATGGGGTCGGCAAAGAAAGCCTACTTTACTCGACCGGCTTTTTCGACGAGCGCAATAATTACCAAACGCCCAAGCGTAACTCGGACGCCTTCATCAAATGGAGTGCCGAACGGCTTGCCAAGTTGCGCAAAGAAGGCAAGCTCGTGCTGGTCGTCGAGTACATCAACGAGCGTAATTTAATCGAAAAGTCGACGACGGAGCTTTCGCAGTTCGACTTCGTCCCCTACTTCGGACCTCGCGACTTGTCCTATTTGGCCTACACCAAAGAGACCAACAACAATTAACGCTTTGACCCATTCAAGTCAGGTTCAGCAAAACCTGATTAGCGTGATCAACAAACTGAACGAAGCCGAGTTCGGCTGCGGTGCCAGCCTGTAAACCAGCCTGCTAACAAGAACGCGAACCCGAGCGCCAAGAAGTTCCCTGACCTCTGCCCTATCGAGCGCCCCAAGGAGGCCGACGTGAAGAACTCCCAGCCTGACGGTCTAACACGGGCGCTCCACACACCGCTGGCCCGCAGCGGCACAGCCGCCCTTGTCGCCATCACCGCTTTCGCCTTCGTGGCCAGTGAAGCTTTGGCCCAAGCTCCGGCCGCCCCCCAGCCAGCTGGCCCTGCACCGGCTGAGGCCAGCGTTTGCGCCAAGCTCGCCGAAGCCGATTGCGCGTCCAAGGAAGGCTGTTCTTGGCTGCCGGGCTTCCGGGTGCCGGGCGGTGCTGACGTGCCGGGCTACTGCCGGTCCTCGCCGCGCTCCATCAACGCCCGCCGTCCAAAAGAATAACGCTGCGTGTCAGTCCCGTCGGTCGTTGAGACGCCCCCGGTCCAGTCAGCCGACCCGTTGTCCAGCATCTCGATTGTTGGCGCTGGCGCATGGGGAAGCGCGCTCGCCATGGCCCATGCCCGCGCTGGACGCCGTGTCACGCTCTGGGCCCGCGATCTAGCCGCTGTCGCCGAAATCACCGCCACGCGACGCCACGCCCGGCGGCTGCCCGGCGTAGAATTTAATTCGAACGTTTCAGCCACTGGCGATCTCGCCACCGCGCTCTCCGCCGATATTATCTTACTGGCAACACCGGCCCAACAGGCCCGTGCCATGGCCCGTCAGCTTGCCCCGCTCCTCAGCCCACGCCACATCGTTGTCAATTGCGCCAAGGGGCTTGAGCAATCAACCGGCCGCCTTGTCGCCGAACTCCTCGCCGAGGAACTGCCGCACACCCGCATCGCCACCCTGTCTGGCCCCGGCTTTGCCGACGACCTTGCACGCGGCCTTCCCGCCGCGCTCACCCTTGGATGTCGGGACGAAGCGCTCGGGCTCGCGATGGCCGAAAACTTATCGAACCCCGGCCTTCGCCTCTATTGGACGTCGGACGTCCGCGGCGTTGAACTGGGCGGCGCCGTCAAGAACGTCCTCGCCATCGCTGCTGGTATCCTCGACGGCCGAGGCCTTGGCGGTAGCGCGCACGCAGCCCTTGTCACCCGCGGGTTTTCCGAACTGCGCCGCTTAGCCGACGCGCTGGGTGCGCGGCCCGAAACGCTGCATGGCCTCTCCGGCCTTGGCGACCTCATTTTGACGTGCGGCAGTAGCCGTTCGCGTAATTTCTCGCTCGGCCAAGCGCTCGGCCGTGGCGAGACGCTTTCAACGGTCCTCGCCGGGCGCAGCTCCATCACCGAGGGCGTCTACACCGCCTCAGCCGTCGCCAGCCTCAGCCACACGCACGGCGTCGACATGCCGATCAGCCGCGCGGTCGATGCCATCCTCGTCGGCCGCCTAACGATCGATGCCGCTATCGCAGGCCTCCTCACCCGCCCCATCAAAGCCGAAGACTGACGGAGCCATCCATGCGCCTGTTGTCGTCCCCGCCGTCGCCGTTTGGCCGCAAAGTCAATATCGTCGCGCATATGAAGGGCGTCGTAAACCGCATCGCCATCGAAGCAACCGACACGCGCGCGTCCGCCAGCGCAACGCTGCACCAGGCCAACCCGCTTGGAAAAATTCCAGCGCTCATCCTCGATGACGGCTCGACCCTCTACGACAGCAAAGTCATCTGCGAATATCTTGACGGCCTAGCGCCCGCGCCAATGTTGTTTCCCGCCGACCAAGCCCTCGCTGACGGTGATGTTCCCGTCCGCGCCCCGCTCCGCGCGCTTGCACTCACTCGGGCCGCCCTAGCCGATGGCATTATGGAAGCGCGCATACTGATGCTCTACGAGGAACGTTATCGCGAGCCGCACGAGCGGTCTGCCTCCTGGGTCGAGCGCCAAAAGTCGAAATCCGACGCTGGCATCGCCGCGCTCGAACGTGCCGCGGCCGCGGGCGAGCTCAACTGGTCAGCAAATCCAGACGCGGCGCACCCGACCTATGACCACGTCGCGATTGCCTGTGCGCTGGGCTACCTCGACCTCCGGTTTCCAGGATCGTGGCGCAATACAAACCCGCACTTGGTCGCGTGGCTTGATCGGTTCGCCGCCACAGTTCCGTCATTTGAGACAACCCGCGCAACCGCCTGAGCCCGCATCGCGAAGTCTCGCTCAGTGCAACGTATCGTCGGGCCCGCGCTTGCCGTCACCCGGGTTACGCGGCGGCATGTCGCGACGTCGGGCATCAAGAAAGCTCTGCAAGTCCGCCGACCCCTGCGGACCAGTTGATCCCGCCCGCTCATTCGACGGGTTATCTCGACCCCCGCGCCGATCTTGCCCTGCTTGCCCGTCCTGCCGACCTCGCCCGTCCTGCCGCCCGCGACCAGCCCCTTTGCGACCGCGAAATTCCATCCGCGGCGGCCCCTTGAAGAACCGCTGGAAGCTGCGCCACATCCTCTGCTGGCGCGTTGGAAGGTGCTCGTCCATCAACCGGTACGATACCTTGCCCTCTGGCGGCGATTGCGTTTTGGATGGCGCCCGCGTGTCAGACGCGCGGCTTTTTCCAGCCGCCATTCCACCGCTAGACGGACGCCGTGGACCACCCGAAACAGGCTTCATGGTGAACACCATGACAGCGACGGTCAGCAACGAAATCAACGACCATATCATGGGAACATCCCGCTAATGCCGGCTTGAGCCCCCGGTTGGCAACGAACTATATAAATCAACGATCTGCGCGGTACGACCCGGGCTTGCGCCGATGACCCCGACCGAAATCAGGCCTAATTTGGATCTGACCAGGTCTGAATCTCACCAGGGCTCACATCGACCCGACGATCTTGCTATATGGTTGAAGTACATCACGCGCTGAACGGGCGCGCAAGCCGCTTACTCCCAATCTCGCATCCGCCCACGGCCACGCCTGACCCCGCCCTGACAGAGCCTGCATCATCACCATGACCACGCCGATACCCTCACGCACCGCGCCGATCACGCCGATGATCGACCCGTTCGGCCGCCACATCAGTTACCTCCGCGTGTCGGTGACAGACCGCTGCGACTTCCGCTGCGTCTACTGCATGTCCGAGCACATGACGTTTCTACCCAAGCGCGACCTGCTCTCGCTGGAAGAACTCGACCGGCTGTGCACCGCCTTCGTCGCGCGCGGCGTGCGCAAGCTGCGCATCACCGGCGGCGAGCCACTGGTCCGCAAAAACATCATGTGGCTGTTCCGCGCCCTCTCCCGCCACCTCGATAGCGGCTCGCTCGATGAACTCACCGTCACAACAAATGGCAGCCAGCTTGCCGAACACGCAGCCGACCTCGTCGCCTGTGGCGTGCGCCGCATCAATGTCTCGATCGACACCCTCGACGAAGTAAAATTCCGCCAGATTACGCGTTGGGGTGAATTGCCAAAGGTCCTAGCCGGGATCGAGGCGGCCGAACGCGCAGGCCTCCAGGTCAAGCTCAACGCGGTCGCGCTCAAAGGCGTTAACGAGCACGAGATCGAGGACCTGATCCGCTTCGCGCACGGCCGCGGCGCCGACCTGACGTTGATCGAAACCATGCCGCTCGGTGACATCGACGGCGACCGCACGGATCAATATCTGCCGCTTTCGGTCGTCCGCGCGCGCCTGATGGAGCGCTTCACGCTCGAAGATAGCGCCCACCGCACCGGCGGCCCCGCCCGGTATGTGACGGTGAAAGAGACCGGAGGCCGCCTCGGCTTCATTACGCCGCTGACTCACAATTTCTGCGAAAGCTGCAACCGCGTCCGGCTGACCTGCACCGGGACGCTTTACATGTGCCTTGGCCAGGACGACGCCGCCGACCTCCGCGCCGTGCTACGCGCCAATCCCGACGATGACCGCGCACTTCACGCCGCCATCGACGAAGCGATCACGCGCAAGCCAAAGGGCCACGACTTCATCATTGACCGCCGCACCAAAGCCCCCGCCGTCACCCGCCACATGAGCGTCACGGGCGGGTAGGCCGAGGGCGGCTAGGTCACCGGGTGGCTAGTCGCATATCGTCGGGGTATCGATGCAGCGTATCGTAAGCGTTTGATCGTTGAGAATAAAAATACAGACATCAAGACAACACACGATGGGTTCCGGTATCGAATAGGAGCAGTTAAATCAAAGAGAGATAATCGTGGCGATATCTTCAGTCATCATGAGCCAAAGTTGCTCGCCATAACCAATGAGAGCGCGAGCATTGCAATGGCGGCGGCAAAAAATACCGTGACCCAGATCCAACCTATGGCCAATAGCTTTCCAACGGATGTCCCAGCACCAAGAGCTGCGATGGCGACCAACATTGCAAGACTTGAGACGTCCAGCAAGATTTGCCGCGTCGGCAGATAGAACGGCAATACTGTCGGTAATGCCATAAACAATGAATTGACGCCGCACAGCAAGATGAATGCAATGGCAAAGCCAGGCACCGTTCGGATTGTGGGCAACGTCTTAAAAGCGGGGGCCTTTGACCGCAGCGGTAGGCCTAAATTGGCGGGGCCAATCGTTAGTCGTTTGGCCGGTAGAACCGAAAGCGCTGATGGTACTGTTCCAGCCAACGGAACTGGGTGCCAGTTTATCCACCAACCCATCAAAATGATTGTCGGCAGTAGCAGCATGACGCGATACATTTTGACAATAACGGCCGTGTCGCCGGTCTCATTTGATACCGCATATCCAGCGCCAACGACTTGAGCGACATCTTGAATGGAAGCACCGAGCAAGATCCCGGTTTGACGCGGCGAAAACTCAAGCCAGCCACATAGAAGTGGATAGGTTATCAGTGCCAGGGTTGAAACCGCGTTTGCGAGAACAACCGTTGCAATAACTTCAGCATCTTTATTGCGGCTATCGGGCAAGATGGTCGACGTTGCCATGGCCGCAGAAGCACCGCAGATCGCGTTTGCGGAGCCCGAGAGGGCGCCGGACCGGTTCGTGCATCCAATCGCGTTCGCAAACCAAATCGCAAAAGCAACAGTGATCGCCATCGAAACTGGGATGGCGATGGCCACACCGGGGCCCAAGCCGATAATGTCTGACAATACAATCCGCAGGCCGAGGAGCGCGACGGCGATCCGCAGCAACGCCTTCGTGGCAAACGCCAATCCTGGCTCAAGCGTCGGCGTCGCCGCGATCGTCGAACATGCGATGCCGATGACGAGTGCAAGCACGATCGCAGATGGCGTCATGGCCTGTGCGTCGAACGTCTGGAGGACGGAGCGCAAAAGCCATTCCAAACCGAGCGCAGCGCCAGCGACGCCCAAGGCAAATATTAACCCTGGACCGATTGTCGCCCACTTGCGGTTGAGCGTTTCGAAATCAGGGTTCGCCATAAGTTAAGGCCCACTTTTTCAACAACACCTGTGGGCTTCCACGGGTGGCAGCCTTATCTATATTTCACGTATCTACTTTTCGACGAAAGCTTTCTCGATCACAAACTGACCAGCTCGCGATGAGCATCCTTCACGAAACCCGCGGCCGATCAAAAACTTTTGCAAATCTTCAATCATGGCCGGGCCACCGCATAACATAACACGGTCGCGCGCAGCATCGATCGGCTCAAGGCCAGTGTCGGCGGAAAGCTGGCCATTTTCGATCAACTGCGTGATGCGGCCACGGGTGCGAAACGGTTCCCGAGTAACGGTTGGATAGTAAATCAGCTTCTCTCGGATGGTTTCACCGATGAATTCATCGTTCGGCAACTCGTGGGTAATGCGTTCGCCGTACGCAAGTTCCGCGACCCGTCTGCACCCATGAACCAACACGACACGATCAAACATCTCATAGGTTTCTGGATCGCGAATGATGCTCATGAACGGCGCTAAGCCCGTGCCTGTGCTCAAAAGATAAAGGGTCCGACCGGGTTCGATGTTTTGGAGTATCAACGTCCCTGTCGGCTTTTTGCCGATCAGTATCTGATCTCCTTCGCAGATATTTTGAAGACGAGACGTCAGAGGTCCTTCCGCAACTTTAATCGACAGAAATTCAATATGATCGTCATAGTTCGTACTGACGAGACTATAGGCTCGCAGTAAGGGGCGGCCATCAATCTCAAGGCCAAGCATTACAAATTGGCCATTGGCGAACCGAAATGCAGAGTTTCTAGTCGTCTTAAAGCTGAAGAGGCTGTCGGTCCAATGTTGAACCGACAAGACGGTTTCATGGTTGAGCGCGCTCACGCCGATCTCCTGGTTTTAGTTCTAGATCACACGCGGCTGGGCGACGCTGTTCCATAAACGGTAATCATCTTACCCTCCACCCCGAGCCAATCGTCGCGATCTACCGGTGGTTCTTTTTTCTCCACAATCTGCGGAAGGATCAGCGCCATTTTGGCGTTCAACTCTAGCCATGGCTCGATCCCAAGTTCATTGCCGGGCTTGATAGCCTCTGCCGGGCATTCAGGTTCGCATACGCCACAGTCTATGCACTCGTCGGGGTGAATTACGAGCATGTGCTCGCCCTCGTAAAAGCAATCGACCGGGCAAACGGCGACGCAATCCATATACTTGCAACGCACACAAGCGTCGGTCACGGCATAGGTCAAGTCGTTCACTCCAGGTCGCAACGACACAGCTAACCACGAGGACTATCAACGTCCGCAAGG
The DNA here is from genome assembly GCA_038329675.1 of Hyphomicrobiales bacterium. Lineage (GTDB taxonomy): Bacteria > Pseudomonadota > Alphaproteobacteria > Rhizobiales > Hyphomicrobiaceae > JANXVY01. Next base: position 8,233 of record JBBQNE010000024.1, on the reverse strand, counting down.
CCCGTGTCGGTCAATTCGTTGACACCTTGGTGCGGCGTGCGCGCAGGCAACTAATTGCTATCGGCGGTCGGCGGCTATGGATGAATGTGTTGTCATGACAGCCACGGAACTGCGTCAAAACACCGACAGTACCAACGCCAAGCAAGGCGCGCAGCCTCTGTTTGCCGTCGGCGATTGGAACGTGACGATAGAGGCAGATGGACGGTGGCTCGCAATCGAGCATCCAGACCGGCCCGGTGTAAGGCTGCCAGCAGAGCTGCTTTGGCGGGAATGTCCATCGGCACAGGGGCGTCGTCGGCGGATGGACGAGCCGTCACGGCCCGCACCGGTTGGCGTGAGCATTATGAGCGTCCAGCCGATTGGTAACTACGGGGTTAACATTGGCTTTTCTGACGGGCATGCACGCGGGATATTTCCATGGACATTTTTAATCGCGCTGGCCGATCGCCCGACCATGAACGACTTTATCTCGGCCGGCTGAGCCCGGCCGTCAACTGAAGGACAATAGCAAGATGAGCTTGGATCAGATCGTCGACGGCTTATCCGAAGTTTCCTGTGATGTGTTGGTCATTGGCGGGGGAACGGCTGGCCCCATGGCGGCGCTCAAGGCCAAGCAGAAAAATCCTAACGCAACGGTGATTTTGCTTGAGAAAGCAAACGTCAAGCGGTCGGGCGCAATCTCGATGGGCATGGATGGGCTCAACAACGCTGTCATACCTGGATATGCAACGCCCGAGCAATATACGAAGGAAATCACCATCGCGAACGATGGCATCGTCAATCAGAAGGCCGTTCTTAAGTACGCTCAGCAATGCTACGGGATTATCGAAGAACTTGATAGCTTTGGTATTCGCTTCCTCAAAAACGAGAATGGCGACTATGCCGCTAAAAAAGTCCATCATATCGGCACCTATGTTTTGCCGATGCCCAACGGCGACACAGTAAAAAAAGCGCTCTATCGGCAGCTTAGGCGCGCTCGACTATTGATATCAAACCGATACATGGCGACGAGGTTGCTAACCGGGTCCGATGGCCGAGCCGCCGGCGTTATCGCTGTCAACACGCGAACAGCGGAATTCCTGGTCGTGAAGGCCAAGGCCGTCATCCTATGCATGGGTGCAGCCGGCCGTCTCGGGCTTCCAACATCAGGGTATATGTACGGAACCTACGAAAATGCCGCCAATGCAGGCGATGGATACGCGATGGCATACCACGCTGGCGCAGCGCTCGCGAACCTCGAGTGCTTTCAGATAAATCCGCTGATCAAGGATTACAACGGACCAGCTTGTGCCTACGTCGCAGGGCCGTTTGGGGCCTACACCGCCAACAATGAAGGCGCGCGATTCATAGAGTGCGACTACTGGTCGGGCCAGATGATGCTTGAGTTCTTCAATGAGCTTCAGTCCGGGAAGGGGCCAGTATTTTTAAAGCTTAATCACCTGCATGAAGACACGATCAAAGAGATTGAAGCGACGCTGCATAACGTCGAGCGACCCACGCGAGGATTGTTCCAACAGGGACGCGGTGGCGATTATCGCAAGGAGATGATCGAGATGCACATCTCCGAGATCGGCTTTTGCTCGGGGCACAGCGCGTCTGGCGTGTTCGTCGATGAATTCGCCAGGACGACCATCCCGGGTCTCTACGCAGCCGGTGACATGGCGAGTGTGCCACATAACTATATGCTTGGCGCCTTCACAAATGGCGCCATCGCTGGCACCGACGCGATGACATACGCCGCCGAAGTCGACTTCGCCAATTTTGATGAAAGTGCGGTTGCCGTCGAGCGGGATCGAGTGCTGGCGCCAACCAAGCGCGAGGACGGGATCCCACCATCACAAATTGAATATAAGACTCGTCGCCTAGTAAACGACTATCTCCAGCCGCCAAAGGTGACACGGAAGTATGAACTCGCCCAACGCCGTTTGGCCGAAGTGCGCGACGATCTAGAAAATCGGATGATGGTTCGCAACGCTCATGAGTTGTTACGTGCGCTTGAGGCGCATTCCATTCTCGATTGCGCTGATATGGCGGCGTTCGCCTCGATGTATCGAACCGAAAGCCGCTGGGGGCTCTATCACCTCCGCACTGATTATCCCGTGAAGAACAATGATGACTGGTTCTGCCATACGCTGTTGTCCAAGAAGGACGGCAAGATGGGATGTGAAAAACGCGCTGTCGACCCTTACGTGGTTCCAATCGCCGACGATGAGCGTGAACTTTATGACAACCAGCGCGTCCGAGCATCAGCCTAAGGTGGCGCACTCAGGGAGGAATTTCGTATGCCGCTGGCAACTAGTTTTACCACCGTCCCCGTTGTCGTCGACAACGACAAATGTATCGCTGAAAAAGGCTGCACCGTTTGCGTTGATGTCTGCCCCCTAGACGTCCTGCGAATCTCCGACATGACGGGCAAGGCCTACATGGCTTATGACGAGTGCTGGTATTGCATGCCGTGTGAGGCGGACTGTCCAACAGGTGCGGTCACAGTCAACATACCCTATTTGTTGAAATAACGCTTAGAACATGGAGGTGCTGCCGATGAGCGACTTGTTCGAAGCTTATAGTGATCTGGATGATTTGCGCGAACGACTTCAAGCGGCCGATGCTGGTGAACGTCGCGTGGCAATCATGGAGCTTGCCAACGCAGGTGACCCGGAGGCGGTCGCGTTGCTGGCAGACATGCTCAACGATCCAGATGTCGGCGTGCGGCAACAAACAGCCATAGCGCTTGGGGAGTTTGACGGGCTGGAAACGGCTGAAGCCTTGGCCAAGGCAGTGTGCGATCAGGACCCCTCCGTTGCGCAGGCCGCAGCAACAAGTATGGCCGAACTCAAAGATCCAGCAGCGGCCGACCCGCTCCTTGAGTTGGTTCCTCACGCGTCGGCCTTCGTTCGCGCGTCGGCACTGCGCGGCCTGAAAGAACTTCGGCGCAAGGATTCTTTGAAACTGGCCCTCGGTGCACTTCGCGATGCTGATCCAGCCGTTCGTGTTCAGGCCGTCGGCGTCGTCGGGTTCTTAAAGCTGGAAGAGGCGATTCCCGCCTTGAAAGCGTCAACATCAGATGCCGATCCACACGTGCGGCGCGCGGCCGTTAGCGCGGTTGCCTTTTCGCATACCGTGATGGCGCTTGAAACGATTTTGGCAGCGGTCAAAGACCATGAATGGCTGGTCCGCGAAACAGCCGCTGAAACTCTGGCAGGGGCAGCCGAGAAGCAACTCGCTTCGACCGCATTGATGCCACTGTTGAACGACGAGTTCTGGCAAGTTCGGTTGAAGGCAGTACGGTCCCTTGGCAAGCTACGTCATAGCCCTGCGGTGACCGCGATCGCCGCGTCTTTGACACATGTGCAGGCCAACCTCCGAAAAGAGGCGGCCGCAGCATTGGGCGAAATTGGAGATATGGCGGCCAAGCCTCATCTCGAACGGGCCGCAGACGATCTTGATCCCGAGGTGCGCAAGAACGTAAAGTGGGCACTTCAGCAACTTGACCGCGGCCGCCTCGCGGCCAACGATGGGTGAAACCTCGCTACGCTGGACCATGGCAGTATGGGCACCATCAAGATAATTGAACCGGTCACGGGTTTGTCTCGTCGCTGAAGGGTCGTCTGCCAGTTGTGAATGGGCGGTTTTGCAATGTCGAAACTGGTCTCTGAGCGGACAATAAAATCCCTTAAGTCCGCAAAATACATGACGATCCGAAACTGGCTTGCGAAACGAATCGCGTCCGGTGAATTCAGCTGTGGCGAACAGCTGCCAAGTGAGCATGCAATCATGGCTCAGTTCCAGGTGAGCCGGGTAACCGCTCGGCAGGCCCTGGACGAACTCAAACAGCAAGGTCTCGTAGAGAGCCGACGAGGCAAAGGATACTTCGTCACGCGAATGACGGTCGTCCAAAGTCTCCAACGCCTTCAAAGTTTCGGCGAGATGATGGCGCCGCTGGGCCTTGAGACATCCTCAAACGTCATAGAGGTCAGCGAAGTCGCCGCTGGCAGCCAGGTGGCAACGGCGCTCAAGCTCGCCATCGACGCTCCCGTCATCAAGATCGCCCGGCAGCGACTTGCCGGTGGGACGGCAATGTCGCTCGATATAAGTTACTTCCCCGTTGACATTGGTCGCCGCCTCGCAGTCCTTGACCTCAGTCACGCTGACATTTTTCATCTACTCGAACAGCAACTCGATATCGAGCTTGGTTATGCCGATCTAAGCATCGACATCGGACCGATCGAGCCATCCTACAGCGGGTTTCTCGGCGTTTCGCCTGACGATCTGGTCTTGCGGATCGAACGGCTGACCTATGATGATAATGGTCGTCCAGTTGATTACGAGCGCCTTTACTCGCGGCTTGATGCGCTCACCTTCCAGCTGCGCATTCCTCGCTGGTGAGAGGGAGGGAGGTTTTCTAAACCTTCGCGCTGGCTTGTATCCCTCGGTAATGTAGCCCTACGCCCTGCGCCTGCGCAATTCTTAGTCAGTTAGCAAACGAATTGTACAGGTTCGCAAATTGCGAAATATTGGACAAAGCACCTCATTAGTCGATTTACTGATTGTTATCAGTTTGTTGGGTCACCGCTCGGAGAAACCGTGATTTTTGGCACGCTGATTGCGGTTCTGAGAGGGTTAAAAAGGACAAGCGTTCGCCCAACAAGGAGTTCGAGATGCAAAAGCCAAACGGCCATTGGCTCGGCGCCGCACTGCTGATGTTAGCTCCGACCGTAGCATTCGCCGAAACCATCACCGTCGGAATTGGACACCAGAGTACGGTCACAAACACCGTTCCCGGCGGTGTGATCCTAGAAAAACTTGGGATCTTGCAAAAACATCTGCCCAAGGACGGGCGTTACAAAGACGTGACCTACGACGTGGTCTACCAGGACTACACGTCAGGGCCGCCGATCACCAATCAGATGCTGGCCGGTAAGCTGCAGTTCGGCGTCATGGGCGACTATCCCTTGATCGTCAACGGTGCCAAGCATCAAGAGACGGGTAAAGTGGAAACCCGCTTCATTCAAGTTACAGGATATAACTTGAAGGGAAGCGGCAACGGTATTGTGGTCCCGATCGCGTCTGATGTGTTCTCAATGGAACAACTGGCGGGCAAAGCGCTGTCCACCCCGGTCGGCAGTGCTGCCTGGGGAATGACACTCAAAGCCCTTCGAGACCGCGGGCTGAGCGATAAAGTTGAAATTCGAAGCCAGAGCCCGCCTGTTGGCGTTGGCAATATCGCTCAAAATAAGATCGACGCCCACGCCAACTTTTGCCCATGGTCAGAGGTGATGGAGTTTCGTGGCACAGGCCGTAAGATCCTCGACGGAAGCGAGGTTGGAATACCAACCTTCCATGGCACCGTCGTATCAAAGACATTCGCCGATGCTTACCCCGAGATCGTTCAGGGCTACGTGAACGCAACCCTGGAGGCTCAAGAGTGGATCAACAAGGACCCGCTACAGGCTGCAATCAAAGTCAGCGAGTGGACGGGAATAGAGAAAGAAGTCCTATATCTATATTTTTCGAAAGGAGGAATTTCGACGTTTGAAGCCTCGATCAAGCCGCAGTGGGTCGAAGCGCTAAAATACGACCATGCGTTGCTTACTAAAGAAGTCCAGCTCACGCCGCTCAACTTTGACGCTTGGATTGAGCCGAAATTCGTCAAGGCAGCATATGAGGCGAAAGGTAAGACCTACGCCGATCTCGTTAGCAGCGTAGTTTCGCCAAAGCCGAGTAATGCTGACCTGTCCGCCGCTGAGGCTTGGGTTGATGGCGTGGGAATCAAAGCCTATTCGACTGTCAAGGCGATGGCGGATGATGTGAAGGCTTTGTCGGCAGCTGGAAAGAAAGTCACGGCCACCTACGTATACGACAAACTGACCGGGAATAAACTTTTTGGACATGTCGCTTTCTTTGTCCAACCGGAATCTGGTGACCTAGTCGCCTTTATGAAAAAAGGCGAAGCCGAGGCATTTGCAGCCAAGGGCAAAGGTAAAGTTGCAATGTGGTCGCAACTGATCTCGTAACGCAAATCGTTGCTGTCGGTGGGCAACCTCCGACAGCAACATCGCGTCAAAGCCCAGCACACACAATAGCATCATGCGCGGAGTGCCCATGGCCCATCCTGCTTTCGTCGCCAAGCACGCGCCACCAGTTGTGGACGTCCTTGAGCGGACGCCCGAAGCTCAAAACGATACCGGAATAGGCGCCGTCCCGCCAATTATTGACCCAGCTGCGCAGACACGCGCGGCTGACTGGTTCGTCTCTGGTCCAGTCCTAAAAGCGTTTGGCTCGGCGACTATCCAATTGGCGTCTCTCGCGCTCGGTGTTGTGCTGTGGCACCTGGCTTCGACCCATGACTTAAAGTTCGTTGTTAATTTTGAGAATGTGCCAGCGCCGCTGGAGGTTTGGAATGCACTTCTGAAGCAGTTAAGCGGCAAAGAATTCTTTATGCACATTGGCGCAAGTTTGCGTCGCGTTTCACAAGCTTATGCCTTAGCCGCCGTTCTTGGGATCTCGATTGGCTTGGCCATGGGCCGATCGGCAGTTGTTCGTAACATGGTGATGCCGTACGTCGAAATACTGCGGCCAATCCCAGCTGTCGCATGGATTCCGCTCGCAATCTTGATGTGGCCGACCGAAGAAATGTCGATCATTTACATCACGTTTCTTGGTGCTTTATTTCCAATCATTCTCAACACAGTTTCTGGTGTCGAACAGGCGCCGGAAGTCCTAGTGCGCGCCGCCCGCTCTCTAGGAGCAAAGCACATCCAGGTTTTCCGACATGTTATCTTGCCCGCCGCCTTCCCAAGCATCGCGACAGGTCTCGCCGTCGGGATGGGCGTGGCTTGGTTTTCACTGCTGGCCGGTGAAATTATATCTGGGCAATTTGGGATCGGGTATTTTACGTGGCGCGCTTACCATCTCATTCAATACCCTGAAATTATCGTAGGGATGCTCGCAATTGGGCTATTGGGCACCGGCTCGACATACGCTGTCAAGTTCCTGACGCGGCCCATGGTGCGCTGGCAGACCCGGAACCGTTGAGCTCGTTGCTCGACAGGACGGAAGTTGGAAGCATTGGAGACAGAGATATGTTGGCTTTTCCTCCTCCGCCTGAACCAAAACCCCAAACTGGGAGATCGCAGCCCCATCTCCGCAGCGACCGAGGACATATAAAAGTCGAAGATGTCTCGATCTCATTCGGCCGCGGACGTGATGCCAATCTTGCGGTTGCAGCAACGAACCTGGAAATCAAGCCCGGTGAATTTGCATGTATATTAGGGCCGTCAGGATGCGGGAAGTCGACTTTGCTGAATTCCATCGCGGGCTATGTAACGCCCACAAAAGGTAAAGTTACGGTCGACGATGAGCCCGTGAAAGGCCCCGGCCCAGATCGAGGCATGGTCTTCCAACAATACTCCCTCTTCCCCTGGAAGACAGTCAGAGAAAATGTAGCCTTTGGTCCGCGCATTCTCGGACGCCACGAACCAACACCTGAATCGATTGCCGATACTTTCATTGAGATGGTCGGTCTCACACGATTTGCCAACCGCTATCCGGCGGAATTATCTGGTGGCATGCAGCAACGGGTCGGCATTGCTCGAGCTTTGGCCAACTATCCGCGTGTTCTCCTTATGGATGAACCATTTGGCGCACTCGACAGCCAAACGCGCCTAATGATGCAAGAAAGCTTGCTGAAGGTTTGGGCAGAATTCGGGATCACGGTTGTGTTCGTGACCCATGACATCGATGAGGCGATCTTCCTTGGAGACCGTGTGCTGGTCATGAGCGCCTCGCCCGGGCAAATTATCCTGGACCTTGAGATTGCGTTGCCACGACCACGCGATCCGGACTTGATGGTGGCACCAGAGTTTTTAAGGCTTAAGCGGATATGTCGGGAGAAGATCCGCGCAGAAAGTCTCAAGGCCTTCGAAGAGCAAGGCCACTAGAGTTCTGTCTACAAGACTTTAGCCACGCATCGAAACGCCGCGTGGTTGTCAGTTGTCCGGCGCGCGGGACGAGGAGTGTCGCCAGGAGGCGGTGCAATGTCACACAAGCCATCAAAGCAGCCGGTCGAACCAAGTACCGAGCACACTCCATCGGCATTTTATCTGACAGAGCTTATGTCGGAACTGAACCGCGGTGCGGGTTTCCTTGATAAACTATCCCTTCAAGAGGTGAAGGTCGTTCGAAGCGCCGCGTCGGCTATTCGTTTTGGCAAAGATGAAGCCGTATTCCATCA
>JBBQNE010000023.1:0-29871 GCA_038329675.1 Hyphomicrobiales bacterium | reverse complement strand
ATGGCGCCAGGTCCGTTCAAAGTGATGCCGATATAAACCCGATTCGCACCCTGGTTACGGCAGCTGGGGCGGGGGCGGGTCATGGCGAGGGCATTGCGTTGGCAACTCCGCGCGCTGGCCTCGAGTTGCACGGCGTAAATTTTTCGGGCCTCGAAGCAACCCATGCCGCCCTGCACTATTTGGTCAGCGATGGCGCAGCCGCACTCGTCACGGTGATCGACACATGGGGCTCAGCGCCGGTGCCGATTGGTGGCCAGATGGCCGTTGCGCGCGATGGTCGGTTCGCAGGCTCGGTGTCGGGCGGATGCATTGAAGCTGATATCATGGTCGCCGCTGGACGCGCCCTGGCCAATGGACAGCACCGAATCTTAGAGTTCGGCGTGGCTGATGAAACGGCTTGGCGCGTTGGTCTTCCGTGTGGGGGCAATATTCGGGTGATGGTTGAGCCGCTGTCGGCGGCCGCGGGTGATGTTGCGGTCCTTGAACGGCTCGCGGCAGCTGTCGATGTGCGGGAAACACTGGTCGTCGTCACCGACACTGCACGCGGGCATCGGCGTCTCGTGGACGGTCGCGCCATTGCGGAAGACGTTGCAGCGACGCTCGGCGTTCAGGTCGATGATCCAACCGCGCGCGCTCTCGCGGACCGGCTTGCGGGCGGAGACAGTCGCCTCGTTGCCTCGCCCGGTGGGGCTATTTTTTATCGGACCTTCGCGCCACCCGCCCGGTTGGTAATCGTTGGCGCGACACACATCGCACAATCCCTCGTCGCGCTGGCGCAGATCGCTGGCTATGGCGCAATCGTGATTGACCCACGCGAAGCTTACGCTGCACCGGATCGGTTTCAAGGTATTACCGTCATCTCAGATAGCCCCAGCGCTGGCATGGAACGGATCGGCATCGATGCATTTACGGCGGTGATTGCGTTAGCGCACGTCATTCACATCGATGATGAAGCTCTGAAAGCGGCGTTGCGCCACAATGCGCGATATGTCGGAGTACTTGGCTCCCGACGCAACCGCGACCGGCGCCGAGATCGCCTCAGCGCAGAGGGGTTCACGGCAGCCGAAATCGACCGGATCAGGTCGCCGATCGGCCTTGATATTGGTGCGCTGACGCCACCTGAAATCGCGGTCGCAATTCTTGCCGAGGTGATCGAAACCGTCCGTGGCAAACGGCGCGTCGCATGACGCGGCTGGCCATCCTTGCGCTTGCAGCGGGGTCATCGCGCCGGTTCGGTGCGGCCGACAAGATGTTGGCTGCAATCGATGGCGAACCGCTTGTCGCGCGCACGATCGGGCAGTTAGAGGCCGTCGCTATTGACGGCGTGACGATCATGTTGCTGGCAGTTGTCCCCGATCTTGACGGCGGGGTTGCTGAGGCGATCCGCCGTCGCGTACCGACCACGCGTCTCGTGGCGAACCCGCGTCACGCAGCAGGCCTTGCGACATCAGTGGCTGCTGGGATCGCTGCACTGCCAGCCGATACCGCTGGCGTGATGATAACGCCATCGGACATGCCGGGGCTGGATACCGCATTCGTGAAACGGCTTTTGATGGCATTCTGTGATCGCGAGGGTCGCGCTCTTGATCGCCCGGTTTACTCGGCATTGGCGGACGGCACGGCGGTCGCGCCAATGGTTTGGCCGCGACGCATGTTTCCAGCGCTCTTGGCACTCAGTGGCGATACGGGCGGACGGCACTTACTCCGACATGAGGCTGCCATCGCTGTGGCGATTTCAGACGAGCAAGCCGCCGACATCGACACTCCGGTTGATCTTGCCGCGTTAAGCGCCAAATGACGCGGGACCGGGACAGTGTCTGCCGACAGGGCCGTTCGTCCACAGTCCGTATCGCCCACGGTCCGTTCGCCGCCAACGAAAGTCGCCAACACATCAAGCGATGGATACCGTAGCGGCGGCACGCCAAAACGGCTTTACTAGTCGATATATGATGGCTCGTGTTCAGTTGACACGTCCGACCGCGAGGGCTCCCATGAGCGACAAGCCGCCCCACCTGATGCCGCCACCGCTGCCACCCCACCCGTCGCAGCCCCAACAGCATCAACCGGCACAACTGCCGCAAAACCCGCCGCAAAGTCCGCCGCAAAATCCGGTGGGCGCGGTCGCGCCGCGTCCACCCCGCTTCGACGACGTTCGGCCGGGTCTGGAAAGTGGCCCGGGCTCAAGCGGGCGTCCGGGCCTTCCTCGTCAGGGCACTCCTCTTCAGACCACGCCGCCGCATCGCCAGCCAACGGCGCGCGCACCAACCCAGCGCCCGCCCACCCAACGCCCGCCCACCCAACGCCCCGTGCCACCTGGCACCGGCGGTCGTCCGCCCGTTGCGCGTGGTGCGCCCAACTCTTGGCCGTCGTCGTCACAGCCAAAACGCCGAGGATGGTCGGTGCTCGGGATCGTAGGAACGGCGGTACTTGGCCTCGGGGTGCTCGTTGCGGCTGGGGCCGCAGCCCTCCTTTTTGCCCCACCGGTGGCGTTTTTAAAAGCGCAGGCGGTTGCTGAGATCAAATCTCGAACCGGACGCGATTTGACAATCGACGGCCCCGTTACGTTCAAAGTCTTTCCAGCGTTCGCGTTGAGGCTTGAAGGCGTGACGTTGTCGGGCCCGGCCGAAATGGGTCCAGGACCATTTGCGATCGCAAAGTCGGTCGAGGCGCGAGTTAAGCTCTGGCCGCTGCTGTCGCGGCGGGTCAGCGTTGATCAGTTGATCCTCACGGAGCCGGTCTTCGACTTGCGTGTCGATGCTGCGGGCCGTCGCAGTTGGGATTTCGCGGCGCCGACGAAGGCTGCCTCAGTTGGTGGGCGGGTTGTTGCTCAGGCGGCTCCGGCTAAAAGCGGCCTTCCCGACACGATGAAGGATTTCATTGATAACGCATCGAACCCGGACAATCCGTCCCCATCGACGGGCGCCAGACTTGCTGCTCTCGACGATTTGACGTTGGGCGATGTGCGCATTCAAGGCGGAACGGTTCACTACGCCGACGAGGGCCGGGGGATTGACGAGGCGGCGACCGCAATTGATGCCAAGATCACGCTGACCGCCCTGCAGAACCCGCTGGAGACGACGGGCACCTTGACGTGGAATGCCCAGGCGATCGGCTTCGATATGAAGCTGGCATCGCCGCGCGCCCTGCTAGAGGACCGGCCAGCCCGTCTGAAGCTCGCGATCAAAGCCGCGCCGGTCGATGCCAGATTTGAGGGCTCGCTCACGGCGCGTGCTGGCATTGAACTGGACGGGGAATTGTCTGCAAAAGGGGCTTCCCTTCGTGGACTGGCGCAGTGGCTTGGCACCGAATTACCAGCCGCTGACGGGTTTGGTGCCCATTCGATCGAAGCAAAACTTAAAGCTGGTCCGCGCAATGTCATGTTGTTTGACGCAAACGCGACGCTTGATGGCGCGACGGTGACTGGCACAATTGGAGCTGATCTTTCAGCCATCCGGCCAAAAATTTCCGGAAATCTCAAGGTCTCGTATCTGGACCTTAATCGTTACACGTTGGCGGCAGCCCAGCCGTTGGCAAAGCCGGAGGTGGCCAAGCCTGCAATGGCGCGTCCTGCGGTGGCGCGACCGCAGGCCATGTCGCCGCCAGGTGGAGGCGTGACCAAGCCGAAATCAATCGAAGACCTCATCGACACCGTGACGGGACAATCTGGGGCGGGGGCGGGCCCAAAAGTGAAGGGCTACAGCGCGCGAGAGGGTTGGAGTAGCCAGCCGATACAAATGGCAGCGCTTGGGGCAACTGATGCCGACGTCCGACTGGCGACCGGCGGATTGCGGTGGCGCGATATCAAAACGGGTGCCGCTACGGTGACCGTTAGCTTGAAGTCTAAAGTCTTGAAAGTGAACCTCGACGAGGTCGAGTTCTACGATGGCAAGGGACGCGGTGTCGTCACGATTGATGCCTCACAAGCCGTTCCCGTCGTTGGCGCCAACCTGTCTGCTGATGGCGTTTCAGGCGCGCCATTGTTGAAAGACGCAGCCGGGTTCGACCGGATCTCAGGCAAGGCCAAACTTCAGATCGCGGTGGGGGCGCGCGGCTTCAGCGAGCTTGAAATCGTTGAAACCTTAACGGGGAAAGCCGAATTCTCCTTTGCGAATGGAGCGATCAAGGGCGTGAACGTCGGCGGTGCGCTGAAAGCACTCCAACAGAGCCGCATCCCCAATTTTAAAGACAGCCCGACGGAAGCGACCGACTTCAGCGAACTGGTTGCAACCTTTGCTATCGACCGGGGCATCGCGACGAACACGGACCTTGCGATGTTTAGCCCGCTTCTCAGGATCGGCGGGGCTGGACAGATCGCGCTACCGCAGCGGACCATCGACTATGTCGTGCGACCGCGCATTGTCGCCAGCGCCCAAGGGCAGGGTGCGGCGGATCGGGCGTCGGGGGAAAAACTTGCTGGGCTTGAGATCCCGCTTAAAATTCGCGGCCCGTTGGCCGATCCAAAGATCGAGCCGGACTTCAACGCAATCCTAAAGGACCCAAACAAGGCGATTGAAGCGGCCAAAGAGCTGGTGAAACCGTTTAAGGGCGCTGGCGGGCTTTTAAAGTCGCTCATCGGCAAGGACAGCACTCAACCGAGCCCCGGAGATCCGCCAGCTCCAACGGGTGCACCGCAGAAAATAGACCCGAAGAAATTACTCGATGGCCTGCTTGCCCGATGAGCTGAAAATAGGCTCGCATACGGTCCCCGCGAGCCTCGCGAATCATCATTCGTCGCCAGGGGCTTAACGCGCGCGGCGCTGTGAAAAAAAATACCTGCCGTATGGGGGAAATAATCGCTTGCATGGGGGGGGGTATGGCCGCATAAACCGCCGGTCCGCACGTCCACCTGCCCTGATAGGTCGAGGGAAACCAGAGCCACCAAAAGGTAAGGAGCTGCGGGTTGAATCTATCTGCTGGTTGGGGAGGGTCATATGGCCTTTAATGACACCCTCTTCCAATTGGGGATGGACTTGACTCGTTCAAGCCCCGCCCAAACGGAAGAACTTGGTGAAGCCGCGCTCTTTGGAGCGCAATCGGACGTAACTGCAAAGTCAGCGAACATCGAAACGGGACATCGGTCGGCGGTCACGCCGTTTGATAGAACGGAAAAAATGTCTGCGAACCCGTCGATCGGCACTCACGTGACGATCGATATTCACGGGGACGTGGGCTTATACGATTTCAAGACCGCAGTTGCGACACTGACTCGTCTGGTTGATGATGCTGGCGCAAGCCTGCTTCATTTGCACGTTCAACCGATCTTGGAAGGTGGTGCCGTATCTGGCGTCGCAGTCCTGGATGCTGGTCACATCTCGTTCCATAGTCGGCCGAAGGCTGGCTATGCCGCTTTAGACATCTCCACGTTTGGAGGGTCGGCACCTGATACCTGGACGCTCGCTGCAAAATCAGCGTTCGAGCAGGCACGCATTTCGGCACGCGTCCATACGCGTGGTGAGCGATCAGGCTCTGGCCTAACGGGCGAGGGAACGGCAGGAAGCCTTATTGCGTCGGATAGTTATGGAACGTCGACTGGTGGGCTTTTGTCCGCAGTTCTTCCATCACAGCGTCCCACGAGGTCGTCAGGTAAGACGTTGCGCGCTCGTGCCGCCTAATTGAAACGACGACGAGACTTCGTAAAACGCCCTGGCTAACCGGCCGGGGCGTTTTGCTGTGCCGAGCTAAGTTGCACCGCTACCTGACTTGGCTACGCCACAGTCCTGGCGCCTGGCGCCTGGCGCGTGCGATGGCGGTTTTACAAAAAAGGGTCCAGCACTGGTGCTGAACCCTTTCCGTCGAACTCGATTGGAAATGCCACGGCCGAGGGCGAGAAACCCTGCGGATGTTATTTCTTCTGGGCGGGCGGAGCCGGCACCGACGCGGTGGCTGGCGCCGGTTGGCCTGCTGGCGGCGGTGGCAGGTTCTTCAACTGCTCGGCCTTAAACTTTTCGTACCGGTCGACTTGAAGTTCGCGGATCCGCTTCATCAGATCCTGACGCGCTTCGAAATATTTCTGGTTGTCGACCGGTGTTCCTGTGAAGGCCGTGTCAAAGCCTTCGAGCGGCACCGGGAAGCCAATTGGCTGGGCCGCGGCGTTGAGCGCAAGCACCATGAGCCCGCCGCCTGTTTTCATGCTGGAGATCAAATCAGGCGTCGCTTCAATTTCAGCGGTACAGCCAGCGGCGTGGCATAGCGAGAACTTCAAGTCGACCGGCTTGAGTTTAGCTTCGTCGACCTTCTCGTTCTTGGCGGCTTTTTCCCACATTTCCTTCGTGTAAACGGCGGCCTTTAAACCGGGTGGCAGCGCCATCCCGAGCGGCACCATGATCATGAATTGCTTTTTATCGTTACCTTCGACTTCGCGAAGCGCGGCAGAGACGATGACCATGCCCGAATTGCCGTCCAGGCGCTCATGGTGGGTGAGGCAGATATTCTTTTCGGTCTTTGCCTCTTTGCCATCTTTGTCCTTCGTGACTTGAGCCGCTTTCTCGCACAGCTTGACCCACGCACTTTGTTTGCCGCCCGGCGCTGCGGCAGCAGCCGCCGGGGCAGCGGGGGCTGCGGCGGCAGCTGGCTTAGCGGCTGGAGCTGGCTTCTTTTCCTGCGCACTCGCCGGGACGGTCAGCGCAACTGCAGTCCATCCTACGGCCAGCAATGCAACGGCCATGCCGCGCGACGTCGTCGTGTTCGTCATGATCTTGTCCACCTTGTCCTTCGAGCCCCTGACCTATCTGGCTGGCCGCGCAACGCTGTTATTGTTAGGGCCGTCGCGCACGCAACGAACAACAATAACGGTGCAACGCTCGTAACCGTCGGCTCAGCCCCTTCGATCCGAAAACGTCTGACGACCACGCACCGCGCGCCGCCGCCCTACATGAAACTTTGTCGTTGCTGCCTGATCGTCGGCGCGACGCGTCGCTTTTTTGTCAAAGACCGACCGCTTTGCAACCATCGATTTTAGGGCGCACTTTGCATTGAATAGCGAGGCAGCCTCAGCGTACGACACCTGCGGCTGTTGTGGGTCTGAATAAGGCAATCCCATGGCCACCTCACCTACCCCGCCATCGCCATGCCGCGCTAAGTTGTGCATCGTTGCAAACGCGCCACGTGAACGTTCGGTAGAAGACCACGAACGGCGAACCCGCAAGGAGAAGATGGCCGCCATGCGAGCACGCACTGTTGGTAAGTTTTGCTCTCTGAAACGGCGGATGGAGCTGCTCGCGTTCGGCATCGTTTTTGTCATGCTGAACGCTTCAATGACCATTGGTGCGGAAACGGCCAATAACGCCGCGACCGCGCCAACGGAAGTGGCCCGCCATGCCATTGCGATGCACGGTGAACCGAAACATCCAGCGGGGTTCCAACACTTCGACGCTGTGGCGCCAGATGCGGCTAAGGGCGGCCGGTTGGCGCAAGGTGTGCTTGGCACATTCGACAGCCTCAACCCCTACATCATCAAGGGATTGCCAGCGGCTGGCGTGCGCGATCTGGTGACGGAAAGCCTGCTGGCGCGTGGGCTCGATGAGCCGTTCACGCTCTATGGCTTGCTGGCTGAAAGCCTTGAGGTGCCCGAAGATCGCAGCGAAGTCACCTTCACGCTTCACCCGGCGGCCCGCTTCAGCGACGGGAGCCCTGTCACGGCCGAAGACGTGTTGTTCTCTTTTGAGGTTTTGAAAGAGCGCGGGCGGCCCAACCATCGTTCGTATTTTCAAAAGGTGGAGCGCGCTGAGCGGCTTGGCGAGCGCCGCATTCGGTTCAAGTTTGCCTCTGCAACGGACCGCGAGTTGCCTTTGATTCTCGGGCTGATGCCGATCTTGTCGTCAAAATTACTCACGCCCGAAACGTTTGAGCAGACGCGGCTTGATACGTTTATCGGCTCAGGGCCCTACAAAATCGCCCGCGTCGATGCGGGTCGGCTGATCGTGTTCGAACGTGATGCGAACTGGTGGGGCCGCGACCTTCCGGTCAATCGCGGGCGGTATAATTTTGATGAGGTACGCTACGAGTATTTTCGCGATGCCACGACGATGTTTGAAGCGTTCCGCTCCGGCGGGCTTGACGTTCGCTTCGAAGACGATCCTGGGCAATGGTCGCAGGGCTACGACTTTCCAGCCATCAAAGACGGTAGCGTCCTCAAGGCCGAGCTGGCGACGCAGCAGCCAGCGGGGATGACGGGCCTCGTGTTCAATACGCGGCGGCCGGTGTTTGCCGATCGCGCGGTTCGGCGCGCACTAATTGAGCTGTTCGACTTTGAATTCGTCAACCGCAGCCTGTTTAATAACCTCTACAAACGGACAGAGAGTTTTTTCGAACGCTCGATCCTATCGTCGGCGGGGCGTGCGGCCGATGAAGAAGAACGGCGGCTGTTGGCGGCTTTCCCAGCCGCCGTTGCGCCGCCGATTATGGATGGCACGGCGCGGCTTCCAGCGACTGATGGATCGGGCCGTAACCGGGCTGGCCAGCAAAAAGCGCTCGAAGCGTTGCGTGCTGCGGGCTGGGTCAACGACGGCGGCCGTCTGATCAATGCTGTGACGCGGCAACTCCTGGCGTTTGAGGTGCTGGTTAACTCGAATGCGGCCCAGCGGCTATTGTCGAGCTACCGTTCGGACCTGGAGCGGCTCGGGATCGCGATGTCGATCCGGCAAGTTGAGGGAACGCAATATCAGGCGCGGCTTCGTAGTTATGATTACGACCTGATCTTTTCGACGTGGCCAGCCTCACTATCGCCGGGCAATGAGCAGACTTTCCGCTGGTCGGGCGCGGTTGGCCGGCAAGAGGGCAGCTTCAACTTTGCCGGTGTCGACGCGCCAGCCGTGGATGCGATGATTGACGCCATGCTGTCGGCGCGGGAGGGCGATGCATTTCGTTCCGCCGTGCGCGCGCTCGACCGTGTGCTGCGATCGGGCGATTACGTCGTGCCGCTCTACCACGCGCCAGCGCTTTGGATTGCCCACAAGAGGCAAATCAAAATGCCGCCGATGGTGCCTATGGCCGGGCTATCAAGCGATACGTGGTGGTATGAAGATCGGTGATTGTGCGGTGATCAATTGGCGGCGGGACGACCTGCGTCTTGCCAATCACGCAGCTAGCGGTTGGTCAGCTTGAGTTCGATGCGACGGTTGCGGCGTAGCGTGTCTTCGCTGGCGCCGTCTTCGAGCGGTTGAAACTCGCCGTAGCCAGCTGCGACCAGGCGCTTTGCTGGGACGCCGCGGGTGATCAGGTATTTCACAACCGACACGGCACGCGCGGTGGACAGCTCCCAGTTTGAGGCAAACACCGGGTTGGAGATCGGACGGGCGTCGGTGTGGCCATCGACCTGTAGGGCCCAATCGACCTCACCGGGGATACGCGATTGCAGATCGAGGATGGCGCGCGCCAACTCATCGATGGTGCCCAAGCCTTCGGTGCTCATGACGGCCTGGCCTGAGGGAAACAGCACCTCGGATTGGAACACGAACCGGTCGCCGACGATGCGGATGTCTTTGCGGCCAGCGAGCACGGTGCGGAGGCGGCCAAAGAAATCGGAGCGGAACGATTTCAGCTCTTGGACTTGCAGGGCCAGCGCGGCGTTGAGGCGGGCGCCCATGTCTTTGATCGTCGTTTGACTATTGGTATTGCGCTGCTCGGCCGCGCCGAGGGCGTCGTTTAGGGCGGCGATCTGGCGGCGCAGGGCGGCGAGTTGCTGGTTCAAGATTTCGACTTTGGCGAGCGATTCAGCCGACAGCTCTTTTTCTTTGGTGAGGTCGCTCGTCAGGCCGCTGACTTTGAGGTCGGCGTCTTTCAATTTTTCATCAATGCCGAGCCCGGCGCCCGACAGCTTTTCGTTGTCAGCCTTCAACGCGGACAGGGTTGCTTGAAGGGCTGACAGTTCGTCGGCTGCTGATTTACTTTTGTCCTGTTCGAGCGAAAGGATGCTCGTTAGCTCAGCGATTTGGCGGGTGAGCCGACGCAGCACCGTATCTTTGCCGCTGCTTTCCTGGGCAACGTAAAACTGGGCGATCATGAAGATCGACATCAGGAACGTGACGACCAGGAGCAACGTCGATAGCACGTCGACGTAACCCGGCCAGAACTCGCCGTAGTCCCCGTCGCTGCCTCGCCTGCCGCGTCCGCGTGCCATATCGCGTCAGCCTCGACGGTTGGGGTCGAGGGCGGCTTGGCGGAGCGACTGGGCGACCTCAGCTTGATGCTGGGCGTGCTCGTCGAGCCATTCGCGGACGACTTTTTGTTCTGAGCGCATCTGGGTGACGAGCGTGTTGACCCCGCGGGCGAGTTCCTTGACGTGCTCGTCGGTGGTGGCAGCCGACGTGCCGGTCACTTCGATTTTGTCGGTGAGCGCAACGATTGACCGGTTGAGGCCATCAAGCGTGACGAGCATTTGGCGGGTGCCCTCATCGTTGATGCCGGAGCCCGGTGTCAGCTCGGTAATGCCAGAGAGCCACTCTTCAAGTTCGTTATAAAAGCGGTTGTGCGCATGGCTCGCCTGCAATTCGAGGAAGCCAAGGACGAGTGAGCCAGCAAGGCCCAGCAGGGAGGACGAGAACGCGGTACCCATGCCCTTGAGTGGTGCGGCGAGGCCAGCCTTCAGTTCATCGAAAACCGCAGCTGATTCGCCGCCCTGCGTGTTGAGCGCTGAGATCGCTTTGGAGACAGATGTGATGGTGTCAAGAAGACCCCAGAACGTGCCGAGGAGGCCCAGGAACACGAGCAGGCCCACGAGATATCGGCCGGTATCGCGGGCTTCATCGAGGCGGGATCCGATCGAATCCATGATGGTGCGCATGGCGGTCGTCGAGAGCGAGAGTGCGCCTTTGCGGTCGCGGAGCATGGTTGCCATCGGGGCGAGCAGGCGGGGCTCGATGCCGGCGCTCAAACCCGGGTCTGAGATGCGGAAGCCGTTGACGAAGCGAATTTCCGGGTAGAGCCTGAGGACTTGGCGGAAGGCATAGACAATCCCGAGGAACAGCACGCCGAGGATCAGGCCGTTAAGCGCGGGGTTTGTCAGGAGCGAAGCGCGCAATTGTTCAAACAGGATGGCGGCGATAAACGCGCAAAGGATCAGAAAAATCGTCATGCGCAAAAGGAACACGCCGGGCTGACTCAAGCTCCGGTGCTTATATTCGCTGACCCCGTCCGTGCCCCGTTTGCGTGCCATCCGCGCCTCTTACTGCCGCGAGCCGTATTTGCCGCGAGATTTGGTCAAATGCGCTTCTGCTGCCCCGTCAACGTTGCAGCACGACTTGCACTAACAGGCAACTTTAAGGCTTTTACGGCGCAAATGCCGCGCCAGGCATGGGCATGGGCATGGGCATGGGCACACGGCGGGACCGACCAGGCAAGGCAGGTCAGCTGGCGGCGGCTTCGCGGTGGGCGAGGCGGCGTTCGGTGCCAGCGACGATGGCGACGCAGAGTTCCGCAAGGCCGTTTATGTCGGGTGGAAGACCAATGTGTTGCGCCTTGGCGATTTCTTTGAGCTGCCGAACGTCGCCGACGGCCTTGAGACGGTCCAAGAGCGCGTTCCGGCCGTCACGGCGGTAGACGACGATCAGGCTGAAGGCGAATGGGTCAAATGCCTCCGTGGCTGGGGGAATGCTTGCAACCGGCGCGGGTTGGACGGAGGCGCTGGCGAGGGCCGAAGTGCTCGCGGAGGGCGGGGCGGTGGCGAGAGCGCGCGTTTTAATTGGCTTTGGTGTTGGCTCGGGCGTTCCCGTGCGGGTCGTCATTTGTGGGACCCGGACGCGCAACTCAGAGATTTCACGCATGCAAGTCTCGGCGAGCCGGGCAGCGGAAGCCGATGTTTGATGTGGGTCAGCGACAAACAGAGCACGGAAATAAATCCGCGCACTTTCGCCCGATAGCACCCTGGTCCGCTTTCCCATCGAACCGTTTCCCGGTTTGCCTGAGCGGTTTGGTTGTTGAACCTTACCGACCCGCCGTCTCATGCCGCCATCCGTAGCGTTAGCCGCGAGGCGACTTCCTCGTAAAGCATACGTACAGAATCAGTTGCATCTCCATACTTTTCCGCGATCGAGGAAGGGCTGTCACGGAAATCAAATGCATCGGCAATGGCCGGGCTCATTGGCATTCGACACGATAGCATGGGATGATCGAGCGCGATTTCATCGGAAATGTTGCGTTCGCGCGAGCTGTCTCGCACGGCGTTGGCCAGACAGGCGTAGCGGCGCGCATCAAGCGGCAGCTCGGCGAGGTCGGCGCCGGTTCGCTTGCCCTCGATTAGGAGCGCGACGCGATCAACGGCCAGCTGCGAGACGTAATCAGGTCGGAACGGAACGAGGACCAGGTCGGCGGTTTTTAAGGCGGCGAGCGCTGCAAACGATAGGCCCGGGGCGCAATCGAGGATGACGATATCGAACGTGCCTTCGAAGCGGCGTAGGAGGCGTTCCAACCGGCCGCGGACGCGGGTGGAGACGAGGTCGGGATCTTTGGCTTGGCGCGCCTCTTTCAGATATAGCTCGCCTTGGGCATCTTCGAGCAGCAGTGAACCTGGAAGTAGCGACAAGGTGGGCGCTTTGCCGTTGAGGTCGCGGATGTCGCCCACGCGGTGGACAAGGTAATCGCGCGGGCTCTCGGCGCTTTCGTCAAACACGTCGAGAAAATAGTCGGCGATCGTCTTGTGGGCCTTGCGCGCAGCAAGCCAGCCCTCACCACCTTGCAAGATCAGCGAGGCGTTGCACTGGCTATCGAGGTCCATCAGAAGGACGCGCTTGCCACCCCAGACGGCAAACGCGTGTGCCAGCATGACCGAAATCGTCGATTTGCCGACGCCGCCCTTGCGGTTGGCGACTGCGAGAAATTGGGCCACGGGCGGCTCCTTCATTTGCAATCTGATTGGGCAGACAAAGATCAGATTCGGCTGTCACGTTCCAGGACGCAGCCAGATTTTGGAACTGGAATGGGACGACGAAACGGCGCTCAGTGTTCCATCCATGGACGCATCAAGGTTACGCGCAATTGATATGGGAGAAACAGCCTTCAGAGGTGATTTGCATCTGGAATTGAAGTGCGCGACCGCTGCCACCTTGGTATTGATCGCGGCCGAATTTACGTTTTGACATCAACGGGACGGGGTGCTGCCATGACGCGCCGCTATTTTGGAACCGACGGCATTCGCGGGCAGGCCAACCGCCACCCGATGACGTCGGAGATGGCGTTAAAGGTCGGGATGGCGGCTGGAACCGTGTTCCAGAAAGGGTCGCACCGACACCGCGTCGTGATCGGCAAAGACACGCGATTGTCAGGCTATATGCTCGAAGCAGCACTGATGAGCGGGTTTACGTCCGTTGGCATGGACGTCTTTCTGCTGGGGCCGATGCCGACGCCCGCCGTTGCCATGCTGACACGGTCGCTGCGGGCTGACATCGGCGTCATGATCTCGGCTTCGCACAACAGGTTTGATGATAACGGCATCAAATTGTTTGCGCCCGATGGCTACAAGCTGTCTGACGAGACCGAACTTGAAATCGAGCAGCTCCTCGAAGGGCCGTCAAGCAAGATGCTCGTCGCCCCAGATCGCATCGGCCGGGCGACACGGGTTGAAAGTGCTCAGGAACGCTACATCGAGTTTGCCAAGCGCACGTTGCCTAAGGACCTGCGGTTGGGCGGTTTGCGGATCGTAATCGATTGCGCGCACGGGGCCGCCTATAAAGTTGCGCCGGAAGCGCTTTGGGAGCTCGGCGCGGAAGTTATCAAAATTGGCGTTGAACCCAACGGGCGCAACATTAACGATGGGTGCGGATCGACCGCGCCGCAACTTGTTTGCGAAAAAGTTCGCGAACTGCGCGCCGACATCGGCATCGCGCTCGATGGCGATGCTGATCGCGTCGTGCTGATCGACGAAAAGGGTCAGATCATCGACGGCGACAAGCTGATGGCGGTGATTGGCGAAAGCTGGCACCGGGCCGGCAAGCTGTCGGCTGGCGGTATCGTTGCCACGGTGATGAGCAACCTTGCGCTGGAGCGGTATCTGCACAGCGTTGGTCTGACGATGGCACGGACAAGCGTTGGCGACCGCTACGTTGTCGAGCATATGCGCAAGCACGGCTACAATGTCGGCGGCGAGCAATCGGGCCATATCGTGCTGTCGGATTACATTACCACCGGGGACGGATTGATCGCCGCGTTGCAGATCCTCGCCGTTGTTGTCCAAAGCGGCAAGACCGTCAGCGAAGTGACAAATCGGTTTGAGCCGCTGCCGCAATTGCTTGAAAATGTTCGATACACGAAAGGAAAACCGCTCGATGACCAGCGCGTCATGTCGGCGATCGAAGCTGGCAAGATGAAGCTTGGCAATTCAGGTCGGCTCGTGATCCGGCCGTCTGGGACGGAGCCCGTCATCCGGGTGATGGCGGAAGGTGATGACCGCGATCTCGTCACGGCTGTTGTGGGGGATATCGTCGAAGCTGTGCGCAAGGCGGCGGCTTGAGGCGCGCCGATTTATCTCGAGGGTTGTTCGCTATTTAAGCGACTGAATCTAAAATCTTATTTTTGGTTTCATCAGTCGCCTCAATCGCCGCGTCTCAAAATGCGCCGCGCTTTAAGTGTCCTTTAAACACTATCGGCGATCTTCAGATCCATGGGCCCCACCACCCAAACAGGCGTGGGGTGCCTGACGTGGAAGAGGATCGACAATGACGTTCAAACGCAGCGCATTCGTTTGCGGCGCCTTCGCCGGTGCCTTGGCTGGCGCAATTGGGGCCGTTGCCACGGCAGACGCGGCCGATCTCGGCGGATTTAACGGCAGCATCAAAGACGGCGTGCCCGCGCTTGTTTCGCAATCGGCGGCTCGATTCTATGGCCGCATCGACGGCTCTTATTCGCAGTACGACACGCCGATGATCATTCAAGATCAGCGCTTCGATTACCTCGACCGTTCGATCGATGGGAATTGGGCGGTTGGCGGTGGCCTTGGCTACTACTTCAACAAAAACGTCCGCGCTGACATCACCGTCGAACATCGCTTCGAAACGGACGTCAATGGCACGATCCCGGCAGCTTCGATTGGCATTGCGGGCAACGCGCCGGGCAAACTGGGCCTTGAGAGCACGGTTGTGATGCTCAACGGCTATTATGATTTCGACTTGCGCAGCCGCTTCACGCCCTACGTTGGCGCTGGCATCGGCTGGGTGAAGCATGATCTCTCGGCTGGCTCGTTTGCAGCCTGTTGCGATCGCGTCGACGTGGCCAAAGGCGAAGGCAACGACATCGCGGCCGCCCTCATGGCGGGTGTTGCGATCAACTTAACTGGCCGCGGCGCGCCAGCTGGCTCGGGCGAAGGATCATCGGGCGATGTGGCCCGCAACTTCTACCTCGATATTGGCTATCGCTTCCTCTACCTCGGCGAAGTTACCAGCGGCCCCGCCACAGTAACGCGGGCGCCGACGGCGGCCGTACCGACGCCGGTCGCCACGCCGATTTCGCCTGATCCGGTCGTGTCGGACATCCACGCTCACGAGTTCCGCATCGGCCTCCGCTACGACTTTCGCTGATAAATATGGGTGGGCGCGTCAGTGCCCATCCTATCTCGTCTCGATCGAATAATTCGAAGTCTGATCTGTGGTGCGTCTCACTTTTGCCTTCGACCTTCGACCGCGACACGCCCGGACCACAGACTATTCTTGACGCTGGACATCCAATTTTTGGACCGGCGACCGAAAAAGGATCGAGGACCATGACGCACCTAACATCGGCCGTGATCGGCGCCCTGCTCCTAAGTGCTGGCGCAACGATCGCATCGGCCAACGATTACGCGGTCGGCCGTGGCGGCGTGATCGGCGGGAGCACGAAAGACTTCCGCAACGTCGTGCCCGTTCCAAAACCGAACCCAGCCAACTCGCCCGAGCGCGACTGGTATGTGCGCGGCGATCTGGGCTTTAACTTCTACGCTGGCGACGACAGCGAAGACAAACTGTTTGGTGGGATCGGCTTTGGCCGTTACATTACGCCATCAATACGCACTGATATCACGGCGTTCTTCAAACACTCCGATCGCCATGATTTCGTAAGCTTTGCCAACCTGTATTACGATTTTGAGCGCCAGTCCGCGTTCACGCCGTATGTTGGCCTCGGCATCGGTGGGGCGGGCTTCAACGTCGAAAGCGTCAATGGCTCGAGGTTCGGGCTTGCGGCGACGGCAACGGCTGGTTTGACGATCGACATCGCGCCGTCGATCAAACTCGACAGTGGCTACCAGTTCATCTGGTCAGATTCGAAGGCGACCGATGGCGACGATGACCACATCATCCGAACCGGCATCCGGATCGACCTTAGTCCGTGACTGCGCTCACCCGTGATCCTCAGTCACTGGTCCCGCAGCGTTGATTTTTGAAACGTGGTCTCCCTGACGACTTGAGCCTGCCATCTCACGATGGCGGGCTTTTTTTGTTGCGCGGCATACCCGCATGTCCCGTTTCTGGCATTCCCGTTTGCATCGCCCGTTGATATCCAATTGGGACAGTCGTGTAACCAAGAGGGATATGCAGACATGACGATTGCCATTGATGCGGCCCGTGACGATGCCCGTGACGATGCCCGTGACGATGCACGTAAAAGTGCCCAAGACGCAGCGCCGGAGTCGCCCCTCGATACATCATTACAAGCTGCCCTGGCGGCAGCGGACCGCAACCACGAAGGCGGGCTAGGACGGCTGTTTGAGCTATTGCGGATCGACAGCATTTCAACCGACCCAGCTTTCACAGAGAGCTGTCTAACGGCGGCCAACTGGTGTTGTGAACAACTCGGCTCGCTCGGGCTTGAGGCACGGATCGTTTCGACAACCGGCCATCCAATGGTGGTGGCGCACTTAAAATCCGGCATAGCTGGGCGCCCGCACGTGCTATTCTACGGCCATTATGACGTGCAGCCGCCTGACCCTCTGGAGCTTTGGACGCGGGCGCCGTTCGAGCCTGTCATCGCACACGAGCCGCCCAACGGTGATGTGATCATTGCGCGGGGGGCGCAGGATAACAAAGGGCAGCTGATGACGTTTTTTGAGGCCATGCGGGCGTGGCGCGATGCCACCGGCGGGCTGCCGATCGATGTGTCGGTGATGCTTGAAGGGGAAGAAGAGTGCGGGTCACCGTCGCTGCCCGGGTTTCTCGCCGAGCACGGTCAAGAGATCACCGCCGACATCGTTCTTGTTTGCGATACTGGCCAGTTTGATCGGGATACGCCCGCGATCACGACCATGCTGCGCGGCCTCGCTGGCATCGAGGTTGTGGTTGGCGGGCCATCGCGCGATCTGCATTCGGGGATGTATGGCGGGCCAGTGATGAACCCGATCCGTGCCCTGGCCCGGGTCATGGCGGCGATGCACCACGCCGACGGCCGGGTTGCGATCCCGGGGTTTTATGATGGTGTCACGCCGCCTGCGCCAGCGCAGAGGTCGCAGTGGGCGGGGCTCGATTTCGACGAGGCCGGGTTTTTGGGCGGGATCGGACTGAAACATGCTGGAGGCGAGACGGGGTACAGCGTGCTTGAACAGATTTGGGCGCGGCCGACGATCGAGTTCAATGGTATTACGGGTGGCTACCAAGGCGTTGGATCGAAGACTGTCATCCCATCGAAGGCATCGGTCAAGATCACGTGCCGACTGGTTGCGGGGCAGGATGCCGACCGGGTGTTGGGGTTGATTGAGGATTTCGTTCGCGCTCAGTTGCCGACAGATACTCCGATTGAGTTTATCGGTGGCCGGGGCAGTATTGGGACCGCGTTTGACACCGATACCCCTGTTTTCCGTGCGGCGGCGCGCGCGTTGGAAGCCGAGTGGGGCCGCACGCCAGTGATGATGGGTTGCGGTGGATCAATTCCAATCGTCACATCGTTCAAGGACGCGCTCGGGATGGACAGCCTGTTGGTCGGCTTCGGCCTCGACGACGACCGCATCCATTCGCCCAACGAAAAATACAACGTGCAGAGCTTTCGCAAAGGCACGCGCAGCTGGGTGCGGATATTGGACGGGTTGGCGCGGGGCTGATGGGTGAGCTCGGCGGACGTTGGCAGCTATGTGGACAGACGGGCGGGCTGGTCCGGCGGGCTGAGGCGTTACTCAAGTTTCCGTTGATCGCCGGGTTGCCATCTGCTCGGCCATGTCGATGTGCCCGGACGCGCGCAGCCCTGCAATGGCCCCGTCATAATCGCGGGCCTCGCGATTTTGGCTGAGCTTCGATTTGGCTAACGTTCGCAGGACTTGGATGCGGAACGCGACGATATTGCCAATCATCTGCTGCATGTAATCGGTTGGTGCATCCGCCATCCGCCACGCGTCCGTGCCGTTTAATTGCCGCTCATGGATCCGCGTTAGTAGCCCGACGGCGGCGCGCTTTACTGGCTCGTCATGTTGGAAGGTGATTGAGCCGTAGGCGTGCACGACCTGGTAATTCCACGTTGGCACGTGGCGGTGATGTTCAAACTTCGTTGGATAGAAATTGGGGGAGACGTAGGCGTCGTTGGTTTTGAAGATCGCCATCACTTCCTGCCCGTCTGGCACCAACCGGTGCATGTCATTGGCGAGCGCCACGTGTCCGATCAGCGTGCCATCGGGTGCTGCAAGCAAAGGGATGTGATTGGCGATCAAACCAGCCGACGTTTGTGCGACGACGCAAGCCAACGGCGCCGCTGCAAGGACGTTTTGAATTGCTTCTGGGCTGACTTCCTCAAAGTGGGGCGGGATATACATGCGGGCAGATCCGTGGCTGGGGCTGTCTTGAGCCGCTTCATACGACGACGGCGTGTGCGCGTCACTTGCTTGGCTCGTGTTGCGCGTTTGATGCAAAACCGGAACACTAGACGTCGCCGGGACGGCAAGATACACCATCAGCCATGTGCGCGGTTCGTTCTTGGTCTGCGCTGCGGGTCTCGTGATCGAGAAGGTTGGCTTGGCGATGCTACGACTGGCGACATCGAGAGTGGGTTGGATCGGCGTCATCGCAACGGCGGTCACCGTGCTCGCGACGGCTGCTGTTGCGCAGCGGTTCCCGGATCGGTCGCCCGAAAAAGATAATGTTGTCGGGCAGTTCGACTATTACGCGATGGTGCTGTCATGGAGCCCGACCCACTGCTCTGGACGTGCGCTGAGCGATCGATTTGACTCACAATGTGACCGGACGGACGGCAAACGTTATTCGTTCGTGTTGCACGGCGTATGGCCGCAAAACCAGAAGGGTTGGCCGGAATTTTGCCCGACGACCAAAGGCAAATTTGTTCCACGTCCGATCATCAACAATATGCTGGACATTATGCCGAGCGAGGGGTTGGTCATCCACCAGTATCGCAAGCACGGAACGTGCTCGGGACTGGAACCGGCGCCGTTTTTTGCGATGTCGCGCAAGCTGTTTGAAACGGTCAAAGTACCTGAAGCCTACGTCAATCCGTTTGAAGCAAAGTTCGTAAGCCCAGACGACCTGGCCAAGGATTTTCAACGCGCTAACCCGTGGCTGCGTCCCGACATGATGGCGATCTCGTGCGGTGGATCTGGAAACAGGCTGCGGGAAGTTCGGATTTGCTTTTCCAAGGACGGGCAACCTCGCAGTTGCGGGGCCAACGAGGACCCTCGCCGGATGTGTTCGGCGCAGAGCATGTATGTGCCGCCGGTTCGGGCGACGAAACCCGACGCTGGGCCGCTCAATGCAAAGCCGCCGGCGGCAAACCGTCCAGCGGTCATTCCTAACGCACGCAACATTTGATGGTTGCTGTGTCGCGGGTCGACCGCGCCTCGCGCAGCAGTGGTGGATGAACCGGCCCGTTGCAGCATGTGGACATGCCGACTTGGAACGGCATGTGGACATGCCGGGGTTAAACGCCCGTCTCCCCTTGAGGTTTGCACGTCGCTCGTCATCCTAACGTTTAGGGATTCGTGCGGCGCGACCCTAACGAGGGGGCAAACGGATTGGCGCGGGGAACAGAACAGTCAAGCGCGTCGGACGGACCCGGCCTTGAAGCCCCGCGCAAAGCCCGTCGCCAGCGTTCGGGGTTTGATAACTCAACAGCGGTTGCGGCGGGGTTGGGCTTTATTTGTGGGGCGGTGTGCTGGCATCTGGTCGGGTTCTGGGCGTTTGTGAACGAAGTGGTGTTTCATGAACCCGCATCCATGACCGCGCCGTCCAGAACAGCCGTGCGTCCTGGCCCTCCGACGCGAGCGACGAACAATTTTGCTGCGTGCACCATTGCCGTCCGCGACGCGAAAACCGCTACCGTGCGGTTGCTCCCCTGCCGTGCAACCGCCACCGCCCTGCAATCGGCTGGTAGGGCAGGGCGGGGCGATCTGGAGCCCATGCCGTCGACGCGGGCTGCGATCGCAGTGCTGGGCTGGAACGCCCGCGTAGAGAGCACCCATCACGAGGAAACAGGCACCAACGACAGAAATGGGGCTGTAGCGGCGCGAGGTGCGGTAGGCGATACCCCTCAGGCCGTTCCTGAACGGCCGTTATACGAGCATTAACTCAGATCTGCGACTGTCTTCCTAACCGGTTGGGAAACCGAAGAAAAACGGGAAGGCACTATGCAACGTATGATCAAAATCTTCATGCTTTGGCTGGGTTTCGCGCCAACTCCAGTCGCTGCGGCGGCGGCGCCTACGGTTTGGGTGTATGACAACGCAGCCGAACTCGTCGTTGTCGATGGGTTGCCGCTACAGAATGCGGTAGCGGTTGCGCTACCTCCTAAAACTCGAACTGCCATGAAATCGCGGCGGTTTGCAGCCAGGCTTACTAGTGTGAGCCGCATCAATCGGAAAGCCACCGCCCGTAAACCGATCGGCAAAGCGTTCGGTCAGCGGACACCGGATCTTTATCCGATGAAGCGCCCCGTTCTTGTTTCTAAGAAGCCAACGCTCAAAGTTTTGGCTATCAAACCGAAGGTTCGTCCATCGGCGATGATCATTCCATTCCCGGCAGCACGTGTCCGGAAGGCGAAGTTCAGAATCGCGGCGTAACCGCTGAGCTACGGTTAGGCGATCTTACGCATCCGTTCGCTGCGCCATTGCGAGGGAGCAAACCCGACGTAGCCGTGACCGTTACTGGAGCCGCCCGACAGCACTGTTGGGTTCAGGCTCCAGCCTCCAGCCAGACGCATGACGTGCTCCAACGTTGGATGCATCAACAGTTCGCCGCCAGCGTCGCCTTTACGGCCTTTGACACCGCGCAATTCGTAGAGCTTCAATCCGAGCGCACGCTCCTCGCGGGTTGGCTTGCCGCGGCTGATGATAACGCCCGTATCGGACACGGCTAACGAACGGATGAACTTGCCGCCTGTGATGCGCGCCCACGCGAAGAGGTCGAGTTCGGGAAAGGCGGCGAAGGCTTGCACATCGGAATAGCGTTCAGCCAAGCCGTGATGGAGCGCCGTATATTTATCGACGAAGCCCGGGCCCTGGGGTAGCGGCAGTGCGGCGCCGACAACGAACACCCAGCCGTCGTGCGGCGGCGACACGAATACTCGGCCGTTGCTCAAGGTGCCATGATAGACGGTGCCGATGCCGCAATTCCAATTTGACGGCGTTGGCTGTTCGAGACCGAGGAGTTGGGCGACTTCCAGCGGTTGGTCTGTTTTGATGGCGAGCCACGCCATATCCGGGCCAAAAGCGCACGGAGCGTCCGAGTTTGTATCAAACACGATTTTACGTTCAAGCAGACGGGGCAGCAGCAGCGCGGCGATCGCGATCGTGCTGACGATAAGAATGGCAATGGCAACGACAATTGCGGGTGTCATGGACATCGTGGCGGGGTCACGGTCAGTAAGAGGGTGCTTGGTCTGGGTTCAGATGAATGTTTCTGAACGCGCTCCGAGATTCCTGACCCTAAGTGAATCGCCAAGCTCCGCAAATCAGCGCGCTGGTTTGTTTGAAAACAGTGCACCGAGAAATTGACCGGCGCCGCCGTTGTTTCGAGCGCGCGACGTGGTTGCGTAGAGGCAACCCGGATAAGCTCAGTCATTCCGTGATAAGAAAAAGGCCCGCGCAGTGCGCGAGCCTTTTATATCCGCATCTTTGTTAGCGCCGAGACGCTAAACGCTCAGTAGGTGAACTTGCCGGTGAACACGAAGCGCTCGTCGCACTGGAAGACTGAACCCGTGCAGAAACCGTTGGTGTTGCTGATGTCGGTGTCATGATAACGGAAGTCAAAGCTGAACTTCTCAACTGCAAGCGTCAAACCGACGTTCCAGTAGAAATACTCATCCTTACCGTTCGCGGCGATGAAACCATCACCTACGTCACCGTACGAAGCGCCAACGAGGCCGCTGACGGTTGGCGCGAACTTCCAAATGCCCGGCAGTTCGTAACCAGCCGTCGCTTCAGCTGTGATGACTTGACCCTGCCTTGCCGTATACTCGGGCGAGTAGTAAACAACGCCGCCGAGCGTGAGTTTGGGCAGCATCGGAATGATGGCGCCGCTCGCGCCGCCCTTGATTTCAACGTAGTCGAACTCAGCCGCAGCATCTCTTGCGCTTGGGTAGATGTATCCGATTACGCCAAGGTCGAATGTGACGGGGCCAATGACCGGCTTGATGCCGCCGTAAACATCAACTTCGAGGCTGGCAACATTTCTCGATGTCCCGGGGACATCGCCGAAATCCAAACCAGATGCCCAGACGCCTGCATAGAACATCCCGTACGTCACGTCGGCGCCGCCGAATATTGCTGGATCCTCGGAGGTCTGCGACACCCCGCGGAAGACGTAGTCGGTTGTCGCACCGATGTTGAACGACCAGGCAAAGGCCGGTGGATCCTCAGCGAGCGCTGCCGTTGAGCCCGTGGCGACCACGGCCGCTGCAACTAGGCCTGAAAGCAATTTGTTCATGTCGTAATTCCCCGAAAGCCACCAGACAATCGCACGCCTCGTGCCGCGGTCCTTAACGCTACGAACACCCGAACGCCCTGTTGATTCAAGTGTGGATCCACATTCGTCACACGGTCGTCGTGGGCTGTAGCTATCGTGCCACGCTGTTGCGGGAATTGGTCAATCTATGGGCAGTCGTGCCCGGCTTCGGGGCCATCAAGCGAAGCGGCCGCAGCCATGCGGTTGTGCAATTGCTTAAGGATTAGGCGGAAAATCGGCAGCGCGACGCTGTCTGGCTGCCAGCCCATCGCCCCGCAAATACGGACCCGGTGAGCCGGGTCGAGTGGTTCGACGCCCTCCGCGGGCGAAATCCTTTACGATTCGTGACTGCGGACCAATCGACACCGCGAGCGATATGACCGGCGATCTGGCGCCAGGACGTCTGGAGAGCTGCGCTGCACAATCTCAGTGGGTAATCTGAACGTTTTTATGTGCTTAGATCGAGGGGAACACGTTTGCGAATGCTGCACGATGTGTTTGCCGTCAACGCGCGCGCTCATCTCATTTTGCGTAACGCCAGTATTCAAGCGTTTGAAAGGTCGCTTTTTTAAATTTGTTACTGCGGGTCTCCGGCGGCGGTTTCGCTTTACTGAAAATCGCCGACATGTCCTGCAACAACTCCGGGCTGTCGGCATACTTGTCGTGGCTATTGACGTCGGGCAGGAAATAGGACGTCGACAGCGACGAAATATCAATCGTATCGATACCTTTAACGATGGCTGGGCCAGCTGGCGGCGACACCTCGCCTGCCCTTGGCGGCGCGCTGTTACCGCGAAACACACGCGATATTTTCAAGGCGTTATCCTGTTGCGAGGCGTACAGTGTTAAGCCCCGCGCCGCGCTGGAGACGTTGGCTGCGAGCTGCTCAAAGACTTGTTTATCGACGTCGGGCGCGGCCAATATCACCTGCGAAACCCATGTGGGGCTGCCGGTTTTGACGGCCTCATCAAGTGCACGCATCACGATCCGGTTGCCCATGCTGTGGGCGATGACGTGGAGGTATTTGACCTTGGTTTTTTGCCCGACCAACTCGACGAACTTGCGAAAGTGCACAATCGAGACATCGACGCTCTCGGCGTCGTAATTGTAGGCGGTTGGGAAAATGCTGCCCTGCGACGGCCATGTGTAGACGAACGCGGTTCCAAACGGTTTTCCGTTGGTGCCGAGGTCGTAGGTCATCTGGGCAGCGCGATACATGGCGTTTTCAAAGCTGACGGCGAAACCATGCACGTAAATGAAGGCGTGATCCCGACTATCGCCCGCCTCGGACATGTATCTCTTCGCTTCGGCAATGAAGGCGTCCTCGCTGTCATAAATTTTTACGCCGTCCTTTGGGATCGTGAAATGCCGGTCAGGTGAGCCTGCCGCTGGGACGCCGCGAACCCAGTCAAGTGTCGTCGGACGCGGGATCTCGCCCTGTTTGCGGGCTTTGGGCACTGTGACGATCGTACGGCCGAGCGTGAGTTTATTGGGCCGCTCATAGCCAAACGTCACGTGGGTGCGGCCAGCGAGTTGATTTCGGTTTGAACCGAAGAACACGGGGATCGGGGTGCAGACGTTGTCGGTCAGGCAGACGCCGTCTGGTTCTGCCGCAGCGCGTGTCGTACCAGCTGTAGGCGATGGCGAGGCGGCGCCGATCCCGCGGGTCGTTGGACGAGCCGCTTCCTGGCTGGACTGGGGTGCCGTTACTTGGGGCGAGGGCCGAGCTATGACCTGTGGCGGGGACGATGCAACGGGTGGAGGGCGAGCGATAGCGCCTTGCGTCGCGGGAGCTGGCGACGTCACATCCCTCGCGGGACCGGGCGAGGCAAATCGGCGAGTTGGTAGCTTTTCATCGGCGACCTTCAGGTCAGCGTCGCCCTCGTCTTGTAGTCCTTCGAGGGTCAAGGTGACGGCGCTAACGGAATTTGCCGCGTTCGCGCCTGACGCTGCCGCCCAGCTAACACTGACCACTGCAACAACCCCGGGCTCAGCCGACGTCCACAGTACGGCTGGTTTGCCCACCTCCAGCGCGACGCCCTCGACCACGAGCATCGATCGCTTCGCGTTTGCGAATTGGACGGTGATGCGGCTGGCGGTCAGCGCGCCGTCGGCTTTGATCCGCAATTGGCGGAAGCCGCCTTTGCCCTCGCCGACCGTGATGGTTGTGGAACTGACCGTTCTCGCGTCGGCCTTGGCTGTGCCAAGGGTTGTCCACGCCTGCTTGGCCGTCGCGGTGTCGGTTTGCGACAGGCACATGAGCACGGCGCAGCAAAGCGTCAGCGCGAGGCGGAGCATGGGCGGATCCCTCCAGCGGATTATCGTGTCGGACCGGAAACTATCATGCGGATTGCGACATGTGTTGGACAGTTGGCGCTTATACCGGGACCGTGATTTTGAAAATTACGATCAAGCGCGGCGTTCGTTGAAGAAATCATAGATTTTTTGCGCCATTTCGGCCGAAATGCCCGACACAGCTTTGAGGTCTTCGATGCCGGCCCGAGACACCGACTTGGCGCTTCCGAAGTGTGACAGCAATGCACGTTTCCGCGTCGGGCCGATGCCCTCGATCTCGTCAAGCGGGTTGACGCTGATTGCTTTTGCCCGCTTCGCACGGTGCGCACCGATCGCGAACCGGTGGGCTTCATCTCGCAGGCGCTGGATGAAGTAAAGCACCGGGTCGCGCGTTTCGAGCATCATCGACTTCGACCGACCGGGGACGTGGAAATGCTCGCGACCTGCGTCGCGGTCGGGGCCTTTGGCGACGCCGATGACGGGGATGTCGCGAATGCCGAGTTCGGCCAACACGTCGAGCGCGACCTTGAGTTGTCCAGGCCCGCCGTCAATCAGGACAAGGTCGGGGCGGTTTTGACTCGCGTGATTTTGGCTCGGGGAGTCTGGGCTCGCGGAGTCTGGGCTCGCGGGCTGATCCTCGCTCGCGCTCGGGCCCTCCGCCGGGGCGGGCTCCGCCCGGGTCGCGTTGCTCCCGGACACACGTTTGGCGATCGTGGGCTGATCCTCGCTCGCGCTCGGGCCCTCCGCCGGGGCGGGCTCCGCCCGGGTCGCGTTGCTCCCGGACACGCGGTTGGCGCTCACGGGCTGTTCCTCGCTCGCGCTCGGGCCCTCCGCCGGGGCGGGATCCGCCCGGGTCGCGGAGGACGCCTGCGCCTCTTGGCGCGGAACAGCGTCCGTGAGCGCTGAACCCGTGAGCGATGAATCTGCAAGCTTCGTGAAACGCCGCGTTAGCATTTCACGCATCATGCCGTAGTCATCGCCAGCGGCGCCGGCCTCCGACTTGATGTTGAACTTGCGGTATTGGCTTTTGATAAAACCGTCTGGCCCGGCGACGATCATCCCGCCGACCGCGTTGGTGCCCATGATGTGGCTGTTGTCGTAGACCTCGACGCGTTGCGGCACGCGGGGCAAGGCGAAGCGCTCGGCCAGCCCCTCCAGCAGGCGGGCCTGGGACGCGCTCTCGACCAGCTTGCGGGCGAGCGCCTCCTTGGCGTTTTGCAGCGCGTGCGCAACGAGGCCGGTTTTTGCCCCCCGCTCCGGTACGCGGACTTCGACGCGACGTTCGGCTTTGGTCGACAACGCCTCGGCCATCAGGTCCTGCGCCTCGATCGCGTGGGACAGCAGGATCAGCCGCGGCACCGGCTTGTCGTCGTAGAATTGCGCGATGAAGCTTTCGAGCACCTCTTCGCATGGCAGCGAGCGGTCGGCCTTGGGGTAATACGCCCGGTTGCCCCAGTTCTGGCCGGTGCGGAAAAAGAACACCTGGATGCAATTGATCCCGCCGTCCTGGTGGATGGCGAAGACGTCGGCCTCCTCGATCCCCTCGGGGTTGATCGACTGGTCGGCCGTGACGTGGGCCAGCGCCCACAGGCGGTTGCGAAAGCGCGCGGCGTTCTCGAATTCGAGATTGTCGGCCGCCTCCTGCATCATCCGCTTATACATGTCGCGGACGTTCTGGCTTTCGCCGCGCAAAAAGCTGATGGCCTCGATGACCAGCGCGTCGTAATCTTCAGCCGAGATCACGCCGGTGCATGGCGCCGAGCAGCGCTTGATCTGGTGGAGCATGCACGGCCGCGTCACGGTTTCAAACACGCTGTCGGAGCACGAGCGCAGTAGAAACGCGCGTTGCAGCATGTTGATCGTGCGGTTGACCGCGCCAGCCGACGCGAACGGCCCAAAATAGTCACCTTTGCGAGCCCGCGCGCCACGGTGCTTGGTGATTTGCGGGGCGCGGTGGTCGCGGGTCAGCAGGATGAACGGGAACGATTTGTCATCGCGCAGCACGACGTTGTAGCGCGGTCGAAAGCGCTTGATCAGGTTGGCTTCGAGCAGCAGCGCTTCCGCATCCGTGCGGACGGTGACGAACTCCATCGTCGCGGTCGCCGAGATCATGCGCGCGATGCGGTTGGTGTGGTTGCCGTCGCGGGCGTAGTTCGACACGCGCGCTTTGAGCGACCGCGCCTTGCCGACGTAGATTACCTCGCCAGCGGTATCGAGCATCCGATAGACGCCGGGCGAGGCTGGCAAGTGGCGCACGTAGGCAGCGATCACCTCCGGGCCAGTGCGCGGGGGGGCGGCGGGCGCAGGCGGGTTGATCTCATCGGTGTCGGTTATGGGGTCGGTCATCGCATCGGTCATGGCGGATTAATGCCAGGGTCGTCCAGCTTTGGGGAGTGCGTGTTGTGACGCGATGGTGGGCGTGCGGGGTGGGCGGGGGCGGTTGGTGGGGCAAGGGCGCCGCGGTCGTAACCGTGTTGGGGGGAAGTTATCCCCGCTTTCTGGTTTCGGCGGGAGAGCGTGGGCGGTGCGACGGGTTCGTCGCTTACGGCATATTTTTGTTGTATTTCAATGTTTTGGTTCGGCTTCCTAGATTTAAGACTGGGATTGTCGGGAAAAAGTTATCCCCGCGGGTTTGGGCCGGGGTATTGTTCGCGTGTCACGCCGATGGGGGTCCGGTTCGCGAGCTGGGCAGACTGCGGCGGGACCTTTTGACGGCATTCGGTAGCCCTTCAGCTGGCCCGGGTGCGGGTGCGATCTTGGGGGAGGTTCCTGCAAGACGAACGGCCGGATCCGGGATGGCCCGGCCGGTGTCCGCACCACCGTCAAAGGCGGCGGGGTAGGAGTGCGGTCGACGCAATGCGGCGTCGGTGCGGCACACCTGGCCCACATCCCACCACCCACATTCTGGCCACCGGGCCAGCCTGCCCCGCCGGACCCCGTTTACATTTATGCCTCTGGCCGCGATGCGGCGCGAGGATATGGGTGTTTGGACTATTTGAGGCGCAATAGATCGGATATATCTGGTCGATCACTACGAATGTGGTGTTTGACTTTTGGCTGGAGGCTCCATGCTGGAGACCGATCGTATCGGGTTACTGACGCGGATAGCGCGGACGCGTTGGCGAAGGTGACGGGGATAGTTGCGGATTGAACGAAGCGACATGCTCGCGTTGGTGTTTGAGGGGCGAGTAGTTTCGGTGCGCGCGTGACTCGCTATTAGATGGAAAAGTGTCTCTAGATCTTTTCAGAAATTCTTATCGACCCAAAGCAAAACAAAGCTTTCGACGAGATGATTATGGAACTCCGTTTCAGAGTGTAATGGATGGAATGGTACAGCGGTATCATGCGGGTCAGGATTGTCTCTCGGCGGCCAAGCAAGTACTAATCGTTGGTCTCCGTCCAATGTGTACTTGACGAGCGCGCGATGGCGACCGAACGCTTGGAAGATAATGTTAAATTCAGGCCCATCTTGTGTTGAGCTTGTGGCTACCCCTCACCCTCGACGGTTTTGCTCGCGCTGCCGTCTCTCCCCTCTCCCCGCAGGCGGGGAGAGGGCGGTCGCCTCGCCTCTGTTGGTGTCAGGATGGCTCCTTTTCCCGCGTTGCGGGAAGGGTGATTTGTTTCGCCGTTGGTGATGCGATTTTTGGGTTTGTCACCCGCACTGGCCGCGATGGCGGAGTGCGTGGTCGGCTAGGACGATCGCTAGCATCGCTTCGGCGACGGGTACGGCGCGGATGCCGACGCACGGGTCGTGGCGGCCCTTGGTGATGATGTCGACTTCCGTGCCCGCGCTGTCGATCGTTCGGCGGGGGGTGAGGATCGACGACGTCGGCTTGACGGCAAATCGGACGACGATTGGCTGGCCGGTTGAGATGCCGCCGAGAATGCCGCCAGCGTGGTTTGACTGATAGATGGGCTGGCCGTCTGGACTGCGGCGAATTTCGTCGGCGTTGTCCTCGCCGGAGAGCGCCGCGACCGCCATGCCATCGCCGATTTCGACGGCCTTGACCGCGTTGATCGACATCATCGCGGCGGCGAGGTCGGCGTCGAGCTTAGCATAAAGCGGCGCGCCGAGGCCTGCGGGGATGCCGTCGGCGACGGCCTCGATCACGGCGCCGCACGATGAACCCGATTTGCGTACGCCGTCGAGGTAGGTGGCGAAGTGGTCGACGCTGCCGGGGTCGGCGGTGAAAAACGGGTTGTGGTCGACGGCAGCCCAGTCCCAGCGCGTGCGGTCGATCGGGTGCGGCCCGAGTTGGACGAGCGCGGCGCGGATGGTCACGCGGTCGCCGAGCACATGGGCCAGGACCTTGCGGGCGATGGCGCCTGCTGCGACGCGGCTTGCGGTCTCGCGGGCCGATGACCGTCCGCCGCCGCGGTAATCGCGGACGCCGTATTTCGCATCGTAGGTGATATCGGCGTGGCCCGGCCGGTAGGATTGGGCGATGGCGCCGTAGTCCTTGGAACGCTGGTCGGTGTTTTGGATTTCGAGCGCGATCGGTGTGCCGGTGGTGATCTGTCGGCCGTTGGCGTCATTGAACACGCCCGACAGGATGGCGACCTCATCGGCCTCGCGGCGCTGCGTTGTGAACCGCGATTGGCCGGGCTTGCGGCGGTCAAGGTCGCGCTGGATGTCGGCTGCGTCGAGCGCGATGCCCGGTGGGCAGCCATCGACGATACAACCGATCGCGGGGCCGTGGCTCTCGCCCCAGGTCGTGAAGCGGAACAGGTGGCCGAAGGTGTTGTGGGA
>JBBQNE010000022.1:0-30225 GCA_038329675.1 Hyphomicrobiales bacterium | reverse complement strand
TATCCCGCCATAGACGGCTGGAACGCGCCGACCTGCCGCATAGTATTCGTTCGCTTGGTTGGTCCTCGTCGCCATCCCGATTGCAGCCACTAGAGCAAGCGGCACCAGCAAGATTAACCACCGCACTTGTTCACGAGGTGCGCCAAGCTGTTCGATGATCAGCGCGACGAGTACCGCAGCAACGCAGGCACTTGCGTGAATTGCGAAGTACGGTCCAAGCCTCGGATTGACGAGGCGACGCGGGGGCATCGGTGTCATAGGGGCCACCGTTTATGCAGTTGCTGCGTGGTTACGCCAACTGGAGTTAGCACCGTCACTAGCCGACGCTGCCACAGAAGATATGACCGTTGTCTCACACGTCCTCGTGGGCACCATGCCAATGGTCAATCGCATCCTGACGATTAACAAAGCTGGCGACGGTAACAACCGCAATCAAAACGAGGCCATGGGCCGCTAGGAAGTAGCCAAGTGGAAACCCTAAAAATCGGTTTGAGTTGAGCCGTTCGGCGTAGAGCGGCAACACAATGATCACGGCTAAGAACGGGATCAAACTCGCAAGCATTTGCCATTTCGTATCCTGCCAGTAGGGTTTGCGCTCCTTCCGTTCAATCACGTTGTGTCCTCTCCGCTCGCAAACGTTGTCACATTAAGCTGCTTCGTCTAAAGTCGTATTCGGTCAACAAGCTCGCATAGAGCACTTAGTGACACTATGCACAAAAGTTGCGCCGGGAGGAGCACCGTGAAGCTTATCATCGTTGATGATCACCCTTTATTTCGCGGCGCGCTCAGCCAAGCGCTGAATGCCAGCGTTAACGGTGCTTCAATCGACGAAGCGCAGTCCCTTGATGAATTGACGGCGTTGCTCACGAAGGACGATGACGTCGACCTTGTTTTACTCGACCTAGCGATGCCGGGCGTGCTGGGCCTGTCCGGGCTTCTTTTCATTCGCGCGCAGTATCCAGCTATTCCAGTCGTCGTCGTATCTGCCACCGAAGACCGCAATGTCATCCGCCGCTGTATCGCATACGGCGCTTCGGGATTTGTCCCAAAGTCGCAGCCCGTTGATCGCATTCGTGCGGCCGTGCAGGCCGTGCTCGCTGGACACGTCTGGGTGCCAGACGACTTGGATCTACATGCCTCGAAGTCCAGCGAAAACGAGGACCTCCTGTCACGCATATCGATGTTGACGCCTCAACAATTGCGCGTGCTTATGATGCTGGCCGAAGGTCTGCCAAACAAGCTGATTGCCTATAAGCTCGGTGTATCGGAAGCGACAATTAAAGCCCACGTCTCCCAGATTTTAACCAAGCTCGGGGTCGACAGCCGCACCCAAGCCGTGATCGCGATCAACAAACTTGA
This sequence comes from Hyphomicrobiales bacterium, assembly GCA_038329675.1. Classification (GTDB taxonomy): domain Bacteria; phylum Pseudomonadota; class Alphaproteobacteria; order Rhizobiales; family Hyphomicrobiaceae; genus JANXVY01. The sequence goes on along the minus strand of JBBQNE010000022.1, from coordinate 28,866 downwards.
CGGCATCGAGGGCCGGGCCGTTCTGATGCCTGATAATGGCGGGGTCTGACCAAGCACGTTGCCAAACCATGCGGTGGGCTCACCGTGGCGCCTTCAGCGCGTAGCAATCCCGTCGACTTGCACGTCGCTCGACGCTACCCACCGAAGTCCATCGAGTGTCATGATCTGGAGCCTGTCAGCTGCCCCGCCCGATGCCACAATCGGCAGCTGCAACGCGGTTCGTGGCACCCGCTGAGCCTCTTGGCCGACCTCGCTCAAATAGAGCGTCACCATCGGAGGTCGAAACCCCACGATCCGGCAGGTTACGCACGCAGCCCCTGCCCCAGCCACTGACGCGGCCGACGTCTGAGATGGAGGCGCAGTTGGTGCTGGCTTAGACATTCCGGCGGGCTGCGGCGCACTAACCCCTGCGGCCACAATGCCGGTCGATGTCGGACCAAGCCCGGATGGCGGAAGTGTAACGTTGGCCCCTGCGCACCCTGGTAAGATGGCCAGCATCATAACGACAATGTGGTTGCGCGCTGACAAAAGTAACCCTTTATGCCGCAGCAGTCGCTGGCGCAAAGAAGCGCGCCTTGGCCGCACTGCGATAGATGTAACGATTTCGGACGAAAGCAAAACCGAAATCTTACAAATAGCAGGCGGGGTACTGGCGCTGGCCGTTTACATCCTTTCTCGAATGGAACCGAACACGGGTGCATGTTCGCCCGAGACGTCGGCAGCCGCCACGTGGTCTATCGTTTCTGTGTCACCACCCACTGGCGCCAGATCGCGCATCAGGATTTGCGTACTCATGGACCAGCTGAAATTTTGAGCTGCGAACACGACACACGCATCGCGATCGCACGCCATGGCCTTTGCGATGGCCAAGCCCAAATCGTCGTCCATCGCCCCAACGGCCGGATCCGTTAAAATGTCACGCGGGCCTTGAACGTTGAACGCGGCCACTGGCAATCCACACGCCAATGCCTCCACGATAACGTGGCCAAACGTATCAGTCGTTGAAGGAAACACCATGACATCACACACCGAGCAAATTTCAGCTATCTCGTGCGATGTCCGATACCCAAGAAAAACCGCCTCAGGACAGCGTGCCTGAAGCCGCTTGCGTGCCGGGCCATCACCAACGACGATTTTGCTGCCAGCCAAGTCGAGATCGAGAAAAGCCTCGACATTCTTCTCAATGGCTAAGCGGCCAACGTAGAGGTGGAGCGGCCCTGGGAGGTTTGCCACTATTTCCGAGGCCTTGCCGCGAACCGGCCGAAACACAGAATGATCCACGCCTGGCCGCCAGATACGGGTCTGTGTAAGACCGCGTTCCGCTAACAGTTTCTGCATAGTGGGCGATGGCGTCAAAACGCGACCTGCCGGCCGGTGAAACCAGTCGAGCGCCCGAAGCGTGATCCCATGCGGGAGCTTGAAGCGGGTCCACAGATAGTCCTGAAAACGCGTAAATGCGGCGGTTGAAAACGGGATACCTGCCGGGACCAATGCACGGCGTGCTGCGATCCCTAGCGGGCCCTCAACAGCAATGAGGACGTAGTCGGGGCGACTATGTTCGATCAAACGGATCACATCATCGGGCGACGTGCGGGCCAGCGGAATTTCCGGATACGTCGGGCACGGCCATGTGACAAACTCACTTGGCTCAATCACCGTTGGCGTGTGGCCGAGGAGTTCAAGGTTCTCGACGGTATTGACAAGCGTTGTGACGGCGCCGTTGATTTGCGGGATCCAAGCATCGCTGATGATCGTGACCCGCGCCATCAAGGTCGCCCATTCGTCAAAGAAGTTGTCCGGTGCGTCGGGTAATCAGCCCACATGTGGTTAGCCGAAGTCGCAAATGCCAATTAATTGGTAATGCGGTAAGCGCTCACGGCTGGAGACGTCAAAGTGCCGATGAGACGTAACATCTTTTCGGCTTCCGGCACGGGAGCGTTGGACACATACAGTATATCTTTGTCACGCATAGCGAACCGGCGAGCGTGAAACAACGACGAAGCCAAACGCATGTCGACTTGGTACACCACCGGCACCACGCTTCTCGTTAGCAGGGTTGGTTTCACGCCAGGAAATTGCGAGACCAACGCGGTCGGCTCGTACCGCAAGACAAAAACGCCGCGCGGGTCGGCCTTTTCATCAAGCAATCCACCAGCTTTACCAAGCGCTTCTTCAAGCGTAATGCCCCCGGCATCGAAACCAACGTGCGCTTGCCTGCCCGTCGCTCCGATAGCGGTGAACGATTGCGGCGCCTTCATCACGGTGACGATATCGCCTGGACGCAAATAGACGTTCTCTTTGCTGTTCGACAGCAGCGCCTGCATTGGCACGTTAAGCGTCTGGCCATCGCGAGATAACGTCACGAACGTTTCATTCACGGATGCCTTAATCCCTCCAGCGGCGGTGATCGCATCAAGGAGGCGATCGCCACTTGGGCTAATCGGTACGCGAGCCCCCGTTGTCACGTCGCCCGTCACGGTCACCGAGTTGGACAAGTTCTTCGTCAGCGTCACCATCGCTTGCGGTTGCGCCGATCGACCATCGAGCTTGGTAACGATTTGCTCTTCGATCTCACGTGGCGTCTTGCCAGCGACTTTTATCCGGCCAGCATAGGGCACGTTAACCGTTCCATCGGCGCCAACCGACTGCTCCGGGATTGCCGACAAACGTGAGCCAGCCGACGTTTTATCTAGCGACGATGCAGCAAAGATGCCGCCCGATCCCGCCTCCCAGATGTTGATCTGGACGCTGTCGCCAACACCAATTTTCTGAACAACGGGCTTGCGATAATCACCGAATACAGCGCTGAGCGAAGGACGGTGCCAAGCGGCAACGACGTCGATCATGCCCTCATCAATTTGAACCAGGGCAAAGTTCGCATCACTGGCATTCGCTTCGGCAACGAGATCACGACCGATCGGGCCCGACCCCGAACAGCCCATCATTGGAATGCCAGCCAAGCCCGCTAACGCGCAGATTCGAAGATTTCGGTACAAAAACATACGCCCCCTCACATCGATACCAAATACCACGCTTTTTTTGTCGGAGCTGCGTTTCGCTGTTTTTTTTTGCTGGTGCGAACGACCGGTGCAGGAGCGACACAGCTGTCGGCCGCGGCCCTTCGTCCAGCCACGGTTATGGACCGGATACAGCTTGATAATTCGGCATGTGGCGTGAAAGCTCCTGCGGCTAAGAGCGACGCAATCGGCCCTCCGATGGCCGCGGTTTAATTGGACGCGATGAAACTCTTCCTCGACATCACTCGGATTGCCTACCGGTTGACTGGAACAACGCCAACCGGCATCGATCGCGTCGAATTTGCCTACGCCAATCGCATTCTACGCGACGAAGCGTACCGCGATTGCATCTGCGTGTTTACCGCACCGTTCTTCACCGGCGCACTGCGCCGCGATCTGATGCTCGATGTCCTTGATCGTATCGGGAAAGCTTGGCGCATCGACCTTTCAGCTGACGCTGATCCGATTTACGGTGCCCTAAACACGTATCTGCGCTCGCCAATCAGCTCGGCAGAATTGGCGCGCCGACGATTTCGCAATGTCGATCGCATCAAGCACCTGCGCTCGAACATGGTCTATCCAATACGTGACCTCGCGCGATCCCCAGTGCGGCTCGACCGTTGGCTAAAAAGGACGGCGGCTAATCAGCCGATCTACCTCAATACCTCACACAACCAGCTCGAAACGCCCGCGCGTTTCGCGTGGGCCGCGAACGGGTCGATTAGAAATGTGTTTTTCGTCCACGATACAATCCCAATTGCTTACCCGGAATTCGTCGCCGCCGTCAGCCCTGCTCGGCACGAGCGGCGCATGCGAACCGTTGCGCAAATGGCATCGTTGGTTGTTGTGAACTCAACAACGACGCAGCAGCATTTAGCCAGCCACTTTGAAGCGGCGGGCCTCCGCTTACCACCAGTCGCGGTTATACCGCTCGGCGTTGCGCCCGCGTTTATCCGTGAGCGCGATCGCATCGCGGCACACACCGCACCAGCGGTCAGAACCAGCGGGGAAGGCCATCCGTATTTTGTAACGCTCAGCACCATCGAGCCGCGAAAAAACCTGTTGTTCTTGTTCGCCGTTTGGCGCCGCCTCATCGAGCGTCATGGCTCGCACACACCGCGTCTCGTGGTGGCCGGTCAGCGCGGTTGGGAAAACGAAAACATTGCAGATATTCTTGAGCGCTCGCGAGTCCTTGGCCCCTATCTCGTCGAAGTCTCAGACCTGTGTGATGATGCTTTAGCCAGGCTGCTGTCGGGGGCTGTCGGTCTCCTTCAACCATCGTCGATTGAAGGCTTTGGATTGCCACTTATCGAGGGCCTGACCGTCGGCACGCCAGTGGTTGCATCCGATATTGCAGCCCACCGCGAAGCGGCTGGCGGCTTTGGCGACTTCATCGATCCGTTGGATGGACGTGGATGGATTGAAGCAATTGAAGCGCTAGCCGACCCCAACAGTCTGGCGGCCCAGTCGCGCCGCGCGACAAATATTGAATACCGGCCGCTGACCTGGGTACAGCACGTGGACCGGGCAATCGCCTCAATTGGCGAACATGTCGGTCCCAAAACGCTGTCGGTTGATCCATGAGCACGTCAAGCTGCCCGCTCTATTGACATTTGGCAGCTGACGTTGCCCTCGTTGTCGGAACCGAAGCTAATAAGTTTCAACATCCAATAACCGCTTAGTTGGCAGCAACCAGGCCTGGAACCATTTCCGGCAATGCCACTGGTTCCGATGCGGGCCGTGCCATGCCACGGGCGTGGGGGGCAACGACATCTTTCATCATCCGATCAACGAGGTTTTCAGTCAGCAGCGCAAGCTGACGCCGTGTGTAGTACCCGCCATTGATCTGCGTCCGTGCTTTTAAATACCGCACAAATGCGCCGACAACCGCTGCATCCGGGTCCGTAGCTCCGAGCCAAAATCGATCGATCCCATGCTGGAACGTAAGCCCCGGCATGTCGTAGATCGCGTTTCCCAGAGTAATAACCGGCATGTGGCGCTCAACCGCCGCCAAGCCTCCGGTGCTGTTGATCGTGACCAGGCCAGAACAAACCTCAAGCACGTCTTCGATCGGTAATTTTCGGATGTAGTATGCGCGGCCGCGCAGCCCGTGCTCGCTGATCAGAGCATCGAACAACTCTTTCGAGCGTTCGATCCCATAGTCGAGCGGGTGCTGCTTCACCACCAGAATGGCATCCGGGGCAGCGTGCGCAGCAAACGACCCAATCACTTCACGCAGGTAAGGGTTGTTGGCACGGTATTTCGAATGGTAGCGCAGTTGACTGTCGCCGGGCTTTTGCATCAGGGCGACGAACGAGGTCCGCCCAGCCTCTTTCGCCGCCCGCAGCGCATCAAGAACGGGCCGCTCGCGGGTAGTTTTCCGCGAAAGATACTCGCGGGTGTAACCAAACGCTTGGGTTAAAACGTTGTCGCCATAGTAGCTCGCATCGTACGGCAGTGCGGGTGATAGCGCTGTGCAGGCCGTGAAATGCAGGATCGTATCGCGCGTAACGAACCGGAAGGACTGGCGAAATGTCTCGTGTCCAACGGTTGGCGATTGCTGCCCCAGGTAAAATTCCGGGTCCTTTGGCAGCAACGAGTTACCGCTGACGCCTTCGTGGTCGAACGTAATCCAGTGGGGCCGCAGGTAGCCCTCTTCGAGCACATACCGCTGCACGCCCAATTCGTTTGCCACACGGTGGGCAGTTGTCGATTTGATGCAGCTGTCGTTGAACGTGACGATCGCGGTCACGTGATTGCGCCGCATTACAGTGCGTAGAAACGTTTCCCAACGCTCTAGCGTATCCGTGTCAATTTTCCCTCGGAAAACCAACCGGTTTCGGCGTGGCGTGCCGACGAGTTCACCCCCGTCCGAGATGGTTCGCAACACCGTCGCACCCCTCGCCTCAAGCGCCGGCGCAACGTGCCGAAAAAAAGCGCCAAAAGGAGCGCCTACAAATAGGATACAACGCAAAAATCACCCGTTACGCAAAACACACTCAGAGGACGACTAAATAAACCCGCAAACAAAATGTTCGATCGCACGTCGACCGCCACTTTGAAAGAAAGTGTTTAGTGTTGCATCTCAACGATAGGACACTGTGCCATCATCGCGACACTCCAATGCCAGCGTCTAATATTTCAGCAGGTCGAGCCGCGCTTCAGCTCACGTTGAATGATTGAGAGCACGCTAGCTAAGTTGAGCGACCGTGCTGCGTTCATCTCATATGTATACCAGTGCATGCTGGGATAGGTTTTACATGCCCGTCATTGCGCGTCCCTGAGTTCCACTTTTCAGTGCTCGGGCGCATCCACCGCCAGTGGCGACGGTCGGGCTGCTCAGCTTGATCCTAGGCAGTTCCGATGGGCGTCAACTGGTCGACGACGATGCGCCGCTTTTTCAGTCGATCAAGGACGCGCTTGAGGGTGTCGGCGGCTTCGCCCGATGTAACGCTCAGCTCCTTGCGAATATCGCCCTCTATGCCGTCGATGGCCAGATTGACGCACATAGCGGTTGCCTTAGCGAATTCGATGTGACGTGAATGTGCCATGCGGCGTGCCTCCACAATTCCCTATCGTGGCGGCTATCTGATTTGGCAGTGGCTCGGCAACCCGTCAGGAGGCTCTGTGCTCAGGTAAATTCGGTGCAGCGGGCGACTGAGTTTGCGTGCTTGTCGTGGCTCTTGTGCCGTTTCCACGCGCCCGAGGGGGAGGCTGTGTCGGTGGCTCCGCGCTTTCGCTCGCATCAGCCGCAACAACCTTCGCGTACTCGACCAGTTCCTGATCGAGCTGCCCATCGAGAACCTTAAGGGGACCAACGAGTTCGTCCGGCACTTTGCGATTCTTCGGGCGATAGCGGTTGAACAGTTCAATTAGCTCGCGTGAGGCATTGGCCGCCGCAGGGGTGATGTGCTTTGCTCCCTGAAGCTTGTTTACGATCGAGCGATACCCCGTGCGGGGCATGCGGTCGTAGGCCAGCCGTGTCCTGCCATCGGGGATCTGATCGATGATGTATTCGATGCGCTTGGTGTTGCGCCGCCAGCAGTCCCGCAGCGTCTCCCAATTCTCGGACTGCACGCGCTCGCCCGTCGTGGTCGAGGCGGCGGCAAGCTCTTCTGCTTCGTCGGTTCTCTCGCTCGCGCTTTCGACCTGAAGCTCGGCGACTTGCTTTCGGGCGGCATCCACCTTCTCGTCGAGCAACGCCATCTGGTCGCCGAGCTTATGAATGACCGGCTCGAGCCCTTTGAGATCATTGATGGTCTGCCGCAAATCCCAGATCGGGCCGCGTGATTCATTGAACGATGCGATGATCTCGCGGATGACGTTCAGCTTCCGAAGGCACCCAATGACGGCGAACACCGCCAGAAAATACAACGTCAGTTCTGCCGTCGCCTTCACCTCGGACCAAGTGATCTTGTTGACCGACGCAGCAGCCCACGACAGCCACTCGCTCACCGTGCCCCAGTCCATAGTGCCCCCGACGCATGACAATAGGCTAGATGAAAGACAAGCCTCCGGCTGACACTACTGGTGCGCGTGGGCCATTGGCAACAATAGTTAACGTGGAAGGCCGTGATTGTGGCGGCTCCCTCCCGTCCGGTCGGGCCACGCCCTACTCGCCGGAGAAGGACCGGCGACCGGAGCCACGGCAAGCGTGTCTCCGCCCATGCGGGTGACGGTCGTTGCCGCTCACCATGGCCCGCGACGGGGTTACGGCACGCTTCGGTTCAGATGATGCAGTCCGCAACGGGTGTCCATTGCCTCGAATGCTCATGGCAAGTGAAGCGGAAATTGCGGGATCGCTGTTACCCACTGGCACATGGAGTACCGCCCAGTGGCCAGCTTTTTTGCTACCCATGTGCTACCCGGAGCACTTTTTGGAGGGTTGGCTTTTCAGCTAAGTGCTTGAAAAGGTTGGTTGCGGGGGCTGGATTTGAACCAACGACCTTCAGGTTATGAGCCTGACGAGCTACCGGGCTGCTCCACCCCGCGTCACCAACGAGGGCTGCGTATAGGCGGCGCCGTTCGCAAACGCAACCCCTTTCAGGCCGGCCCTGCATCCATCGACGACGCCGAGCGGGCCGGGCCGGGTGTAGCGACCCAGCGTTGATCGTAGCTGCGGTGCCAGTTGTAATGCAAGCCGGTTTCGGCCTGAAACCACCCTGCTGAGGGCGGGTGGGAATGCGGCTTAGGAAACGAAGGTTGAACGAGGCCGGCCCTGCGATCGAATGCAGCGCACCGTTTATTGTGGGCTCGCCTCCGGCAGGAACGGCTGCCGCTTCGGCTTTTGCCTTCCTGCGGCAAGGGCGCCAATCGGAGCAAACCCGATCAAGCCGCCCTCGCGTGCCTGAAAGCGATCGCCGCAATGCCAAACGAGGTAGCCGCAGCGCTGGTCAAGTAGCGCGTCCGCGTGACTTACAGTTACCGATAAAATATATCTGCAGATGACGTGCACCCGCTCCTTGAAGGCTCGGTGAGGCTACCGCATTCGCTTTGTGGACAAAGACTGTCGGTGATGCTGGTAGAATTTGGGCAATTACATTTTGAACGGGATGATGCGTTGGCTCTGCTGGCCGAGTTTGTCGATTGATAGCGTCATGGTTTGGCCAGCCTGGAGCCACTTTGGCTCCTTCATACCGAGAGCTACACCAGCTGGCGTTCCCGTTGTCACGACGTCGCCTGGCTCCAACACCATAAACTGAGAGACATAGGCCAACAGAAACGGGATCTTGAAGATCATGTCGGCGGTCGTGCCGTTCTGGCGGACATCGCCGTCGACGACCGTGCGCATGGCGAGTGCGTGGGCGTCGGGCACCTCATCGGTGGTGACGAGCCAGGGCCCGAGCGGTCCTGATGTTTCGAACGCTTTGCCCTTGACCCATTGACCCTTGCGATCCTTTTGCCAATGGCGCTCGGAGACGTCATTGCAGATCGTATAGCCAGCGATGTGGGCCATGGCGTCGGCTTCCGTGACGTAGCGCGCGCGCGTGCCAATCACGAATGCGATCTCGACCTCGTAGTCGAGTTGGCGGCTGTCTTTAGGCACCATCACATCGTCATCGGGCCCGATGATGCAGTTGCCAGCTTTGTTGAACAGGATGGGCTCGGGCGGGATTTGCGCGCCGGTCTCCTTGGCGTGGTCAACGAAGTTGAGGCCGATCGCGATGAAGTTCCAAACGCGCGCGACCGGCGGGCCGAGGCGCGTTCCAGCGGGGATCGCTGGGAGGGAGGCTGGATCGATTTTGCGGAGTTTGGCCAAGTTCGTAGGCGCAAGCGTTTCGCCCGTGATGTCTTCGATGTGGGCAGACAGGTCACGCAGGTTGCCCGAAGCGTCGACAAGGCCCGGTTTTTCGGCGCCGGGCGCCCCGTATCGAACGAGCTTCATGGCGGTGACCTCTCATGATCTGGCGTTGGCGCGCAGTAGCTGAGACGGCGTACGTCGGCAATGGGTGGTGTTGCGCTACGTTTTACCGGCGGGCGGGCGCGTTGGGCGCATCAAAGGGGAGCGTCTTGTTAGCTGTCTCACCGTTCTCAGGGGGAGAGGGCTGACATTGGCGCCGTCGCCGTTGTGATTTCAGGTTGCTGCGGATTGCTGGCGGCGAATGCGTTCGCGGTGGAGGGTGTAGAGGCCGGCAGCGCAGACGATCGCAGTGCCGAGGAACGCAGTTCCATCGGGCATTTCGTTCCAGACCACGTAACCGGCAATGAGCGCGAACACGATGACCGTGTAGCGAAACGGCGAGACGACACTGACATCGCCGGTTCGCAGGGCGACGACGATGAACGCGAAGGCGGCAGCTAGAAACGTTCCAGAGACGGTGATCAGCGCGAGTTCGCCGACCGACAGCCAGCGCCACGTTTCAAACGGCCACAGCAACAGGCCAGCAACGATCCCAGCCAGCGTCGAGTTCAGGCTGACGAAGCCGGTCGAGACGTCTTTGGATATCAACCGGGTCGCGAAATCGCGAATGACGACGAACACCATGGCGCCAAGCACCATGGCGCCGGCGGCTGAAAACGCGTCTGACCCGGGCCGGACGATCAGGGCGACGCCGAGGAAGCCGACGACCATTGCGAGCCAGCGCCGCCAGCCGACCTCTTCTTTCAGAACGACAGCGGCAGCCGCCGTCATTGCGAGTGGCGCGATTTGGGCAATCGCCGTGACATCGCCAATTGGCAGCGAAACGAGGCCGATTAAGAACAAGATCGTCGCGCCGATCTCGGCAATGATGCGGAGGCCGATCAGTTTGACGGGGAGGCTCGATGGCCAGACGAGACCGCCGAGCACGCGGGCGGCGCTGGCCATGACGATGACCAGTAAGACGCTGGCGATGGCGTTGCGGAGCGCGATGATTTCGCCGAGCGGCACGGTTGCAGAGGCGAGCTTGACGCATACGTCGTTGACGACGAAGGCTGCCATCGAACCGAGCATGGCTGCAATACCGATAAGGTTGTCACGGTTTGCGTTTGGGGGTGGTATTGCGCCGACGCTGGGCCGACGGTCGATGGTTGCTGGGTGATCGATGGCGAGCCCGGGGTGATTGGAGGTTGGCGGAGAGAGCGGGGGCAGTGAAATTTGAACGATGACAGATCAGGCCGCCATCGGTAGATGCAGGCCGTTCGACGCGATCGTAAACTGGTCTGCCGATGGACTATCATTGGCGGGCAATTCACGACGGGCAATTCACGACGGGCAAGCAACGATGGGCAAGCAACGATGGGCTAGCAACAATCGGCCTACCCGCCCTCGGCCTACCCGCCCGTGACGCTCCGATGGCCGACAGCAGATACAAGCCCGTAAGTATAAGGCTGTACCAATTCCTAGTCGTTTTTGATCACGGCAAGTCGCTCTACGATCGCAAGCGCTTCACAGCCGCAACTAGCTTCATTCCACGACGTCGAGCGTCTTTTGGGGACGAATTTAATTCGGCTGCTTTGATCACCTCATTAATTTTCGGGCGAATTTTTTCTAAGGTTACGTGCTTTCGAGCGCGGCTTTGGACCAGAAAGTCAAAGGCAACGCGGTTTTAAGGCTTACGCATCCGCTTGGCGGTCGAGCCGGTAGGCGGCGAGAGCAACGCCAGCGCCGAGGAACGCCCCAAAGATCAAATCGCTGACCCAGTGGTAATTCGCACCAACCATACCAATGGCAACGAGCAAAACTGGGATCGGGGCGAGCCACGCAAACCGCGGCGCATTGAGCGTGAGCGATGCCATCGCCACCGCGATAATCGTCATGTGTCCGGACGGAAATGCGAAATAAGCCCGGCCGGTCTTTTCAACGAGCAGCGATTGAAGCGGAAAAAACCCGTAAACGCCGTCCTTGATCCACGACGGGTTGTTGTTCGTCCACGTTTCCGGCCACGTCCGCCCGGCGACGACTTTCAATTGCTCTTTGAGCGTGATCGCGACCAGAACGGCAAGCGCCGCCTGAAGCGCAACACGCCCTCGTGGACCTGGCCTCACGCCAAACAACAGGCCGCCTGCATACCATGCCGTCACGAGACCAGCGACCACCGGGATCAGATCGGGGATATCGGTCAGCGCCTTAAAATACCATTGCTCTTTGCCACCCACGCGAAGGTAATGATGTGCATAGGTCGCCACAGTGCGATCGACCAACCAGACGCAAAGCAACGTCGACGCGAAACACAAGCCGACGAGGATCAGCATCCCGCGCGACGTAATCTGCCCGGTCGCCGGATCAAGAACAGTCAGATCGCGAGAGGTCTGCGGTCGCATCACCATGGTCGGCTCCGTCGTAGGCTGAATCCCACCGACACCGTAAGCAGCGTCGATGACGGCCCGTTGACGGTCGCACGCCGAAGCAGAACCCCCACTGCCCACTGCCCACTGCCCACTGCCCACTGCCCACTGCCTACTGCCTACTGCCGTAGCGCTGGCGCAGCCGCCGGCCCCGTCACTGGTCCCATCGCTTTCGGCACCGCCGCCACGATCGGCCCCACCGGCCAGAGTTCGTCCTGTCGGCCAGCTGACGGCGCCCACAGGCTCGAGATCGAGCCGTCAAGAAACAGCGCATTGGCGCATTTCAATTCATCGCGAAACAGCCGGGCAAACGAACCAAATGAGACGCCCTCATTGGAAATTGCAAACATCACCATTTGCCCGTCCCGCACGCCGACCCCGTTGCGGATTTTCAGCGATGGACCGTCAGCAGAAAAGCGCGGATGAAGTCGGCCGTCGATCACGAGCATCGGGCCAGATTGGGTGGCAAACTGAGCTGCCGGTTTGGCCTTTAGGTAGCGCGCCGTTTCCATGACGCCTGCCTCGCTCGCCGTGACGAAGAACACGCCGTTGGGCTTCAGGTGGAAGTTACCTGGCCCGCGCGCCGTGCTGAGCCGCGCTAACTCGCGGCCGCCCTCGACATAAAGCCCAACCGGCCTACCGTCGGCGTGGTACATGCCAGCGTTCATCGCAAACGACGGCGGGCTACCAGCACGCGTCGCCGCGCGCGCGAAGGTACCAAGGCTGCCGTAAACGTCGCCGCTTGGCGCCTTCCACGCCAACCGCACATCGTGCGTACGCAAGTCAATCGCGCAGACCGTATATGAGGCACTTTCAAACATGACGTCTCGGCACAACGGATCGCGTTTTGGCTGGGCAACAGCGGGATCGGCCAGCGCGGATAGCGCAAAGCTTGCCACGATCGCGATCCGTTTCAGAACTCTACCCATGCCGCGCGCCGCCGTCGTCCGATTGCTCATTTGAAGTTCGTCCGTCCCTTTGTGGTCACGTCAATCGCAGGCCAGCGCAACCGAGCGGGCTGGTGCTTTTGCGACCTACCTCTGTCGCATACCATGCAGCAAAGCGGGATCAAAAATGCGGCAGTCAACGTGCAGGTTTCGGCAACGCAGCGAACGTTATCGCGAGCAAAAAAGCGGTCGGCCCCAGTTCCGACGCAACGCATTCGAGTGGCGGGCAGTGCTCGCTTTTTACTGGCGTGGTAGGCGGCCCTCGGGCACGCCGAGCGCATTGGCCAACCGCGCTTGCGCCGACCCGGGCTTGAGCGGTTTTTGCTGGCTGTCGTGGGGCACAAACGCCGTCAGCGTCACAATCTCAAATGTCGCGGGCACTCGGCCATCCGGCAGCGCGAACCGCTCGGTGTAAACCTCAGCGGCGCGCATCAACAGCGAGCGCGTCACCGGTATCCGACGACGGTCGCTCAACGGGTTGCTCGCGCCCATGCCCTTAACTTCGCGCATCAGATGCAGCGGCGTTTGATAGGTCACCGTCACCCGGTCGCTGTCGGCGACCGGCAGCGCAAAACCTGCCCGTTGCAAAAGCCCGCCCAACGCCCGAACGTCGGCGAAGGGGGCAACCCTTGGAGAAACGCCACCCGTCAGTTCTTCTTCGGCGACCAACCACGCTTGCCGCAATTCGTGCAGCGTATCCCCGCCCAAAATCGCCGCAAGCAATAACCCGTCGGGGGCCATGGCTCGCCGCAGCAGGGTCAACGCGCCGGGGATATCGTCGACAAGCTGCAATGACAACGCAGACACAACCAGGTCGTACGCGGTCGCGGGCAACAAAGGTGCGCCATGCCCGACGGTGAGCGTCCCATCCCCGCACAGCTGCCGAAGCGCGCGCGATGGCTCAGCATCGACAATTGACCCCACATTGTTGCACGCCGACCGGATCGCCTGCGCGATTCGGCCGTCATAGGCCTCAATAGAAAGCCCGTTGGTGAAGGTCCGCTGCACAGCCAGCAATCGCTCGGCGAAGTCATCGGCAACACGGTCTAGAAGAAACGCATGTTCGCTGAAGCGCGCAGCTGCTCGGCCACGGCGCGCGATTACAATGTCGCGGTCAAATAACTGCGGGATGCCGCGTGAGGCGACATTGGCGACTTCCGCTAAATCGGCGTCTGAAATCGAGCTGGTCATCTGGGGTCCGGTGCATCAAACTCCACAGTCAGCGCCACAATCAACCACAGACCGGCAAACCATCAAGGACGAAATGGCCTCAGACCCCGCCGACATCGCAAATGGGACCGGCTTGAAAAAAAGCGTTCCGGTCGGCCAGCGCAGCCCGTTGCGAAAGCTAGGGGCGCGGGCAATCAACCTGATGTTTCCAGCTGTTTGCATGGCGTGCCGAGCCCCCGTCGCCGACCCTGACTCAGTCTGTACGAAATGCTGGCAACAGATCGACTTTATCCGCCCGCCATTGTGCGATCAGCTCGGCATCCCGTTGCCGTTCGATACCCGGCCTCAAACCGGGTCGCCTCGCGATGAAGCCGCCGCGATGCTGTCGGCCGCCGCCGTTGCAGATCCGCCAAGCTACGACCGCGCGCGCGCGGTGGCGGCCTACGGCGATGTGATGCGCCGCCTGATCCACGCCTTTAAATATAACGACCGGCACGACAGCCGCCGCCTTTTTGGACGTTGGATGGCAACCGCTGGCGCCGAACTCCTGGCCGACGCGGACGTGATCGTGCCAATTCCGCTGCACCCGTGGCGTATGATATCGCGCAAGTTCAACCAGAGCGCGATCCTGGCCCAAGACATCTCACGCATCAGCGGCGTTCCTGTCGCTCAAACCGCGCTCTTGCGCGTCAAGGCAACCGTGGCGCAAGTTGGCTTAGGCAGTGCTGAGCGTCGCGGCAACATGGCCGGCGCGTTCAAGCTCAACCCGCAGGTGCGGAGCCGCATCGAGGGCAAGCGGATCATATTGGTCGACGACGTGATCACCACAGGGGCAACCTGCCGGGCGGCGGCCTCGGTTCTGCGACGTGGTAAAGCCGAGCGGGTCGACGTGTTAGCACTTTCGATCGTGACAGAAACTGTCACGTGAGGCAGCCTTCCGCCCAGCCTGCAGTGATGCACATGCGTAGACGGTCAATCGGTCCGATTGAACCAGCGCACTAAATTCGCTATTTCACTAACGGAATGCAACGAAGCCGTACCCCGGAGGTCGTGAGCCGACATGCCGAAGGTCGTCATCTACACCGCATCGCTCTGTCCCTACTGCCACATGGCTAAGCAGCTGTTGCAGGACAAGCAAATCGCATTCGACGAGATCGACGTGACCGCACGTTCGAGCCTGCGCGCGGAGATGCGGACGAAAGCGGGCGGCGTCGACACCGTGCCGCAAATTTGGATCGATGAGCGCCACGTCGGCGGGTTCACGGAACTGGCCGCACTTGATCGCTCCGGCGACCTCGATCCGCTGTTTCAGGCCTAATGGCGCCGCAAGACCACACGGGACCGCCCGCAACGCGCTTCCGCGCGAGCATGATCCAGATGCGCTCAGGCAGGTCGGTCGATGCCAACGTGGTAGCCGCCGATTGTCTGATCCGCGAGGCAGCCGGCGGTGGCGCCCACTACGTTCAGACGCCCGAAGTGACGACCGTCATGGACACCGACCGCGCCAATCTGTTCGCAAGTTCGGCCCCGGACGTGACGGCTCGCACAATCGCGCATTTCACGTCGCTTGCCGCCGAACTTGGGATCTGGTTGCAAATCGGATCGATGGGCATCCGCAACGCCTCGAACGAAAATAATGGTCAAAGCGATAAGATCGCCAATCGCTCAATTCTGATCTCGCCCGATGGCATCGTTACGGCGACCTACGACAAGATCCACCTGTTCGACGTCGCCCTCGCCAACGGTGAAACCTATTGCGAAAGCGACAACTACTTGGCTGGCAACGAGGCCGTTGTCGCCAATCTGCCGTGGGGTCGCCTCGGCATGACGATTTGTTATGACTTAAGGTTCCCTCAATTGTATCAAGCTCTTGTCGCAGATGGCGCGACATTCATATCGATCCCGGCCGCGTTCACACGGCCCACCGGAGAAGCCCACTGGGAGACGCTGGTGCGGGCTCGCGCCATTGAAACGCAATGTTTTGTATTTGCTGCCGCCCAAGGTGGCCGACACGAGCACGGTCGCGAAACATATGGACACAGCTTGATTGTATCGCCGTGGGGCGCGGTGTTAGCCGAAGGCGGAACAGAGCCCGGCGTAATTTCAGCCGACATCGACACGTCCGAGATCGCGGCTATCCGTGGCCGTATCCCGTGTTTGTCGCATGGTCGTCGGTTCACCGTCAAAGCACAGGAAATGAAAACGGAAACGAAAACGGAAATGCAAACGGGAACGCCACAAGTCGGGCCCGCTGGCGAACGAGCACAATGATCAAATACCTCCTGCGCTGCGCCGCTGGCCACGAATACGAGGCCTGGTTTGCCGGAATGGCGGCCTTCGATACCTTGTCCGCGGGCGGCCACCTGATGTGCGAGGTATGCGGGTCGGTCGACGTAGAGCGGGCACCGATGGCACCGGCCGTTGCGCGGCGCGACCGTGACGCAAACCAACTTGGAAAGTCTGCCCTGGCCGATGAAGAATGGTCAAATAAGCGCGAGCTGATGGCGCGGTTGAAAGCGTTGCGAGAGCAAGTGCTGGCCTCATCTGAATACGTCGGGCCACGCTTTGCGGAGGAAGCTCGCGCCATCCACGATGCAATGGAGACCGGTGATGCGGTGCCGCGCGCGATCCATGGCGAGGCGTCAGCCGATGACGTCCGTAGCCTGATCGAGGACGGGATCCCCGTCGCGCCGATCCCAAAATTGCCCGACGATAAGAATTAGTTTGGCTTTAGGTCGACGCTCTGCCGACGCCTTGAATATCGATGACCCGTGCTTCAAGAACGTCCATGAGCGGCCGCGTCAGGTCGGTCCCTGACAGGCGGAGGAATTCGCGAAGCAGCGTCGGCGACGTCACGTTCACCTCGTTGAGCAGTCCGTGGATAAGGTCGACCCCGGCGAAGACAATCCCTTCGCGCTGGCAAAGGTCTGCGACCGCCTGGCAGACGGGTTCTTCAGCGGGCGTGAGCGTATCAAGTTCGGCTGCACCTCCGACATGGATGTTGGCGCGGAAATCGCCAGCATTCGGCACCCGGCGGACAACACCAGCGACCGCCCCATCGATTATAAACACACGCTTGTCGCCGGCCACGACCTCGGGGATAAACCGCTGAACGATCAGCGGCTCTTTACCGGCCTCCGCCATGAGTGCGGCAACTTTGGTGTCAAACGCTGGGTCGGTCGCTGACGTTTTGGCGACGCTCGCGCCGCCACCAAGAAACAGCGGCTTGATCACCACCTGATCGAACCGATGAGCGAACGCCCGCATCCCCTCAACCGTGCTGCCAACGTAAGTCTCTGGCATGAACCGCTGGAGGTCGAGGGTTCGCAGTTTTTCTGAAAAATTCCGAATACCACGCGGCGAGTTCATCATCACGACGCGGCCGTCGAGCTGTTCGAGCAGAAAGGTATTGGCGAGGTAGGCCGTGTCGAACGGTGGGTCTTGCCGGATCAAGATGATGTCAAATTGGTCGAGCGGGACGGACCCAGCGGATGCTACCGTGAAATGGGCATCCGTAACATCGGCCACGCTGACCCATCGGACATCGGCGCGCACCGAACCGCAATCATAGGCAACGTCACGCGGCTCAAACACTGCGATTTCGTGGCCCCGTCGCTGCGCCTCAAGCATCAGCGCAAATGACGTGTCACCTTTGATGCCGATCCCCTCGATCGGGTCCATTTGAACGCCAACCTTGAGGCGATCGCCATCGGCGCCATGTTTATGCGAACTCATTTGCCGTCCTTCCCAGAGGCGGCCACACGCGGGCCAACGGGCCGGGTGTATCAACGCTAGGCGCAATATGAAAAGGGCAGAAAACGTCATTAGCCCGTGTAAGGCCCGTGTAGAACCTGTGATGCGTCGAGTTTTGAGGTTCGCTTGCCCTCACGCCGACGCCGCTAATAGCCCTTTAGCCCATGCGCGATGATCTTGCGCATGATGGAGGGTAAGGCCTCCGCCTTAAGTTTGCCGCGCGCGACCCAGCGGCAGCGCTCTGGCTCGGCCCATAAGGTGAGCGAGGCATCGGCTGGAACAACGGCGCGGAGTACCTCGATCTCAAGCTTAAAGTGCGTGAATGTATGTTCGACAATTCCAGCGACCGGGTACCAATTGGCGGTTACGGGCGAGGCTTCAAGCGCCTTGCGGCGGGTCGGGCGCGCGTCGACCCAGTCGGTTGAGGGAACCTCCATCATGCTGGCGAGGAGGCCACGCGGCGCCCTCTGACGAAGCAAAACGCGGCCATCCTCGCTCAAAACGAGAAACGCAACGCCGCGCCTAACGGGACGCTCAGGTTTCGCGATGCGGGCGGGTAGAGCGTCTGCGATCCCGAGAGCGCGGGCCTCGCAGGCTTGGTTTAAGGGACACATCAGGCACGACGGCCTTTTAGGCGTACAAATGCGGGCGCCGAGGTCCATCAGCGCCTGGGCAAAATCGCCGGGCCGAGCATCGGGCGTGAGCGTTGCTGAGCGGCGGCGCAATTCGGGTTTGGCAGCTGGAAGCAGCGTTGTGATTGCAAACAGTCGCGCGGTGATGCGTTCGATATTTCCATCGACAGGGGAGGCCCGTTCACCAAAGGCGATCGCGGACACGGCCGCCGCAGTATAGGGGCCGACACCGGGCAACGTGATCAGTTCGGTTTCGCTTCGTGGGAACTCCGCGCCGGGGCGGGCTGCAACAACGCGGGCGCAAGCATGAAGGTTACGCGCTCGCGAATAATAGCCAAGCCCTGACCAGGCAGCGAGGACGTCTTGTTCTTCGGCCGCAGCAAGCGCCACGACGTTTGGCCAACGCGCTATGAAGCGCTCAAAGA
Source organism: Hyphomicrobiales bacterium (assembly GCA_038329675.1). Taxonomy (GTDB): domain Bacteria; phylum Pseudomonadota; class Alphaproteobacteria; order Rhizobiales; family Hyphomicrobiaceae; genus JANXVY01. The sequence goes on along the minus strand of JBBQNE010000022.1, from coordinate 10,156 downwards.
ACGGGACGACGGCCTTGACGGTCGTCTGTTGCAGCATGATTTCAGACAGCCAAACTCGGTAAGGATCAGCGGTGGTGCCGGGATCATAACGCCACGGCAGATGCCGCCGTTCACGATCATACCAAGATAGTAGCGGCGCCACGATCGACGTGCCTGACGCCGCCCGCGCTGCTTGAGCGGAGCGCTGCTCCGGTCGATGTTTTGCAACGTCACCGATGGTCGGTGACGTATCGGCGGCGGCAAAACTAACTTTGTCACGCCGTTTAGGTCGTTGCTTTTGCGCCACGACGGTCATGTGTTGCCCTATCGTTGCCCGATCCGGCGGTTTCTGATCGGGCGTTTTCCAATTCATCCCGAATCACGCAACAAGCTTAGACCGATTCGATGCCGCGGCCTGCGACCAGCGGCACCTGCTACCGTCTTGTCTGCGGAGGGTTTCTGATGGCCGAAACGCGCGTGTTTCCCGTTCGTCGCCAAGGATGCGGCGCGGCGGTCCAACAGGAGGGGGTAGCGACCGCCCAGAACCGAAACTTCGTATCAGCTCGCACAATTGGCGCTTTGACGCCGCGGGTTACCAAGTCGGCCTTCGAAAAATTTGGGTTTGCGACCGCTCAACTCGTCGCAGATTGGCGCTCGATTGTTGGCGACCGCCTAGCAGCAACGACAGCACCAGATAAGCTAAAGTGGCCCCGCAATCCAGGAGAAGGCGCTGGTGCGACGAAGCAGGATCGGGGAGCCCGCGGCGGCGCGACGTTGTTTGTGCGGGTTGAACCGGCCGTTGCGCTCGATGTGCAATATAAGACGGCACTCATCTTGGAGCGTATCAACGCCTACTTCGGCTATCGCGCGGTAGCCGAACTTCGGATCGTCCAGGGGGCCGTGGTCGCCCACAGCAAAGTGGCTCAATTGAATAAAAAGCCTGCGGCGGACTTGCGAACCTCGGCACATGCGCTGAAAAATTCAGCGCCGATCGAAGGGATCAGAGACGACGGCCTCAAGGCAGCCCTCGAACGAATGCAGGCCGGGTTGCTATCGCGCCGAACGTAGCGCGTTTTCAATAGGTTTCAGGTGGCGTTCACGATGGATTTGCCTTAATCGACGCCTCGATTGCGGGCTAACCTTGCTCGGCCGGTCTGGCGACGCGTGGTCGCTTGTGGCCGCGCACAAATCAACTCGTACCGAGCCAACTCGTACTCGTACCGAGCCAACTCGTATCGAGGCGACACGTATCGAGGCAACTCGTATAGCCACCCGTAGCACTAGCAGTGGAGTCATGACGTGACGGTCCAAATGCGAACGAAAGTCATCGGCGTGACCGCCGCAACGATGCTGACGGTGGCTGCTGTCGCCGTGACAGTTTTCACGGTCCAAGCCGTATTCGCGCCGGCTGAGGCGCAACGAACTGCGGCCGCGCCAACAGTCTCGGTTGAGGAACTCATGAAACCGGGCGAATTGGCCGATATCGGCGTCGGCAGTCCGGATGCCAAAGTCACGATCGTTGAGTATTCGTCGATGACCTGCGGTCACTGTGGGAAATTTGCAACTACCGTGTTTCCCGACCTCAAGAAGAAGTACATCGACACCAACAAAGTCCGGTTTATCTCGCGAGAATTCCCGCTCGACAATCTTGCCGCCGCAGCTTCCATGTTGACGCGCTGCATCGACAAGTCCAAGGCATTCGACATGACGGAAACGCTGTTTGCGACGCAAGATAAGTGGATCGGTAATGAGCCACTTCCCAAGCTGCTGGAAGTCGCAAAGCAGGCCGGTTTCACCAAGGACAGCTTCGAGACGTGCCTCAAGGATCAAAAGCTGCTTGATCAATTGATCTCGGCTCGCAAAGTAGCTGGAGAGAAATTCCAGATCAATGCTACGCCGACGTTTTTCATCAACGGCCAGCGTCTGACGGGCGGCTATCAGCTGTCGGACTTCGCAAATGCGATCGACCCTCTACTTGGCGAGGCGAAGTGAGGCTTATCGCAGGTCGGCCACCACAGACGAATACGAAGCTGCCTTTCGTGGGGGCGGCTTTGGCATTGCGAGGGGTCGCGGTGGCGGGCCTCGTTGTCTCAATCGCGGCTGTAGCAGGATGTTCAGGCGCAGGACCAAGCCTAACGACGGGCGCAACGGCTAACAGTGCAGCAGCAAATTCTGCATCGGCCGACGGCCTCGCCGTGCCGATGACGCCCGAGGAGATCGCGGCCCAGAGTTCATCGTCGCCGATCAACGCCTTTGGCGACGTCACGACGACCGCGCTAGGTGGCCGCGAGGTCATTGCGAACCCGACGTTAGCCGAGGTGCTTGAGCCGGCGACACCGCATTTGGCTGAAATGAGCTTTGGCAAGGCCGACGCGCCTGTCGTTGTCGTGAAATACATGTCGTTGACATGCCCGTATTGTCGGCAGTTCCACGCGGAAGTGTATCCCAAACTGAAGAGCGAATATATCGATACGGGCAAAGTGCGGTTCGTTATCCGCGAATTCCCGATTGGCAGAACGTCGGGACAGGCCACCGTCGCATTACGATGCGCGCCGCCGGAAAAATATCTCGAGCTTTACGCACGCTATTTGAACCAGCAGCCAAGTTGGGTCTCCCAAGAGGTGCGCCTCGATGCCGTTCACGCGATTGCGGCCCCTGTCGGGCTGTCGCGGGCAGCGTTCGACGCGTGCCGCACCAACCCGAAACTCGTCGATGGGTTGAAACTGACCAAAGATCGTGGTCGCAAGCTTGGCATCATCGGGACACCGAATTTCTTTATTGGCAATAAACTCGTCAAGAAGGCGCTAGATTGGCCAGCTCTCAAAGCCGAGATCGAGCCGTTGCTGAAAGCAGGAAGCGTTTCGGCGGTGGGCGTGACGACCGTTCGTTGAGCCTTGGCAAAGGCCCATAAAGGCTGAGGAACCCAAAACATGTCGAACAAAACCCCACCAGACCGGCTCTGCGCCGATGCCGCTAGCCCTTATTTTAGCGCTGAAGCACTGGAGCGCGATGTTGGGATCCGCTTCAACGGCCGCGAACGGACCGACGTCGACGAGTATTGCGTGAGTGAGGGGTGGATAAGGGTGGCCGCTGGCAAGGCCAAAGATCGGTTCGGCCGCCCGATGACGGTCAAGTTAACAGGGACGGTAGAAGCCTATTTCCGCGCAAACGAGGGCGCGACAACAACCGACGTATAGTGCTGGAAGGCAATGTCGACGGCGCCAAAATCGCGCGATTTGGCCGCAGCTTGGAAAGGTTACCTCTCCTTAAATAGTATCAATCGCCGTTAAGTTTGCGTGAAAAACACTTTTTAGACACAATTTGATCGTCAGCCGCAATCGTTTAGTAACGATGAGGCGTGGGTCATGATGAAGTATGCGTTGACGGTGCTGTTCGCAGCTGCATTTTTTTTAATATCAAGCGTCCCGGACGCGGAAGCTAGACGGCGGACTGACATTGTCTCGGCAGAACCAGCCGACGTGCCGTTCTGGGAAGAAGGTACAAGTAGCCGACGCGCGACGCGGCAGGCGCGCCAGCAACGCTACGAAGCTGATGATGATGAACGCCCCGCTCGACGCAATCGGAGATCGAGCCGCACGAGCAGTGTAACGGACACCGGCGGATATGGCGTTGGACCCCGCCCAGGTCGGTGGTGTGGTTGGTATATGCGGACGCGCCATGGCGGCAGCTCCGAATACAACGTGGCAGCCAATTGGCGTCGGCGCGGGACGTCGATTTCGGGTCCACAGGTCGGCGCGATTGTGGTTTGGAACCACCACGTCGGCGAGATCGTAGGACAGGCATCAAACGGTCAATGGATCGTGCTGTCGGGCAACGACGGCGGCCGCGTCCGCGAGCGGGCCCGGTCGGTATCTGGCGCCTCGTTCCGGATGCTTTGACGACGACGGGCAAGCGCAACGTGCGCCGTTAAACGACGGGGCGTCGCGAACCGTGGCGCTCCGCTGAACTAGACAAAACGCATCAACCCTGGACCAATGAGCTCAGCGGTTATTTGGCGAGCTCTGCATCAAGGCGGGTCGTCATATAACCCCACTTGGCCGTCTGTGCATCAACGAGCGCCTTCATACTCGCCCGTAGTTGCTCAAGGACAGCGCAATCGGGTGAGGCTGATGCCGCGCCAGCCTGACCGCCGCTTGCAATGGTCTCTAACAATTCCGTCGACTTGCGATCGTAGCTTTGGATCGTTTCGTCAGCCACAAGGGGTGCGGCTTCCTTCAGAAACTGCTCTTGGGACCAACCGCGCTTGGTTTTCAGTTGGCGCAGTTTGTCTTGAAATTTCGGTTTGTTTGCCGCGTTGAGGTCGCGCAGCACGCCGCCAGCTTCATCGACGACAGCCTCGAAGTCGGCGCGTTGACACGTCGCCATCGCGCCGTCCGCGCCGACGATGGTTGCCGTCGCAAGGAAGATTATTCTGAACCCGTAGCCCATGGTGTGGTGGTAGCCGCACGGCGCACGCCGAGCAAGTCGGCAGACGAAACAGTCATGGGCCCGGCCAACCCATAAACGGGCAGCCAACGGATCGTCATTGTGGTTGGAACGGCTGCCGAGCGTCGAGGATGACTTGGCGGATACTGCCGGACCCATCTCGAACGACAAGGCGGTAGAAGAAGCCGGTGTCGGACTGGCAAAGAGCCACTCGGACGATATCGCCACCAAGATGGGCCGGAGCTTGCTTCACCAGCTGTTCAACGGTCACCAAGCCCTCGCGGCGCACGACCACGCTAGCCTCGGACCAATCGTTGAGACACTTAGGCACATCCATTTGCGCCGCAGCGGGTCCGGCTGCGACGACGAAGGTGCCAGCGATAGCGAACAGCCAGCGGAGCATGCGTTTGTTGTGTCCCGACATCGAGGCCTACGCTAATCCGTTGGACTGAACACGCCATGAACACACTGGTCAAAGGCGTAATGACGGTCGCAATTGCGTAATCCTTGCAATCGCAGACCGTGCAGATTGTACAGACCTCAGATCATCACCCTGATTTCACGCTGGGCGATGGGCCGCGTCGCACGGATACGGCCAAAGATCGTGATGATCGTGCCAGCGAGTCCGGTGGCAGCCTGAACGATGGCGCCGATTTGCTGCGCACCTTCGGTTACGGCTTCACGGGGGATTTCAAGCCCGATCGCTGGCGCTAAGGCTGGCAGGACGGCGGCTAGTCCAGTGATCAGCGCGCCCCACACCGTGGTGGAGTTGCCCCACCATTTCGGCAGCGTGGCGTCGGCCTTAGACGATGGACCTGGGTTCGGGGAAGGCAGGGTTGTCGATGACATGGGAGACGTTCCTTTTTGGGGTGTAGCTTGGGTCGAGAGTTCACGGGCGCGGTCGAAAGTGAGGCTCGTGCGAGCGAGCCAGCCGCGTCCGAAATGGGGGAAAGTTGAAAGTGATCGGTACCTCTGGCGCCGTAGGTCGGCGTAAGCGTTGAGTAACGCTGTCGGGTTAGCCGTTGCCGCCGCCGCGGTGGTCTCAGGGCCGATCTCTCCATCGATCTCAACGGCGAGCGAGGTCTGCAACATGCGGATCGCAGTGCCGGTCCCCATGTTGACGGCCGTGTCGAAGTGGAAGAGCGCGAGCCAAGGCGGTAGCGCGGGACAGGCGGCGGCCCTCCAGTAGAAATTGGCGTAGATTGAACGGACATCGGCATCGGAAATGGCGCGAAGATCGCCAATTAGCTCGTCGCGGTTTGCAGCGGTCAATGCGATGCCGCGATGACGGGTAAGGTCGGCGAGCGTCAGGCCGCTGTTGGTTGGCCCGCCGGGGTCGTCGGGCTCGTCGGTGTAGCCGCCTTCCATTTTTAGGACGTGGGCGAGCGCGGCCTCGAACGCAGACGATTTTGGCGCGAGATCGGGCACACCGAAATCAGGCGCGCTCAGATCGGGCTTGCTCAGATCAGCGGTGCTCAAATCGGGAAGGGCGGCTGATGACGTGGTTGGCCAACGTAGGCCAAGCAATCGCGACGCAGGAAGCCTCGCAACACTAACCGCATCAGATTGGTTCCCGCCCAGGACCACCAGGAGGTCGCCAACGGCGCCGATGACGAACCCGACGTGACCAGCGCCCGGGTCGGACCCGCGCGAGAAAACGGCAATCGCACCAAACCGAAGTTCGGCTATGGGTTGACCCCACTTGAGGTAAGACCGCGCCAGAAGCGAGCCGGTCGGCGAGTGGCCGCTGCGTTTTAAAATGGCGCCAGCAAACGCCGCACACCACGCGACGTCATCGCCCCGGATGTTCGGGTGGCCAGCGTCACGGTAGAACGCGATGATACGGGCGTTGGCGGCAGAACCAGCCAACTCGCGTTGACCAAGCTCACTCCAGGCAGCCGCAAGCCAAGCGGGGCCGAGCGGCGGATCGTCGGGTCGGCAAAAGGTAGCGGGGCTGGCCGCGAAGTGGATCGCGGTCGGCATCGGCTGATTGGTCATGGGCATGAACTCACAAAGTGACTTTGACAGCGGCACCTCGGCCGAACACGGCGGAGACCTGCGCGATGCGGATGGTCAAGCTGGACGGCGCAGCGCCGAAATCGGCGGCTTGTTGAAGCGCCGAATAGATGATGGACGGGGCCGTGGCGGCCATGGTGCGCTTAACGGTCGAGCCGTCGAGAATGTCGAGCTCGTAGGCCTCACTGTCTTCTGACAGCGGGACGTCGACGCCATCCCAGCTGTCGCCACCCGAACGCGTCCGGCGGATCCAAGTGATGGTGAGATTACCAGATGGGTCGCGGCGACCGCGCACCTGCACGGGCGATAACGGGCGCAAGCCGACGGCTTTGAACCGGTAAGGCATCGTAACGTAGGACGGATCGCCGATCCCGCGTGAAGCTGGACCGTAGCGCCAATTGAGCGGCAGCCGTGCTTCCGATTGCGAAAGATCAAGCCGCGTAACGGCACCATCAAGAATGACAACTGGGCTACCAGTGGGGATCGACGCCGCCATGTCGGTCTCGCTGCCAGCCTGGCCGCGCAGCAGGCCCGTTAGGCGGTAGGTGGAAGCGGCAATGAGATCGGCAAACTCGAATTGCATGACCTCCCAACTGCCAAGCGGGGTGCGAACGGCGATGGCGTTTTGGCCAGCCAACAGTTGGGCGCGGGAAACCGATTGCAGTTCGCCCGAGGCCAGCACCACGGTCAGCGCGTTGCCACGGTCGATGCGCCACGTTGGACCGGCAGCCAACGGCGCAGTCAACGTACCGATGGTTGCCTGTAGGGCTGCAACGGCCGCCAGGCGGAAGCCCGTCGTTTCTGGCGAGGAATGGATGGCAACGCCGCCCGACCATGGGGTTTCAGTAGCGGCGGCATAACCCGCATAGGGTGGCTCACTGCCGGTCAACAGCGGCAAGTCGAGGAAAAAGACCGCCGGTTGTCCCGCGAACGCTTGTGCTGGCGGTTTTATCGGCCGCTCGGATTGGACGCTGGTGCCGTAGAGTTCGGGATCAAACGACAGCGCCTCCATGGTACGGGCGCCGTGGTTGCCGATTTCGCGAACGCGCCACAGTCGCGTGAATGACCCCTGTTCGATCGCGATGGCATCGCCTGGCTCAACAGACAGGAGCGATGGAGGAAGCGTGAAAGCAGCGCGCTCGCGGGCAGCCCAAGCCTCAAACAGCCACGCGTCGGCAATTTGCGAGGCCCGGTCCTCATCGAGCACGATCGAAAGATCAGCTTGCGACAGACGGCCCGACGCACCAGCGAGGCGACGGCTTTCGACCACCGCCTGACGGTAATCGCCGGACGCCGAAATGAAGCGCAACTTGGCAGCGGCTGGAAGATCGGTCTCCTGGGCACGCGTGATCGTGAGCAACGGATCGGCAGGCTTAGTTTCGACGAGGTCTGCTTCGCTGAGCGCAATCGCGGTCGGATCAGCGCCGCGCTGGCGAAAGCGGACGATGCCGTCGCTTTCAATCGTGTCGACGAAGAAGGCGAGCTCGAACGGCTGGATTGCTTCACGCGCCGACATCGGACGGTCGATGACGTAACCCGCAGCAGTGCCGCCGATCGCAGAGGTGTCAAACAACGCAAAACCGTAGTCTTCGAGAATGGCAGAGACCATGGCGCTGGCAGCCGCACTTGCGAAGCGGCCGTTGAGCCAATGCCCAAGACGCCAGTTGGGTCCATCGCCCCACACGTCTGTATTGGCCGGAAAAGCTGGAAACGGTCGGGCGTCCCACGCGTAAACATAAAACCGCGACGGATCGACCATGCGGCGACCATTGGCCGTCGAGATCGGGTTCGCACCGGCATACCCGTCGGCCGTCGGATCAAACGTCTCGACGAGTGCCTGCAGATAACGGCGCTGAATGAGGTCGTCGCGGGTGCCGCGAGAAAAGCGAGGAAGAGCATTTTCAATGCTCTTGGGATCAACAAAAGCGTTGGGTTCGTTTGAACCTTTATCGACGGCGCCGCAGCCGACTTCGAGGAACCAGAACGGCTTGGATTGTGGCACCCACGCTGTCGGCGTTGGGCTTTCAATCCCGCCGATCCGGTTATGGTGCGGGTTCAGCCACCACGAGCGAATGTCCTTGTAGCGAAACACCCACGGCTTGCCGCCACCATCGGTGATGGATGTGCGAACCTGGGCGAGGCGGTCGGCTTGGCTCGCATAGTACCAGTCGTAGCCCTCGCCGCCGGTGACGTTGGACTTGAGGTATGTGAGGTCGTGGATCTGGCGGGTGCCAGCGAGATAATCGGCATGGGTGCGGCCGTCGCGCCAGTCCGACAGCGGCCAGTAGACATCGATGCCGATGGCGTCGATTGATGGCGACGACCACAACGGATCGAGGTGGAACAGCACATCGCCCGAGCCGTCAGCCGGGTGATAGCCAAAGTACTCTGACCAATCGGCCCCGTAGGTGACTTTTGTGGCCGCGCCAAGGATCGATTTGACGTCGGCGGCGAGCCCAACGAGGGCTGCGACGAACGGGAACGCCGTGCCGCTGCTGCGGATCGTCGTCAAGCCGCGAAGCTCGGTGCCGATGACGAAGGTTTCAACACCACCGGCAGCTTTGGCGAGCATCGCGTGGTGGAGAACCATGCGCCGGTACGACCATTCCGCCGGGCCAGTGTAGATGACGGTATCGCCCGACAGCTGGAAGTGCGCCGCGACAGCGGTGCCAACGAAGGCTGCGATTTCGGTTGCCGCAGCAGCGGTTTTATCGGTGGTGCCGGGACGACCTGGTGCGGTTGCAAGGGTAATGCGGCCGCGCCACGGATAGGTCGGTTGGACAGCACCGCCATAAGGATCTGGCCGCGTGTTGCCAGCCGGGATGTCCATCATGATGAAAGGGGTAAATGTCACGCCGTAGCCGCGCGTTCGCAAGTCGCGGATAGCAGCGATGACGGATCGATCAGACGGCGTGCCGCCAAACGCCGATCGTCCAGCATCGGTGGACACGAGATGCGCGTTGGCTCGCGTTAGGCCCGCGACCGACCAAGCGTAGGGCGAGGTCGTCTTGGCAGCGCTATCGACACCGGGGCGCAACTGGCACTGGCCCGCGCGAAGGTCCGTTCCAAACCACGATACGACGAGCGACACGTTGGAAACGTTGCGCAACGTCGTGCCAAGCTGGTCGAGCGAGACCTGCCAATCGGTTCCGCCCTGGCGGGTATGGCTGTTCTGCGGCGTCGAGGCGCCGGTGCCGTGGGTCGCGATGACGGGATTGGGATCGTAGACGAACTCACCAGCACCGGGGATCATGACGACGCCACGAACGGCATTGGCGAACGGCTCAATGGGACGGTAAACTTCGAAGGAGAGCTGCGGCAGACGATTGCCAAATTCCGCCAGCGCCAGGCCTTCGAACACGATATAGGCCGTGCCGCGGTAGGCTGGAGCGTTAGCGGCACCAGACCTCGCCGCGATCAGGCTATCTGGGGCTTGCGTTTCGGAGCCAGTATACACGCGGTGGGCGATTTGCGAGAGATCGAGTTCGGTGCCGTTGGCCCACACACGCCCGATACCGCCGATTTCGCCCTCGGCTAACGCGACGGCAAAGTTTGCGTAATACGTGTAGGTCGTGGTCGCCGTTGTCGTGCCGCCGCCACCCCCTCCGCCAACGCCGCCTTTGCCACCAGAGCGTTGCGACTGTCGCGAGGTCGTGGCGCGCTCCTCAATGGCCGTGGCCCAAATGATCTGGCCTCCCAATCGGGCACGGCCGTA
>JBBQNE010000021.1:0-30295 GCA_038329675.1 Hyphomicrobiales bacterium | reverse complement strand
CCTCCAGACGGTGTTCGAAGAATACGCCCGCGCCCTTGATACGACGCTCGCTAATCGGGCCATATCGCTCGACGCCCAACTTGTCGAACGCACGGCTGCACTAGATGACGCCTTTAGTGAGCGGCTGAACCTGTTTGACGATTCGATCCGGCGATCCACCGCTGCAATCGACGTCGCCGTCAATGAGCGCTCCCTGGCCTTGACCACAGCACTAGATGCCCACGCCAATACTTTCCGTCAGACCATCGCAAGACAAGCCTCCGAGATGGACGAATCCTTGATGCTCGGCATCAGCGCAGTCCGCCGGTCGAGCGAAAACATCACAAAGCAATCGATCAAAGCGATCGAAGGCCTGTCCTCGCAATCAGAGATGCTGCGCAACGTTTCTGAAAACCTGCTCGGGCAAATCAACTCGGTCACGAACCGCTTCGAAAATCAGGGTCAAACGATCCTCAAGGCGGCAAACGCGCTCGAAACGGCAAACTTCAAGATCGACAGCACCTTGCAGGCCCGCCACGGCGACTTGTCGCGCACACTCGACCGCATTTCGGGCTCCGCCGACGATCTAGGAAAATACATCACGCAGTATTCGAGCACGATTGAAGGCACCGTCAGCGAAGCTGAAAAAAAAGCACGTCTGGCCGCCGAAGAACTCAGATCGGCGACCGAATACCGCTCACGCGCCGCGCTCACCCAGATCGAAGAATTGAGCGCGCACAGCTTGTCCCAAGGCGAGCGCGCGCTCCAAGACCTGCGCCGCCGCTTCACGTCCGCAAGTGGCGACGTTGCCGAAGAGATCGGCAGTCTGTCGAACCAGCTCGATGACGTCACAAGCGCGCTACGGTCAAAATCAGCTCTCGCCGCAGCCGAGATCGCGCAGGAACAAGCACGGCTCCGCTCCCAGCTTGACGCGTTGCCGCAGCAAACCCGCGCGACCGCGGAAAACCTGCGCTCATCGCTCCAAGAACAGTTGGCCGCCCTCGATCAACTTCAAGGCCTCGCCCACCGCACAGCACTGGCCCGAGACGTCGCTGCCCCTGTTGGCTCCACGCCACCGCCAACCCCGACCGACGCACGCACAATGGGGACGCTATCGTCGCTCCTATCTCGTGAGCGCCAAACACAGCAACAGCCCGACCGTTGGTCGTTTGGCGACCTCTTGGCGCGGGCCTCCCACGACGAAGCTGGCGGCGACACGTCGACGTCGACCGCGGCGATGCACGCAGCATCGCAACACGCAAGTTTGCAGCAATCTGGTTTCCAGCAACCCGCTTCGCAGCCCTTCGGTTCGCAACACCCGAATTCTCAGCATCAGGCAGCGCGAGCTGGTTTCGGCCCGGTGCCGCTGCCGTCAGAACCGTTCACCCTCAACGTTCAAACCATCGCGCGCGCGCTTGACCCGTCCGCAGCCGACGCCATCTGGACGCGCCTTCGCCGCGGTGAACGCGGGATCATGGCGCGCAGCATCTACACACCGGACGGCCGCGTCGCCTATGATGAGATCAACCGCCGGGTGAAGTCAGACACCGCCCTGCAGGACATGATCACGCGCTTCCTCGCCGACTTCGAGCGCATCCTGCGCGATGCGGAAAGCCGCGACCCGACCGGGCAGATCGTCCAGCAAAACCTCGTGTCTGAGAACGGGCGCGTCTACTTGTTCCTGGCCCATGCCAGCGGTCGGCTCGTCTAGGGCACCGATGGCGCTAAGCTTCGATGTTGAAATTCAATCCTGGCCGCTCGCTGCGCCATTCGTCATTTCACGGGGCGCCAAGACCCACGCGACGATCGTCACCGTCGCCATCACATCAGGCAGCCACACTGGCCGCGGCGAATGCGTCCCTTACGCCCGCTACGGCGAAACGCCCGAAGCTACCGCTGCAGCCCTTCGCGCAACCCTCCAAGCATGGGTTGAGAGCACAGCCGCACCGTGCGAACTGCGTACAGAACTAGCCGCCAGTTTGCGCCCGGGCTCTGCCCGCAACGCCATCGATTGCGCGCTATGGGACCTCGAAGCCAAGTCCAGCGGGACGTCGATCGCTCACCTCACCGGTCTATCGCCAGTCCCCACCGGCGGCATCCTCACCGCCTACACACTCAGCCTCGATCGTCCCGACGCGATGGCCGCGAAGGCCCGCGCGGCATCAAACCTGCCTCTTTTGAAGCTCAAGCTCGGCGGTGACGGCGACGCTGACCGGCTTCGCGCTGTCCGGGCATCTCGTCCAGACGCACGGTTGATCGCCGACGCCAACGAAGCCTGGACCGACGGCTGGCTAGCACCGTTGATGGCCGCCGCCCTGGAGACCGGTTGCGAGCTGATCGAGCAGCCCCTTCCAGCTGGTCACGACGCAGCCCTCGCTGCGATCGCTCGCCCAGTCCCGGTCTGCGCCGACGAAAGCTTCCACACGCGCGCCGACCTCGCAGCCCTCTCTGACCGCTACGACGCCGTTAACATCAAGCTCGATAAAACCGGCGGCCTCACCGAAGCCATCACCGTCGCGAAAGAGGCCCGCGCGCTTGGGTTTGAGATCATGATCGGCTCAATGGTCGCAACCTCACTTTCGGTCGCCCCAGCCCTCGCCCTGGCGCCCTTCGCCCGATGGGTCGATCTGGATGGACCACTTCTCCTTGCAGCCGATCGCGTCAACGGGCTTGCGATCCGCGACGGACGAATTCACCCCGCTTCACCTCTGTTATGGGGCTGAACACCAAGCTCAGTCACCGGCACCGTGCCAGACACGATTGCACCGCCAGAAAACAGCTCGACCGCGCCGCGCTGATCTCATCGGCGCGATTTCGAAAGCTCGACGGCCCGCGACTATCGCACGTCGACCGTTCGAGGTTGCACTGGCTGCGGCACACGCCAGCTTCTGACGAACGCCTGTCCGGACCTGGCTGCAGCGGTACGCGGGTCCCGCCACCGATCGCCCGCCGGTCAATGCCCCGCCGACGCGCTGCCTCCTCCCGCGCTAACCGTTCCCGCACGGCTCGCGCCCGCCTCGTTTCGCTACGCTTCGACGTCTCCTGAACTGCCGCACGCTCAGCAACGCTGTCGCTCGAGCGCTGTTGGGGACCGCTCTGAGCGATGGGCTGAGTGGAGGTCTGCGAGTTGGCGCCAGTCGCGCCGATCACCGCCGACACGATCAGCCCGCCCATTGCAATTGCCGCAAGCCGTGCGAAATTCATCGAGCCTCCAAACCATGATCGCGGTACCGCCGCGTTTCCGCCCGCTAAACCGACCATATCCGATGAAACGCCGACCACCCGTTGAAGTTTCCCAACCATGACCACGTTGCCCGATCTCCCCGCCGTCTCCGCTGCAATTGTCGAGATTACGAACGCCAAACGCGCCGAGGTCAAACTCGGTCGCGTCACGGTCTCCCCACAACTTACAGCCGCAGCCAAAGCTTACGCGGAGGTCCTCGCCCGCACCAACGTGTTCAGCCACGAAGCTGACGGCACGACCATGTCGGCCCGCATCGAAAAGTCGGGATATGACGCCTGCACCGTCGCGGAAAACTTGGCCATGCACCAGTCGAGCCGTGGTTTTGCCAGCCGCGAGCTGGCGGTTTCGGCCATGGAGGGCTGGCTAAACTCGCCAGGTCACGCCCGCAACATCATGACGCCTGAGGTCACCGAGATTGGCGTCGCAATCGCGCGGAGCTTAGATAAAGACCCAAAGTTTCTCCTCGTCCAGTTATTCGGCCGCCCGCAATCTCTCTCGTTCGAATTCCAGGTGTCGAACCCGACAGCCCAGCCGGTCACGATTATGTTTGCTGGGAAAACGCGCGACATCGCCCCGAAGATGGCTCTCACGCTGTCCTCATGCCAATCTGGCCCGCTCGTGATCAAGGCCGCGGGCACGCGCGCGTTTGAGGCTCGCTATGAGGCCGAAGCCAAAAACTACGTCATCACGGAACCAGATACGTCAAAACCCGAAACGACCAACCCCAACGTCAAAGCCGTCGGCCGCCAGCCCGCGCCCGCATCCTCAACCCGCGTCGAAGTCCGCGATCGAATCAAGGTCAAGTAGGCCTCACACAATAAAACGGCCCGGTCGTTGACCAGGCCGTCTCATATCCATGCCTGCGCGACCCAATCGCTCACTGCGGCGGTCCATCGCCCGCGATCGTCTTGATCACACTTGACGTCGGCTGGCCGGTGCCCGTGCCGGTCGTGAACCCCTTGGTCCCCTTGGCGACATCCGCATCAAAGTCGGCCAGCGTCGCCACCTCGCTCTTGGATTTAATGTGGACGATCTTGTAGCCCTTATCCTTAAGCTCCGTGAGCAGCTTAGGCAGCGATGTGGCTGTTGATTTGTGGAAGTCGTGCATCAACACGATGCCCTTCCCCTTCTTCTCAAGCTTTTCCATCACTGTTTTTACGACCAGATCAGGATTGCGATTGAACTTGAAATCAAAGCTGTCGATGTCCGTTGAAAACATTCCAATGTTGCGGCTGCCAAGGTAGGCAACCGTTTCAGCGCTGTCCTTGAGGAACGGATAGCGGAAGAAGGACGCTGGCGCGACGCCAGCTGCGAGCTTGGTCGCCGAGATGCCTTTTTCGATCTCTTCCTTCGCCTTGTCCGCTGACAACTTCGACACGTCCTTATGCAGGAACGTGTGCGTTCCAATCGTATGGCCGCCAGCGACCACCTGCTTCAAGATATCGGGGTAATCGAGAGCATTTTTGCCGATAATGAAGAACGTCGCCTTCGTGCAGTGGTTCGCCAGCGCTTCGAGAACCGCCTTCGTCGTGCCAGGCCATGGACCGTCGTCAAACGTCAACACGACTTCCTTGTTTTGCAGGAAGTCGTAGGCCTTGTAGTGCTCAAATCCAAAGCCCGGCCCGCCCGTCGTATCGATCTCAACGACACGCGATACATTGAGCCCATTCGGATTTGCCGCACATACCGGTATCTTAGTAACGGGAGCCGCTGCTGCAGCCGCTGCTGGCTTCCCGGCAGCCGTTTTCGGATCGGTCGCGTGTCCCACGGACGGCAGCAGTACAACGCTTGCGGCAATCACAAATGTCGTCGCCGCCCGTCGAATTGCATTGGGTTTCATATGGCTCATCTCCTGACGGTGTGGCCGGTTGGCCATCATAATTCTTATACTGGGCTTATCGCCCATCACGGCTCAAGGACCAAAGGGCTGGAAGCCACACGAGCTTAAGTGTCCATCCCACAGCTTCAGCGCCGATCTCATGAAACCGGGCCGATTAATAATCGCCCGGCACGGTCTCACCTTCAATGACCGATTCTCTAGCCAGCAAACCTTGCTTGCCCGAAGTCTACACCGTTTTTCGCTCCCTCAGAGCTGACTTTACCTCCCGAAGCGCTCGCCGCGTATCAACACGCGACCTTCTACGGCCGCTCACATTGCGCCGCATCGCACCGATATGCGATTAATGCGCGCTGTTGTGATCTGTTGTGAGCTGTTGCGCAATCTTTGCGCGATCGATGCGGTTTTCCCCGTAACTGCGCCCCCATGATCGAACGGGGTAGCCAA
This sequence comes from Hyphomicrobiales bacterium, assembly GCA_038329675.1. Classification (GTDB taxonomy): domain Bacteria; phylum Pseudomonadota; class Alphaproteobacteria; order Rhizobiales; family Hyphomicrobiaceae; genus JANXVY01. The sequence goes on along the minus strand of JBBQNE010000021.1, from coordinate 24,788 downwards.
TTTCGTATTGATCTCAATAACGCATAGCTCTGGAGCTGACATTGGCCCGTTTTCTAGTCATCGGCGCATCGAGCGGGATTGGGCTTGCCACCATCAAGGCTGCCCTGGCTGCGGGTCACGCTGTCCGGGCCTTCTCAAGGTCGGCTGCCAAAATCGAGATCGAGGACGCCTTCCTCGAAAAAATCTCGGGCGACGCACTTAATGCGGCAGCCATTGGGCCAGCATTGGTCGGCGTTGACGCCGTCGTCCAGTCGCTCGGCGTCGCGCTATCGCCCGCCACGCTCTTAACTGGTACATCGTTGTTTTCAACGGCAACGCGCGTGCTCGTCGATCAGATGGAGCGAACGTACCGCGACGGCACCGGACCCAATCGGCTGATCGTCGTCACCGGCCTTGGTGCGGGCGATAGCCGCGATCGAATGGGGCCGCTTTACCGCTTAGCGTTTGAAGCCTCGCTCAGGCGGATCTACGACGACAAGGACGTCCAGGAGATGATCGTTCGCCGCTCAAACCTAAACTGGACAATCGTTCGACCGGGCTTCTTGACCGATCAGCCCCGCGGCAGTTGGCGAGCAATACTTAGCGAGCCGGGCTCAATAAATGCTTCGCCAATATCGGGCTCGATTGCCCGTGGCGATGTCGCGTCCTTCATCATTCGCCACTGGGACGATCCCGCGTATCTTCAAAAAGCGCCCATCCTCGTTTCGTGAGTAACACGCCCCGTTCCTGGCCTCCCCGTTCCTGGCCTCCCCGTTTTGCCCCCCGTTCCTGGCCTCCATGAGGTTGGGCCAAGCGCAGCACGTCCAGGTGAGACGTAACGCAGCCTCGCCCGTATCTCCCTGCAAGCCGACGTCAGTGACATCAGAGGGAGCCGATGCGCGCAACCGTCCAACTCGTTGTCATCGCCACATGTTTTAGCCTTGCGCAGCCGGTGCGCGTCGAGGCAAATGGAGCAAGCTCTGCCCCTATGCTCACAAGTCAATCCCCGCTTGCAGCGCTGAGCCGGTTGGTCGCCGATGACGGCGTAAAGGTCCGCAGCGACGTCAGTTACGGCCCGCATGGGCGGCATAAACTGGACGTCTATGAACCCGAAGCGCGGGGCCGCAGCGACCGGCAGCGGCGGCCGGTCGTCCTATTTCTTTATGGCGGCGCATGGACCACAGGCGATCGCAGCCTTTATGCCTTCTTAGGCTCGGCGCTAGCCAGCCGAGGCTTCCCGACGGTGATTGCCGATTACCGCCTGCATCCTGAGGTCGTATTCCCCGAATTCGTCGACGACGCGGCCCGCGCCTATGGTTGGACGGCAGCCAACATGGCCGCCAACGGATCGCGACCGATTGTCGTGATGGGACATTCCGCCGGGGCCCACATCGGCGGCTTACTCACGTTCGATCCAAGCCATCGGGCGCGCTTTGCTCCCAGATCAGCAAAGCCAGCTGGCTTCATCGGCTTAGCGGGCCCCTACGCTTTCGACCCTACGACGTGGCCTTCAACAACGGCGATTTTTGCGTCCGCCGCTTCAAATCCAGAACGCGCTCAGGTCACAGCTGTCGCCAACCGGTACCCGGGCAAGCCGCCGCCGGTCCTGCTGATGCACGGCAGCGCAGATACCATCGTGACGCCCAACGCCTCCACAGAACTTCGCTCGGTCTTGGAGGCTCGCGGCGGTAAAGTCTGGCACCGCGAATATGACATTGGCCATCTCGGCGTGATGCTCGCCTACGCCCGCCCGCTGCGATGGCGCGCCAACGTGCTTGATCCAACCATAGAATTTTTAGCCCGGATCGGTAGCACCGTCGCTGCACCAACGCGAACGCCAGGATAGGCCTCGGACGTGAGTTGGCACATCGCGTTGCCGCCATTACCCAACCACGATCACTCGGTTCGCATCACGACGCACGACAACTGTTGCCGCGCAAGTTCAGCGCAAGCTTGAGCCGCGCCCAATTGGTCAAAGCCCGTGAAACGCGCTCGATGCAGCGTCTTTCCATTGACCAACACCTGGACGCGCACTGGCGCGCGGCCGGCAAGTGCGTTCCCACCGCGAGCCCGCGCAGTGGCCAGCAATCGGTCAGCTTCCTCAGGCGAGTTCACGGCACCGATTTGTACGTCGAAACCGCCAGATCGGGCGGTAGCGATTGGCGATGCGGGTGGCGCGCCCGCCGCCGAGCCGACCGGCCCTTTGAGGCGCCACGCCGCGGCAGGCTGGGGTTCGGCTGCTAGTTGTGGTTGACTGGCGGTTAGCGATGCGTGCTGCTGGTTGAGCGATGACGGCCGTCGGGCGAGCGCTGGCGCTGGTGGTAGCGAACGCGTCGCCGCCACGTCCGCGCCTGTGGTTTGCGCAACGTCAGCCAAACGCGTTTCGGTCGGGGCGGCAGGCGCCACTGGCTGGGGTGGCGGTACTGGCCGAATGATCGAAGCCGCATAGCCTGCAGCCAACGGTGGAAGTTCAAATGTGGGTGAGGCGGCGGCAACCTGTCGACCCTCGGATCGAGGCACAACGCCGGGCCCGGTTGATGTCGATTGCGCCGTTAGAGGTGCCACGTCGACGGGACGAACCTTAGCAATTTGAACCGCTGGTCCAAGCACCGGTGCAACAGTTGCGGACGGCGTCGATGACGCCGCAGCGGACCGTGGCAACGCAGCGTCAGCCACACGGGCCTCGGCCGGTGCTGCGGCCGCTGTCGCCATCGGCCGGGCGACGGGATCTGGAGCCTCTTCGGCAGCGGTTGATCGAGCCACACGCACCGCCGGCTGCGGCGCTGGCTCGCTGACAGGCGGCTTCACCCGTGATGACGCCACGATTAGCGGGCGACGCGTTCGAGACGTCGAGGCCTTAGACAAACTTCGTGTTAGCGCCACACGCATCGCGACGTTGCGCGCTGCTGCGCTATCACCACCAAAGATCGCGCCAATAAGATGCCGCCCCTCGGCCTCATAGGACGTGACTAAGTTGAACCCCGACGCGCTCGTGTAGCCCGTCTTGATCCCGTTAACCCCCGGCAGGCTGATCATGAGCGTGTTGTGGTTCTTGTAGGTTTTGCCGCCGTAGCCGAACGAGCGCGTTCGAAACAAACCAAAGTGCCGTGGAAACGTGTCGTAGAGGCGCAGCGACAGCGTCACCATATCGCGCGCGGTCGTCATCTGCCCGCTGTCTGGCAACCCTGAGGCATTTTTGAATGTCGTCGCCGACATACCAAGTTCGCGCGCTTTGGCCGTCATGGACCGCGCGAATGCGTCCTCCGTTCCAGCAAAATGCTCCGCAATCGCGATCGCCACGTCATTGGCCGACTTGGTAATCAGAGCCTTGATCGCATCTTCGAGTGCGATCGTGTCGCCAACGTCGAGATCGAGCTTTGAGGGCGCCGCATTCGCCGCCCGCGCTGAAATTCGCACCGGCGTACGGAGCGTCGCGCTTCCCCGTTCCAGCGCCTCGAAGGCCATGTAAAGCGTCATCATTTTCGTCAACGACGCCGGCGATCGCGGCTCTGAGCCATCCTGATCGATCAGCACAGCGCCGGTATTCGCGTCCACGATCATGAGGGATTTAGGTGCAGCGTGTGCCGCCAGCGAACCAAGCGACACGCAAGCCGCGAGAAGAGCGCACGCCAGCGGCATCATGGGGCGCACACATCTTCGAAATTGACGTCCCAACATCAATCCCCCACCAACTTACAGAGTACGCGAGCCATTGGGCCCCACAATCTTACCAGCCCTTAGCTGAGCAATCCGCGTCGATTTGCGGCCGGTTTTGGGCAGCCCGGTGTTCAGCACAGGTAATGCGAGGTTAACTACCCAATTATGCGCAATAACTAGTTAAGACGGCCGATCGCGAGCGCTCAAAGGTGGGACAACGGACCACCATCCGCGGCTGGCAAAGGCCTAATCTATCGGGCGATACGCTCAAGCGACGATATCGATGGTGCGGTCAAACTCAATTGACTGCGTCGACACCGCACAGCAGCACGCGATCACTTCAACGCCGCGCTGTCGTGCCGCCACAAGCGCGCTCGCATAAGCTGGGTCAATATCGGCAGCCATCGACAGTCGCTCACAGTCTGCGCGTTGGATCAGGTAGACCATGACGGCGCGATGACCAGCCTCAACCATATCGCCCAGCTCAACGAGGTGTTTGGCGCCCCGCTCGGTGACGCTGTCTGGAAATTCCGCAAGGCCAGATACCCGCGACAGGTGCACATTCTTGATCTCGACATAGCACGCCCCAAGCTTGCTATCCTCCAGCAGGATATCGATCCGCGAATTGACGCCATATCGCACTTCGTTGCGCAACGAGGCATACCCGATCAGCGGTTTGATAAGCCCAGCTTCAATCGCCTCCCGCACGATCTTATTTGGGCTGCCCGTGTTGATCCCCACCATCGACGCGACAGCCGCGCCGTGACCATCTGCCGAGGTCAGCTCCACAAGTTCAAGCGTGTGGCGATACTTCCGGGTCGGGCTGTCATTGGTCGACAACCAGACGTAGAGCCCCGGATTGGACAGCCCCATCATTGACCCGGTATTGGGGACCGACGCCGTGATCTGCTCACCGCCGACATCCAAAGTCACATCGGCCAAAAACCGCTTGTAGCGCTTAGCAAGCCGCCCGCGGACAAGTTCGGATGAAAATCGCATGGCCGCGAAGTATGTCGCCGGGCTATCGGTCCTGCAATCAAATTTTGCCGATACCGATGCCGATGGCGCACCTGCGTGTTCGGCATCATGAGGATGACGACATGAGCCAATCCCCCCAAGCCCGCATCTCGGCCGCCATCCTCGTGATCGGCGATGAAATACTGTCTGGCCGCACTAAAGATCAAAACATCGGGTGGATTGCCGACCACCTAACGACCATCGGCATCGATCTCACCGAAGTTCGGGTCGTCCCCGATGACGAATTGATGATCATCGATGCCATCAACGCACTGCGGCACCGTTACAGCTACGTGTTTACAACTGGCGGCATCGGCCCAACCCACGATGACATTACCGCAGACTGCATCGCGAAAGCCTTCGAAGTTTCAATCGACGTGGACCCGCGCGCCGTCGCGATCATGAAACCTCATTACGACCGTCGCGGCGTAGACTTGACGCCAGCGCGCCTCCGCATGGCCCGGATACCCGCTGGCGCGACGCTCATCGCTAACCCCATCTCAGCCGCGCCGGGCTTCATGATCGCCAACGTCATCGTGATGGCTGGCGTCCCCACGATCATGCGAGCGATGCTCGAAGACGCCTCCCGACATCTCAATCGCGCACCACCCATCCGCAGCCGCTCGATCAAAGTTGCCCACCCAGAAGGCGAGATCGCCGAACTGTTGCGGGTGCACCAGCTCGAATTCAGCCAAGTCGCGATGGGAAGCTACCCCCAACGAGATCAAAACGGCCACCTTTCAACCGAACTCGTTCTGCGATCGGCCGACGACTCCCTGCTCCAACTTGCGACCGATCAACTCACTTCCAAGCTCGAAAAAAGCCGGTTGATCTAACAAATGTTGGAAAAACAGTCTTTCCACAAAAGCACCGTTAACCATAACTGCGATCGTGGGGTTCCCTTTTCGGCATCGGGCTGGTTGTTAACCTTAAGGCGCCGTCGCTGCTATGCAGCAATCCCGCTGGACGCATGCTGGCATACGTCCAGAGCACGGGAACACGAACCGATCGGCCTGGGCGCCCAGGGAGTGCGGATCGGTACGGGAACAGGATCGCGTCAGGTGACAGCTGACGTGTGTCCATAAGCCATGGAACCCGCATGCTCATGCATCATTGGGTCACGCGCCTCGTCGGCGCGACGCTTGTCGTTGCTCTATTGTCAGCCGCCGTACCGCAGATTGCGCAGGCTAAAACACCAGGAAAAACATACTGCTTCTTAGGAACCTGCCATCGGGTGCTCACCCTAAATGAAACGAAAGCTCGCGTGGGTCGCCCCATCTCGCTGCAAACTTCGTTCTACGATAACTGTTCGTCCGACCGTTTCAATCCGTGTGGCCTAACGTCGTCTGGCGAACCGTTTAACGCAAGCCGCGCTGACAACGCGGCAAGCCCGATCCTGCCTAATGGAACGGTCATCCTGGTTCGCAACCCAGGCAACGGCCGCACGGCCATCTTGCGCATTAACAATGCTGGGCCGTACTGGGGCAAACGAACTCTGGACGTCTCGCGTGGCGCAGCCGATGCGCTTGGCTTCCGCAAACGAGGTGTAGCGAAACTTGAGGTCCAGATCGTCTCCGCGCCAACGCAAAGCGAGGCGACCTACAGCCGCAATCGGCGCTACGCCAAAGTCGCTGGCCCGGTCGGATCGTTCTCGTCGCTATCAGCCGCAGGCACCCAAATAGCGGCGATGACGGGGTCCACCGGATCGAAGTCGCCGACAACCGTGGCGGCAATTTATCCGCAAAGGTCGTCGAGCAGTCCAGGCTCACCATCAAATCAAACGGCAAACGTCGCCAGCAATGGGATCGAACGAACTTGGCTCAAAACGGCGATGACATTCAAACCATCGACGGTTGAAGTTCGCGAGGCGATGCTCACCTCGAGCAGATTATCCAAAGCTTTGCCGAAACCAGCAAAACTGCGATAAACGCTGGCGCGAACCGATCGCCACGCACAGGCCTTTGACGCCGCCGATGGACGTGGTCTACGTCGTTGCGCCCATCGGCAGTCATATCACCTAAGTTTGAGCATCGGCATGCCCCGCATCGACGAGAGCCGTCCGTTCGTCCCTGTTCGAATAGCCGTTCTGACCGTTTCCGACACGCGACAGCTCGCCGATGATAAATCCGGCAACGTCCTGGTCGCCCTCATCGCAGATGACAACCACGAACTCGCGGCCCGCGCGATTGTTCGCGATGACATCTTTGAAATTCGAACGACCGTGGAACGCTGGATCGATGATCCCGCAATCGACGTCGTTATCTCAACTGGAGGAACCGGTTTCACTGGTCGGGATGTGACACCCGAAGCGTTGATGCCGCTCTTTGAGAAGACAATTGATGGGTTTTCGATCGTCTTTCACATGCAGTCGTACCAAAAAATCGAAACATCAACGATCCAGTCTAGGGCTTGTGCAGGTCTGACGCGCGGCACCTATATTTTCTGTCTGCCCGGCTCGCCTGGAGCCTGCCGCGATGCATGGTCCGGCATCCTGCGATGGCAGTTCGATAACCGTCACCGGCCGTGTAACTTCGTTGAAATCATGCCGCGTCTTGAAGAGCACCGCCGCAAAAGCTGATCACTCTCCACCAGGATATTTGCAACCTCGTCGTCAATCAAGGACGCAAAGGACGGGCCACGCTTTCGCACGTCCGCTCGTTTTGGGGTTGGTTTATGGGGCGGCCGTGGCAATGTTTTAAGGCGCGGAGGGCTCACGGGCTCACCTTCTGAAATCAGTCTCATGTCATCGCGGACCCTTATGACTGAATCGCGTTAAGTCCGGAAACCGGGAAATGTCGATTACAGACACCGTGTCGCAATCATGTCGCGGCGCGGTGATGTCGCGGTGCGATCGTGTTGGACCACAAGCAAGTGTCGCTACCACGATGCTTAGCGTAACCACGCTATGCCTTGCCATTCATCCGACTGGAACGAATGCGTAGCCGGCGCCATCCTTTTCGATCGTCCCCGCGCCCGGCATCCCGAAATGATATCCGGTAATAATCGCTTTATCGGCAATGGCCCGATCGAACAGTTTACGCCGGTTTGCCTCCGCGGCCACCGGATCGCGATCGAAAGCGACATGCCAGCCCGGATTGCGAACGAAGAGGGCGGGCACGTTGGCCGTGTCCGAGAGCACCATGAGTTGTTTGTCGCCCGATCCGAGCGCGTAAACGGTATGCCCTGGCGTATGGCCAAAAGCCGGGATGGAACGCACACCCGGCGCGACCTCGGTCTCACCATCGACCTGCGTTACGTTTTTCCACGTCGGAAGCGTCGCTTGAATGCGTTTGGCTAAGCCGTGAGCCCCCTCGGGCAATGTCGTGAACACAGCCGGGTCATTCCAAAACGCCAGTTCGGCGCGTGGCACAATGATCTGTGCGTTAGGATAAACCTGCGCGTTCTCGCCCTTCGTCATCAATCCAAAGATGTGGTCGGGGTGAAAATGCGTCACGAGCACGATGTCGATCTTTGCTGGATCGATGCCAGCTGCCTTGAGGTTTTTGTCAAACAATCCAGCCGTCGCCGCGAGCTGACCGCCGGTACTCGCGTCAAACATAATGGTTTTCCCACCTGTTTTGACAACCGTAACCGTGAACGGAATGTAGACCGCGTCCTCATCCTGTCCAGCCGACTTGAGCGCCGCTTTCGCATCTTCGACTGACGCGTTCTTGATGAAGCCGCCATCAAGTGGCCGCTTATTGAAGCCGTCGTAGATCGTCGTCACTTCGATTTCGCCGATCTTGAAGGAATGGAACGGCTTCCAGTCTGTAGGTTCTTTGGCGACAGCTGGACTGTAGAATGCAATCGGACCATCGAGCCCGAAGGCTGCAGCAGCACCAACACCACCAATAACAGCAGACCTACGGGTGAGAGAAACCATGCTCGAATTTCCTAGCAGACGACAATGACTGCACTGAATAGCGCAGCCCTGGGATGTTTGATGCCCGTTAGTTGGCAGACGTTTGTGTCACCGATGTGCCAGCCCCGGCTGTCCGGCGGACCCATAACCAAGCATGCCCGTCCGACGGTTCCACTGCAATTTCAGCGACCGACGTTAACGCACGTGCACCGCCGACAATATGCAAGGATGCTCGGCCGCCGGGTGCAGACTTAAAGCCGCTGCCAGCCCGCGTGATCACCGCACGCCTTACCAACAAGCAATCACGGTCGGAAATGGCGCTACTGAGCAATCGCTGCAATTGCAATTTAGCGCGCAGTACGAACGTCGGCTCGTGAACGTGCAGCCGGGCGGCGGGCTGCCGCGACGTTTGTGCGAAAAGAGCGACTTCCTTTTCAAACCCCGGTCTTAAACGAGCCACAGGTGGCACAAACAAAACCCATGCGCACTTTGCCGCCTGCGCGCCAGCGTTCAGGCGCGCCGCCGGGCAGGCATCTGCCAATTCCAGCACATCGGCACCAAACCCATCGGCAATCAGCCTGGTGGCGTCGACCGATCCGCCGTCGGCAACAATGACCTCACGGACCATCCCGTCGAGCGCGGCAGGCACCAGGGCTGCCAGCGTTTCAGGAAGGACGGCACCGTGATTGCGGGTGGAGATTACGACAGAGATCATCCCGATTGTGTGCCACAACGGCCGCCTTTTCGCAATGGAGCGTATTTTGTTCTTTGAACGTTCATGCTAATGTTGTAGCCAATACATCACCAAAGCATCACTTGACCCCGCGATCCGATGAACGACGAACCCACGTCAACGCCCATCTCGGTCGCCGCGCAGCGTCGTCGAGGCCGAGGCGCGGCCTCTAACGCGAGCGGACGCTACGAAGCCCAAGCTCGCTTCGAAGCCGATGATGGCTGGAACGGTTTGCAAGCGATGCCAGTATGGACCACATCCGTCACGGCTGAGATGGCGCGCACAATCATCGCTCGAAACGACAGCCCCGACATCTCTTTTGATCAATCGATCAACCCCTACCGCGGGTGCGAGCACGGCTGCATTTATTGCTACGCACGGCCAACCCATGCCTATCTCGGGCTGTCGCCAGGTCTCGATTTCGAGACCAAGATCTTCGCCAAAATAAACGCAGCCGAGTTGCTGGAAAAAGAACTCGCTGCGCCCGGCTACGTGCCAAAAACAATAGCCCTGGGTGCCGTCACCGACCCCTACCAGCCGACCGAGCGTGACTATCGCGTAACGCGCTCCATCCTGGAGGTTCTCGACCGCGTAAACCACCCCGTCGGTATCGTCACAAAATCCGCCAACGTTATTCGTGATATCGACATTCTTGCGTCGATGGCGGCCCGGGGTTTGGTCAAGGTGGCGCTGTCCATCACAACCCTCGATCCAAGGCTCGCTCGCGCCCTTGAACCGCGCGCCGCAACCCCGGCGCGCCGGATCGGCGCCATCCGCGAACTGGCAGCAGCTGGCATTCCAACCGTTGTCATGACGGCACCCGTCATACCGGGGCTGACCGATCCAGAAATCGAAGCGATCCTAACCGCCGCAAAAGAGGCTGGCGCTCAGCAAGCTGGCTACGTGACCCTGCGATTACCACTCGAGCTCAAGACGTTGTTTCGCGAGTGGCTGCAAGAACACCGGCCTGATAGTGCCGCCCGCGTGTTATCGCTTCTGCAGCAAATGCATGGCGGGAAGGATTACACGCCCACGTTCGGCACGCGTCAAACCGGAACGGGCCCCTACGCCGCAATGATCGCGACGCGATTTCGATTGGCCACCCGACGATTGGGCCTCAACAATACCCGCGCCCCCCTCCGAACGGACCTGTTCCGTCCGCCCGTTTTAGCTGGAGGGCAATACGCGTTGCTCTAGTGACAATCCCGTCTGCGACATCGAGCTTGAACTCCACAATCCTAAACGCTACCGCAGCACCATGACGGCGCCACCGACATCACTTCGAACCTTAAGCGGCCACTTTCCCGGGCGCGCTCCATTCGACGCCTACGGCAACGGCGGCTTTCGTTTCGCTGGCATGAGCCATCGAGGGTCGTTAATCGCTTTGCCGTCGGGCGTTTGGGCCTGGGACGTGGAATCACCCTACGCCATAACAATTGCAGCCTTCGAGCGGGTCTTGACCGAGCCTCGAACTGAATTCCAGCACCTCTTGCTCGGCACTGGTCGAGAGCCAATGGGCTTGCATCACAGTGTCCAGCGCCAATTGGCTGACGCTGGCATTACGGTGGACGTTATGACGACTGGTGCAGCGTGCCGCACGTATAACATTCTCCTTGGCGAACAGCGACCGGTCGGCGCAGCGCTGATCCTCGTCGCGTGATCGAGGAGCTCTTACAGCCTCTGGCGGCCCTAATCCGGTGGACCTGCCGCTGCTCATTCTATAGCGTGCAACAAACTGTCTCGTCGGCCGAGCCCTAACGATGGACCGCCTGGGGTCATTGCAACCAAGCGCGTAACGCGCGTCCAAAAATCGAAACTAACAAGCCACCATGTTCGCAGAGCTACTGAAGTCGCCAACGACCACCATCGCCGCTGGCGCAGTTGCCATTCTGGCTTTACTCGCCTCGAGCATACTCGGTGGACACCTCGACCTATCGGACGCATCGGGCTTGATCGTACGCTGGCTACACATCGTTTCATCGATGGTCTGGGTCGGCCTAATTGTTTTCGTAAACGTTATCCAATTCAACGCTTTAAGCAGCGCCTCTGAGGCCGACGGCGCCGCAATCATGCGCCATATTGTGCCCCGGACCGCTGAAACCTTTCGGCACGCCGGCAACGTCACCATCGTCACCGGTGCAATCCTATTAATAGCAGTCGGCTATCTATCGCGCGCACCTCAACATGCCTTGTGGATGTGGCTTGGCAGTATTGGCGGGTTGGCAATGCTAGCCTTCGTTCACGCGCGGATCTCTCCTTCGCTGCGAATTGTCCTCGACACTGGAATGACCGATGCAGCGAGCAAGGCGGAAGCACGTGAGACCGTTCGGTTCTACGCGCGAATGAACTTGCTGCTGGCAGGTCCAGTCACGTTTGCCATGATTGCGTCGGCCCATGGCTGATCGCGTAGTTCGCAGCTTAGACGATGCGCGCACGTCCAGCCTCGATAACCACCGTGGCCACCATAGTCTCGTTTGCTCCAGGCATCACTGGTGACGTCAAAATCGACGATCTCGATCCCTGACGAGGCAAGAGCTGCGGCGCGAACGCACGCTTCCGATCTTTATCTCTCAGCCCTGCTCGCACCACGCAGCGCTCAATCGGCGTTGATAGGACTGGCCGCATTCTCAGGTGAAATCGATCGGATCGTCTTAACTGTCAGCGAACCAGCCTTAGCCGAAATAAAGCTGCAATGGTGGCGCGACACACTACGGTCGGGGATCGATACAAGTGCGCGATCCGGCAGCCCAGTGGCCGATCATCTTATCGACGTAGCCCGCGCGCATGGCTTGCCCTACGATGACTTTGATCGGGCGCTCGACGCCCGTGTTCTCGACCTCTACGCCGATCCGCTCCCCGGAGAAGCAGGACTAGACGGCTATCTGGATGCCACGGTCGGCTTTCATTTTTTGACCGCACTGCGATTGATCAACCCCAACTGCGACCAGCAACCTCGTGCCCTAGTCACCACCGCTGCACGAACCTATGGCCGCTTGATACTGCTGCGCAAATCGGCTGCATATTTGGCACGCGGTCGCTCTCCTTTCCCAGGAGCACCACCATCAACCGACGAAGCGCTCGCGGACATGGTGCGATTGCGTTGCGGCGAGATTGGCTCGACGTATCTTGCTTTGAAGCAGCAATGGCGCAGCGCCACGTCAGCCGAACGCCTTGCGTGCTTACCCGTTTGCCTCGTGCCCCACTACCTCGCAGCCGTGACGATAAAGTCACACGACCTACGCCGCCAGCTCGCCGAAATCTCGCCGCTGACCCGCATTTGCCGACTATCTTGGGTCTACCACCTCGAGCGCCTTTAGCTGACACACGGTGGTCTCAAACGTCGACAACACCGGGCAGCCAGTCAGTCTTGCTATGGTCGTTCGCAATCCGATGCCGAGCGGGGATGACGGCAAATCATACGGAGACGAAAGCCATGACGATGGAACGGACCGGCCGTCGACACCTCGCAGCGGCTATATCTGCCGTTGTCTTTTTGACACCGGTCTCAACGTCGTTCGCAGCCCCGAACCCAACCAACGAGAGTGTCACGGCCGCTCCAGAAATTAGTTGGCGCCTCGAAAACCCCTTCCGGTTTTTCAACGAACCTGCCGACACGGAAATCCATCGGGCTACATGGCTAGCTTTGAGCCCTGAAGAGCGACGCACGCCGATACTGTCGGCGGAACGCGCGCTTGGTGCACGCACAGAAGAAGGCTGGGCAGCGCCCATGTACCGGCGAACGTGCTGGGACTGGACGCGCAACCGGTACGTCTGCCCCTCCAGTAGAACCCCCTACGTCGAGCCAGCTTCGCACGTCGTTGTTGCAAGCCTCTCGAGCTTCAACGACGCGCCCACGACGATCGAATGCAAGTGGACGGCAAAACCGCGCGGCGAAGGCCGGACCATGAAGCAAATACAGTCGTGCGCGGAGCCGATTAAACTCGAAATTCCATTTCCAGAAGGCGCGATCGTAGAAGTAGACTTCGGCGGTAGCGAACCCGCGATCGCAAATGTCCAAGTCAAAGACCTGTTCATTGTCGGCGTGGGAGATAGCTTTGGTTCTGGCGAAGGCAACCCCGACATTCCAGTACGTTTCTCGCGAGAACGGACCGCCGACTACGGAAAACCTAATAAAAACGGCACGACGCTCGTGGGCCTTCCCGCTCGAATCGGCTCGTGGCAATCGATTGGCGACAACGATTTTATCGAAGAAAACGCACGCTGGCTTGATCAAGCATGCCATCGCTCGCTGTATTCAAACCAACTTCGAACGGCGCTCCAATTGGCCATCGAAGACCCGCACCGAGCCGTAACGTTTGCCGGCCTAGCTTGCTCTGGGGCCGAAGTCGTAGCGGGCATGTTCCTCCGCTACAAAGGCAACGAATGGGTACCGCAGCCGCCTGAGTTGTCCCAGGTATCAGCGCTTTCCGAAGTCCAATGTGGCGACCGCGAAGCGCCATTGCAAGATTTGCCCGAGGCCTATCATATCGACGGCCGCATCCCGGAACTCCAGGGCGGCCTTGTGCTGCGCAAATGCGACCGAGAGAACGCGCGAAAAATCGACCTCATGCTCGTATCGATCGGTGGAAACGACATCGGGTTCGCCAGACTTGTGGCCAACGCGGTGCTTGCGGATCAGTCCCTTCTCAAAAGCCTTGGCGGCTGGATTGGCCAAGTGTTCGAGCCCAAAGACGCACGCGCGCGGTTTGGAAATGTCGAGGCACGGTACAAGTCGTTGAAGCGCGCAACGCACAACATCCTTCATATTCCATGGAGCGAAAGTGACCGCGTGATACTAACAGCCTACCCGGGCATGTCCCTTCTGGACAATGGCCGCAATGTTTGCCCAGATGGTCAAGCCGGGATGGAAGTCTTTCCAGACTTCCGGTTGTCGGAGGCAAAAGCACGCGAGAGCGAGAAAGTTGCCGAAGCTCTCAACGGCATCATGAAAAAAGCCGCTGCAAGCTACGGGTGGACATACGCTGACGCGCACCGTCAGAATTTTATTGGTCGGGGCCTGTGTGCTGGCTACACCGACAATGCGCTATCTTTGGCTGATGACCTCCGCATCCCACGAAAGACCGACGACGAATGGTCGCCCTACAACCCGGCCGATTATAAAGCTTACGCACCGCGCCAGAGGTGGTTTCGAACACCCAACGACGCCTTTATGACCGGGAACTTCCACGTCTCCGCTGGCGTGATGCAGCGTGCACTGAAGCTAGAGGCTGTCAGCTTTATCCAAGTCATGCTCGCAGCGACATATTCAGGCGCGTTCCATCCAACCGCTGAGGGGCATGCCGCGATCGCAGATGCGGCGACCGACAAAGCACGTAAAGTCCTCGATAAGTACGCCAAACGCAACTGATCAAGGGAACGGGGCGGGGCGGGAGACAGGGACGGGGGCGCGTTCCGCCCTACCTCTTCGTCGCCGCTTGAGCCCCGCACCGCGTCAATGGCGGTGTGGTCGGGACGCGTGACCAAGCGAATTTCTCGCCGAGCATTTTCAGACCTAAGTAACCCGTCACGGTGAGCCGTTCAGCGGATTTAATCGAGATGGCAAGGTCGAAAGTTTCGCCAGTGTTAGGGTCATAAATCCAACCCTTATCCCAACTGCCGTCGCCTTGACGCACGAGGTTACCAATAATCTGCAGCCCACAAATGGGCCGCTTCTTTTTTCCCGCTTCTGGATTGTTTGTGTCTGTTACTGGCGATCCCTTGGCATCAACGGGCTGCTCCAGCCAAACAATTGATCCGCACAATTTTGCTCCGCACGGCTGAATCTCGACCACGCCTGTTCCAGTATGGTCGGTCCAAAGCCCGAGCTCGGGCAGCGCCGGATTGTCGCCGATCAACGGTGCCTGGGCTGATTGGGCCAAGGCAGGGCTTACAGCCATAAGCAACATAATGCAGGCGATGGCAGAGAACGAGGCACAAACGGCGCCACGACGTTTTGACACGAGGAGTCACCTTTTCCCGTTGCGTTAACAATGAAACATAACATGCGTCTTGGCTTTTTTGTGAACGTGGACGCAGCGGTCAATCGATAAATCGGGCATGAAACCGACAAGATGGTGCGACCTGCAGACGAGTCCGAGCCTCGAACACTCCAGATCTACGGGCTCACGCCACGGCTGTTCCACGAAGGCCAAGTTTGTAATTTGTCGACCGCGACATCATCTCCATGAATGTTAAGCTTCCTTACCCCTAGCTCCCGGGCTAGGACACGAGCTTCAGCCTCGCTTCCGCACGATTGGCAGCGGCTTCCTTGTTGCGTCACGCGGGCACTGCATGTCTCCGCCGCGGTGCGCTGCACCTTTGGACCGGACAAATGATCCTGACGTTGGCGTTCCGCAATCTATGTCACGATAAGATACGGCTCGCCGTTACGCTCATTGGCATTCTGTTTTCCGTTGTGCTCGTAGCCGTTCAGCTCGGGCTCTACATTGGCTCAAGCCGAGATATTACGGCGCTCATCGATAACGCCAAGGGCGAGCTATGGATCACGGCATACGGTGCGAAATCCTTTGAGGATGGCGGCACACTTCTGACCAACAAGGAACGCCATCAGGCGCTCATAACACCCGGTGTTAAATCGGTAGCACCCGTTCTCTCCACATTCGCCGAGTGGCGTAAGCCCGAGGGCGGATCGACACGCGTCGTGCTCGTTGGCGCCGATGTCGAGGACGAGGGCCTTGCTCCGTTCAACGTCATTGAAGGCACATGGGCTGAAATCAAGGCGCCGGGCGGCATCGCTGTCGACACGACATACCTTGCCGAACTTGGCATCGCGGGCATGAATAGCACCGCCCAAATTCAAGAAGGCCGCGTACGCGTTCGCGCGTTAACGAAAGGCATCCGGTCCTTCACGCAATCCCCATACGTCTTTGCACCGATCGACCGTGCACGTGCGCTCATGGGCGCTCCAGAGCAGACGACTTCGTTTCACCTGGTCAAGCTTGTTGAGGGCGCTGATCCCGCCGCGGTCAAAGCGGCATTGGCCCCGCGGGTCGCTCCCGCAGAAGTTTTGACGCGAGACGAAATCCTTGGTCGCAGCCTAACGCAATGGCTCTTTAACACCGGGGCAGGTGCGGCGCTCATCGGTGGCGCTCTGCTGGGAACACTTGTCGGGACCGTGATAGTCGCACAAACTCTCTACTCGAGCACGAAAGACCACATCAACGAATTCGCCACGCTGCGAGCACTCGGCTCATCGTCGGGGTACATTTATAAAGTCATCCTTGCCCAAGCAGCCATGAGTGCCGGGCTCGGTTACGCGTTAGGAATGTTGATTGCTTTGTTGATCGTCTATGCAGCGCAAGGCAGCGCGCTCCCTATCATGATGACGCCGAGCCTAGCTGTGGGTCTCTTGGCGTTGACGGTCGGCATGTGCGCTATCTCTGCTGTCTCCGCCATCTTTAAAGTGACGAAGATTGACCCGGTCACGGTATTCACGCGATGAGCGAAACCCCCGTCCTCGAAGCGCGCGGCATTGTAAAGGAGCTCGGCCAAGGCGCCGGTAAGGTCATCGCTGTTAAGGGCGCTGATATCACGCTCAACCGCGGTGAACTCGTCTTGCTGATGGGCCCCTCCGGCTCGGGCAAAACGACACTCATTTCGATCCTCGGCTGCATCCTGTCCCCAACATCGGGAACCGTTGCCGTTGCCGGCGTCGACACAGCCGACCTGTCGCCCGACCAGCTCGCGACCCTGCGGCGAAACCACATCGGCTACATCTTTCAATCCTACAACTTATTTCCAACGCTGACCGCCCTAGAGAATGTGCGAATTGCGCTTGATGTGGCAGGCGTCAAAGGCTCAGCTGCGATCGAGCAAGCAAAAGCAGCCATGACGAGCGTTGGCCTTGGCCACAAATTCAATAGCTATCCAGCGAATTTAAGTGGTGGCGAAAAACAGCGGGTCGCCGTGGCGCGCGCGATCTCAACAGAGCCATCCATTGTGCTCGCTGATGAACCGACGGCCGCCTTAGATGGCGTCAATGGACATGGCGTCATGCGATTACTCGCCGACATTGCTCGCCAGCAGAACCGGTCAATTCTGGTTGTCACCCATGACCCGCGGACCCTGGCTTACGCCGACAGGGTCATCCACATCGAAGATGGTCGAATTGTCAAAGAAGACAAGCGTACCCCGATTGCCCAAAGCGCCTCAACACCTGAGGTTGTCCAACTGCAAGACCAAGCACTCGACCGCAACGGTAAGCGACGGCGCAATCGAAATCGGGGACGGGCAGCGCGCCGCGCACGAACACGTTAATTCAAAACAGAATTATGACGCAAAACGCTGCCTTGTCTTTCGCAGCGATGTTGAGTGACGATAGGATGTGAAAGGTAGCAGGTTAATGCGTAGCTTGAACTCAGGTTCGCTGTTCGCGATTGCGACAACAGCGGTTGTAATGGTCGCGCTCTTCGTTGAGCCAGCGCGGACCCAAACGACCCAATCTGGCGGAAATGAACCACCTGCCTTGGCCCCCGCCGCACCCGCCAAACCGCAATGGGCTGCCTCAGCCACAGGACGCGTTGAACCGCGCAACGGTAATCTTGTCATTTCAACGCCAGTTGCAGGCCGTGTGGCCGACGTTGCTGTTACGACGAACGACGACGTCAAAGCGGGCGATCTGCTGCTCCGCTTAGAGGAAGAAGACCTCTTAACTCGCGTATCTGCTGCAATATCTGAGGTCCAAGTTCGCGAGCGCGAGCGCGAAGAGGAAAAAGTTACCGGCCTCGCCCTGGAGCGGCGCCAAGCCGACGATTCCGTCGCCAGTGCAGAGCGCGCGCTTTATCGGGCACGGCTTGCTCTGGACGCGAAGGCCTTCGCCGCCCGCGTCGCTGGCACAACCGCAGATCTTGATCAGGCTAGGTTCCAAGTCGCCGCCGCCAAGGAGCAATTGGCCAACAGCCGTGCAAACTTGCTTCGCGTCCAAAGCCGCGACGGCTTGCCGTTGGCAACGAGATTGGAATCGTCGCTGGCCACGGCGCGAGGCGAACTGAGCGTCGCAGAAGCAGCCGTTGAACGAGCTAGGATTCGCGCCCCAACCGACGGGACCGTACTTGGTGTTTACGTCAAATGCGGTGAGCTCGCCGCGCCGTCGCCAGAAGCCCCTTTGGTCGTCATGGGTGATCTGTCAGCCCTACGCGTGAAAGCTGAGGTCGAAGAACGCGATGCGCCGAAGGTGAAGGTCGGCCTCCGGGCAATCATCCGAGCCGACGCGTTCCCAGACAAAGAATTCAACGGCGTCGTGAAGCTGGTATCTCAATCGATGGCCGCTCCTCGCATACCGCCCCGTGGCGTGCGGCGACCTACCGACATCGAAGTCGTGGAAGTCACCGTCGTCCTCGATGGCAAACCGCCGTTGTTGTCAGGCATGCGGGTGGATGTGTTCTTTAAGCCAGAACAATCCGCACGCAGCCCAGAAACCGGCCCAGGAAGTGCCTCACGAAGCGCTGTGGGAGCCGACCCAGCTCCCTCAACGGCTGCAACCAACAGTGCAACCCGCACGATCGCCAACTGACCGATATCTATCGGCCACCGTTCTAACGCGTATCAAACAGACGAGTGGTTCCGCGCGGCCGCGTCGATGTGGGCGGCAAGTTCGGGAGCAATGCCAAGCTTGCTTGCCAACTCTGCCAGAAATGCCTGCTCAGCGCGGCTGTCGGGCGAAATACCAATCCGCGCGGCCGTATACACTTGAACGGCTTGCTCGCCGCTTGCGCATGACTCCACGAGTGTGTCGATCGTGGCTGGATTATTGAGTTCGTTTGCGAGGAATTCCTCGGCTGCAGCGTCGAAGCCTGCCTGCTTCAAGCTGCCCATGATCCCGGTCATCTCGGCCTGATCAACTCGACCATCAGCCGATGCGGCTGCAATCATGGCGCGAATATAGAGAATGGCCGCCTCGTTCGTTACGGCATCTGGCTCAAATCCGCTCCCGTTTGGAGCAGCGCTCGCGATGTCGTGGTCGGCAGAAATGAGCGGCCGACCGGTTTGATAGTTCTGATACGCCTTAAACGCGAGACCGCCGATAAGCGCCAGTGCACCGATTTTGGCAGCGCTTGCTGCCACGCTGCGGCCGGTCTGAGTACCGAGGATTACCGCCCCAAGCCCACCGGCAGCAGCCCCTGCACCAAACTGGTTTTGCGCCATCAGGTCTTTTAGTTTTGCCATCATGTCGTCGACGCCCACGCCGCCAGTCATCCGGCCAAGAGCATCGTTTGCACCCGTCGCAGCACCGATTTTGCCCGCACCGTCTTTGACGCCAGCGGTCGCCTGACCCAACACTTGGCCCAAAATATCCATGATATTACCGCCGCCAGCAGCGGAGGGCGATGCGCCGGGCCCAGACCGTCCACCCTGTCCCAGCTGCTCTTGCAGCTTGCCCAGAATATCACCGAGACTGCCCATGCCACCAGCCGACGGCGCGGCATCCCGCTCGTTGAGTTGCCGTCTGGTGTCCGACGACGGCGCGTCGGATTGCTGACCAGCGCCGCCGGTCATTTGGCGGAGAAGATCTTCAAGGTTCGGGCCGGCTGATCGTGCATCGGCCGACACTCGACCCGTTGGCTCTGCTCCGCCCTGCGACGCGCCTTGTTGTGGCAACATCCGTCCAAGTTGGCCCAATAGATCCCCAAGTCCACCAGACGCCTCGCTGGGTGCCGATCTCTGTGCCTGAGGCGCCGCGCCGCGAACCATCATCTCAATCAAGGATTTAGCGTCGAACATGTTGACCTCTAAGCTCAAGGTATGTGGCCGCCCTAGCGACGACCACGATATGGACCCACCCCAATCCCTCTAAGCCTCGACGTAATCGGCGACAAGCTCGATCACCAAAACACCCTGGATAGGGATTGCCAAAGTTTACTCGGCAGCTTGTGGGAGAGACGGTTTGTGCGGCCGCGCGGCGTTGTCCGCAACCTCAAGAGCGTGTCGCGGCGACGTCGTCATGGACGCTGGCGCGGCGAGTGGCTCAGCCCTCGCATCAGCAGCTTCATCTGGCTGGGTAATCAACGGCATGAATACTTTACCAGCCGCCCAGCCAAGATCATCCATGACGGTAAAAAATGATGGCACGAATACGAGAGACAGCACGGTTGAAACGAGCAGCCCTCCAATTACAGCGATCGCCATCGGCGCCCGGAACTCACCGCCTTC
Organism: Hyphomicrobiales bacterium; assembly: GCA_038329675.1. Classification (GTDB taxonomy): domain Bacteria; phylum Pseudomonadota; class Alphaproteobacteria; order Rhizobiales; family Hyphomicrobiaceae; genus JANXVY01. The sequence continues at coordinate 4,371 of JBBQNE010000021.1, read as the reverse complement.
GCCGAGTGCGTAAGCGGCGGGCAACATCCCAGCCACCATAGCAATCGTCGTCATGATGATCGGGCGCGCCCGTTTACGACCCGCTTCGATCAACGCAGTGATCCGATCGGTTCCACGGGCGATTTCCTCGACCGCGAAATCAACGAGCAAAATGGCATTCTTCGTGACGATGCCCATCAACATCAACAAACCAATATAGACGGGCATACTCACCGGATTTTGCGTGACAATGAGCCCAGCCACCACCCCACCAAACGACAACGGGAGCGACAAAAGGATCGTGATCGGCTGGAAAACGCTGCCAAACAACAAAACGAGCACGCCAAACACAATCATCAACCCAGTGCCCATCGCGGTAATGAACCCGTTGGCCACCTCGTCTTGAATTTCTGCATCGCCCGATGCTTCTAGCGATACGCCAGCAGGCAACCCAACCGTTTTGATCGCTTTGTCAAAACGAGCGCGTGCATCGCCTAGCGCAAGGCCCGGCACCAGGTCAGCGCCGATTTGAGCCCGCCGTTGTCGTGAAAAGCGATCAATTGAACTTGGCCCACGGCCGAATTCAACATTTGCAACGGCCGACAATGGGATCGCATTTCCGCTTTGCGACAGCACCCGGAGTTGTCCGATGAGCTTCAGATCGCTGCGTGCCTTATCCTCGATTTGGACGCGGATTGGCACAAGCCGGTCGCCCGCGTTGAACTTCGCTAGGTTTGCGGCCACATCGCCAAGCGTCGCAACACGCACCGTATCTGCAATCGCCTCCGGCGTTACGCCTACGGCTGCCGCATCATCGTAGCGCGGTACGATCCGAATTTCCGGCCGGTCAACAGCACCAATCGAAGCTACATTTTTGAAGCCATCTAACTTGCGCAATTCTCCCTCAAGACGACTGACAAACTCAGTCAGTGCTGGTCCATCCTTGGACAGGATTGAGAAACTGAGCTTGCGTTCCCCACGTTCGTTAATGAACCAAGACCGCGTGTCAGGGATATCGGCAAGCAGATCAGATACCAATGGCTCGATCTGCTTTTGTGGACGCTTGCGCTCAGCCTTAGGTGCCAGCTGAATAATCAGTGTCGCGCGCCGGACCTCCTGTGCGCCCAGCGGTCCACTGCCGCCAATCACGAGAACTTGCCGGACTTCGGGCAAGGTCTTGAGGCTGATCACCATGCGATCTGTAACGGCTCGCGTATCGTCAATTGTCGCACCGGGCGGCAATTCAGTCGAGACGACGAGGCGCGATTGATCTTCATCGGGGACGAAACCGGTCGGCAATTTCGCCGTGGCCTGAATCGCGGCCATGAATATTGCAACACCGGCAATCAGCGTTCCGTAGCGCGTCCAGCGGTTCTTCAGCGTTAGTTTCAAAAACTGCGTATAGCTTCTCATAATGACGCCGTCAGGCTTTTCAGCGTGAACAACATTGCGCATGAAGTATGCCGCCATCATCGGCGTAATCAAACGCGCAACCAGCAGCGAAAAAAGAACTGCGACAGCAACTGTCAGTCCAAACTGCTTGAAATATTGGCCAGCAATCCCGCCCATGAACGAAACGGGCGCAAAAATCGCAACGATCGTCAACGTAATGGCGATAACGGCGAGCCCGATTTCCTCTGCCGCATCCATTGAAGCGCGATAGGCAGATTTTCCCATGCGCATGTGACGGACGATGTTTTCGATTTCGACGATCGCGTCATCGACCAGCACCCCCGTCACAAGCGTGATTGCAAGGAGGCTGACGAGGTTCAACGAGAACCCCATTGCACTCATGGCCCAAAACGTCGGGATCGCCGCAAGCGGCAGAGCGACCGCCGCAATAAGGGTCGCCCGCCAATCCCGCAAAAATAGAAAAACGACAAGCACGGCAAGTGCTGCGCCCTCGCGCAGCGACACCCTCGCGCTCTCGTAGGTGCCACGCGTATAAGCAACGCTATCGTCGACTTTGGTCAGTTCAATATCGGGATAGGCCGCCCGCAAATCCTGAACTTGCTTTTCGACCGCGTCGGCAACCGAAACCTCGCTCGCCCCCTTTGCCCTAAAAATTGCAAACGTTACGACAGGCCTCGTATCAAGGGCAGCAAACGCGCGTGCCTCTGTATTTCCATCGACAATTCGGGCAATGTCCTTCAGCCGAACATCGCGCCCGCCGGGAATAACGATCTTTGTTTCCGCCAACTGCTCGACCTCACGGGCGCCAGCAAGCGTTCGTATCGTTTGCTCCTGCCCACCGACCTCGCCGCGTCCGCCGCCGAGATCAACGTTCGTTGCTCGAACTTGTTGGTTAACCGCACTGGCCGTAATGCCCAGCGCCAACAGTCGAGCGGGGTCTAGAATGATGCGGATCTCGCGAACCACTCCGCCTTGGCGCTCAACCCGCCCGACCCCTTTTAATCCCTGCAATTGCCGCTTGATAACATCATCAACGTGCCACGAAAGACCCTCAAGCGTCTTGCCCGGAGCCGATGCAGCGTAGGAAACAATCGACTGCCCTGCCACATCGATCCGCTGAATGATGGGTTCGTCGATGTTGCGCGGCAGATCGGTCCTGACTTTGGCAATCGCATCGCGCACATCGTTCAGCGCCCGGTCCTGATTGACCTCCATGCGGAACTCAATCGCGGTCGTCGACGCGCCGTCAGTCAGCGTCGAAATCAGCTTTTTAACGCCCGTTATGTTGGCAAGCGCATCCTCTACAACTTTCGTGACCTGCGTTTCTAGTTCGGCTGGTGCGGCCCCCGATTGCGTGACGGTGACCGTGATGACGGGAATGTCGATATTGGGAAAGCGCGTTACCGGGAGCGATCGGAAGCTCATTACACCGAGCAGCAAGAGCACTGCAAACAGCACCATTGAGGGGACCGGCTTGCGGATCGACCAACCCGAGATATTTGTCGTCGTACTCATGTGCTGTCGCTCCGAATGGGCCGAATTACGGCGCTACGTTGCTCAGTTTGGTCGACGCAAAAATGGGGCGGACGCTATCCCCATCTCGCAAAAAACTACCAGCCTTCGCGACAACCGTATCACCCTCGGCGATACCCTTGACGATTTCGATCAAAGTTTGCGTCGCCAATCCCGTCGTCACGGCTCGCGTGTTGACTTTCCCGTCGCTCACAATTTGAACGGTCGTGCCGTCTGCAGCAAACACCACGGCCGACGTCGGCACGCCGATACCGCGACTGCGGGCGGTCTCAACGCTACCCCGGCCGAAGGCGCCAAGTTTTATTGCCGGGTTGACACCGAGGCTGATCCTGGCCCGACCGATCCGCGTCGCGCGCTCAACTTCGCTCGAAATAAGTCGAACAGTGCCGCGCACCTCGCCAACACCGGTAATGTTGATCAGGGCTTCCTGACCATCCTTGACACGGCCGAGGTCGCGTTCAGCGATCTCAGCGTCGAGTTCGACCTCGCCCTTAGCGATGATCCGGAACAACGGGTCGCCGATCGCGGTTGCAACTGCACCCACTCGCGCCGTGCGGCGGCTGACGATGCCATCGACGGGAGAGCGAATGTCCGATCGCTCCTTTCGCCAAACGATTTCGCGTTGGGCCGCTTCAAGCGCCGCCTTATCGGCCTCGGCGCTTTTTAAACTGTCGCGAGAAGAAACCAGCCGCGCTTTGGCCGTCTTTGACGCTGAGTCCCGTTGATCGAACGTCGCCTCCGAGATGGTGCCTGACTGTCGCAGCGGACGGGCGCGATCAAACGCCTGTTCGGCCTCTTTTTCGGCAGCTTCCGCTTGCACAATCGCACTTCGCGCAATGGCAATCGATGCACCGGCGCGCGCGATGTTGGCCTCACTTTGCGCTAATTGCATATCCAGCGTGGCGCTTGATAATCGTGCGAGGACGTCACCTTTTTTGACAGTATCGCCTTCCTCCGCGCTCAGCCCGACGATGCGAAAGCTCTCAATTTCAGGCGCGATCAATATTTCGTCCCGGGCAACTATGGATCCCGTAACGAGTACCGTCTCGATAAAGTCAGCAAGATTAGCTTTTGTAACGGACACGGCTGGCGGCGCTGTCGGCGTCCCCTTGGACGCGTCCCCAACCCCAGACTTGCTCTGCGCATTGTTTGACGCAGGAACTTGAGATGGCTGATGGGCGACGTACCAGATCGCCGCGGCCATACAGAGCGCAGCAATGACGACAACGACGTTAGACTTCATGGCTTTGAACCTTTAGCGGCGTAGACGGGAGGCTATCCCCCTCAAGTAGCGTTGCAACGAGGTGCGCAATCACGGGCAGCATCGCCTTTGCATCGAAGGTTGGGTCCACCGCACGCCGCCAAAATACGCCATCACCCAAGACCATGAGCGCGCGTGCAATTGTCTTTGCGTCCAAACGTGGCCGAATGCGTCCATCGTCGATT
>JBBQNE010000020.1:0-30446 GCA_038329675.1 Hyphomicrobiales bacterium | reverse complement strand
GCGCCGTCGAGTTCGGGGATTGCGACCATCATCGTCGCTTCGACCGGGAGCAACCCGCGGTCGGAACTCTGCCACTGTTCCAGCGTCTGGAATTCGGCCGGGTGTGCTGCAATGTAGGGGACGTCCAGCCGGGCGAGCGTTTCTTGGGCCGCTTGGCTGTCGTTATAGGCAGGCCCGCCAACCAGCGAAAATCCGGTCAGCGAAACGAGAGTATCGATTTTGGTGACGCCGTTGTCGAGGAAGTAAGCCTCAATCGCTGGCCGCACATCAAGGCCGCTGGAGAATACGGGGATGACGGCTAGGCCGCGCGCTTCGAGGGTGGCGATGACGCCGTCATAGTGGGCAGCGTTGCCGGCCAGCAAATACGAGCGGAGGACGATGACGCCAACGGTGCCGCTCGCGTTGATCGGGCGCGGGAGCAGGTTGGCGTCGGTGCCAACGCGGCCGGGCAGACGCGGATGATAAACGCCGGTATCGGGATATTCGACCGGGGCTGCGGCCTTAACGGTGGTGCGCAACGCTTTGCGCGGGCCGTCGGCATAGCGGGCGACGAGGAAGCGGACGAGATTGCTGATGTTGGCATCGTAACCGCCAAGCCAATACTGAAGCGCGAGGAAATAGGCGCGCACGTCTTGCGCCGTGCCTGGGATGAACCGGAGGATTTGCGGGAGCCGCCGGAGCATCGCCATCTGATGCTTGCCAGAATTGCTGGGCTTTTTTGCGTTGCCGCGCAACGACTTCAGGAACGCTAAGGCGCCACGTGCTTCCTTGTCCATCGTGAAGCGGCCGATGCGCGTAAGGCGAACGACCTCTTTGGCGGACAAAAGGCAGACGAGCGCATCACACTTGTCGCGTCGCGCGGCAAGGTCGTCCAAGATCGGCGTGAAATGGTCTTCCATGAACAACATCGTGGCGATCACGATGTCGGCGGTTGCGATGTCGGCGCGGCAGCGGGCGAGCGCGACCTCGTTGCCGGTCCACTCGGAGGCGGCGTGCATGGTGAGTTCGAGGCCAGGGATATCGGCGCGCAATTCGGCTCGAGCCCGATCAAGCGCGCTGGCTAGGTGGGTGTCCATCGTGACGATGACGACGCGCACGGGAACTGTGTTTGCCCCGACCGAAGTCGCCCCATGAGCTGGGGCCTTTGATGTGGCCTGTGTGGGGCCCTGTAACAGACCGGCTCGGGCGCCGACTCGGGCGCCGGCCCAGCCGCTGTCAGCGACTGTAGTGAGCTTTGGCGTCATAGAGGGTCTCTAGGGTGATCGTTGAGATGTCGTGTTCGGCGGCGAAACGTTCGGTGTTGCGGCGGGCTTTGCCGCGGACGAAAAATGGGATCTTGCCGAGCTCTTTTTCAGCTTCGGCGGCCCAGGCTAATGGCCCAGCACCGGCTTTTGCAGCAGGCGACGCGATCGCGGCCTCAGTTGCGAACTCGGCGATCGCCGGCACCTCGTTGGTGTTGGCGGCTGTCACGGAGTGAGGACGAATGGCAGCATCGTTGGCTGGAGCTGCGACGTGCCCATGGCCAAGGTGGGATGGCATCGCGCCATCGTGGAACTCGTTGTCGCCGCGGAACATGCCGATGAGGTGCTCTTCCAGCCCCATCATCAGTGGGTGGACCCACGTGTCGAAGATCACGTTGGCACCCTCAAACCCCATCTGCGGGGCGTAGCGAGCGGGGAAATCCTGGACGTGAATCGGTGCCGATATGACGGCGCACGGGATGCCAAGACGCTTGGCGATGTGGCGCTCCATTTGCGTGCCGAGAACGAGTTCGGGCTGGAGCGCGGCGATCGCGGCTTCGACCGCGAGGTAGTCGTCTGTAATCAGGGCTTCGAGACCATGTCCCTTAGCGGCATCCCGCACCTCGCGTGCCATCTCGCGAGAATACGTACCGAGACCTACGACCTCGAAGCCCAGCTCTTGACCCGCGATGCGGGCGGCGGCGATAGCGTGACTACCGTCGCCAAAAATGAAGACCCGTTTGCCCGTTAAGTATGTGCTGTCGACAGAACGCGAATACCACGGGAGCCGTGATGTTGCGTCATCGAGCACGGCTTGCGCCACATCTCGGTCGATCGCGGCGACGCGGACGACTTCGGCGATGAAATCGCGCGTGGCGCCAACGCCGATCGGTACGGTCTTGATCGTTGGCTGGCCGAACGTGCGCTCGAGCCAAGCGGCCGCCGTGCCAGCGATTTCTGGGTAGAGTACGACGTTGAAGTCAGCCTCGGGCAGCCGGGCGATATCGGCCACGCGGGCGCCCATCGGCGCGACGACGGAAACGTCGATTCCAAGGCTCGTCAAAAGCCGCGTGATTTCAACGATGTCGTCGCGGTGCCGGAAGCCGAGCGCTGTTGGCCCAAGCAGGTTGCACGTTGGTTTGCGGTCGGCTGGCCGAACAGGACGCGGCGTTGCGGGGTTGGACGTGCCCGGGTTGGGCGCTTGGCGGGCACAAAGCGCACGCACGAGGCGGTAGAAGGTTTCAGCCGCGCCCCAGTTTTCTTTCTTTTGGTAGGCTGGCAACTCTAGCGGCACAACCGGGATCGGCAGGTGGAGCGCTTCGGCAAGGCCGCCTGGATCGTCTTGGATCAATTCTGCGGTGCACGACGAGCCAACCAGCATCGCTTCGGGCTTGAAGCGCTCATAGGCCTCGCGCGCCGCCGTCTTGAACAGCTCAGCGGTGTCGCCGCCCAGATCGCGCGCCTGGAACGTCGTATAGGTCACCGGTGGACGCTTGTTGCGCCGCTCGATCATGGTGAAGAGCAGGTCGGCATACGTATCGCCCTGTGGTGCATGAAGGACGTAATGGACGCCCTCCATCGCCGTTGCGATCCGCATAGCGCCAATGTGGGGCGGGCCCTCGTAGGTCCAGAGTGTGAGTTGCATGACTACACCTCCAGCCGGGTGCGACGGTTGAGGGGACGGGCGAACAGCTCGGCGAGGTCACCGGCTTGGTCGAAGCCTTGGATCGGGGTGAACAGCAACTCGATCGACCATTTGGTCGTGATGCCTTCGGCTTCGAGCGGGTTGGCGAGACCAAGGCCGCACACGACGAGATCAGGGGCTGCATCGCGACAACGGTCGAGTTGACGTTCGACGTCTTGGCCCTCGCACAGCGTCACGCCAGCTGGCAGCAGCGCAAGTTCGTCGGCGAGGTGGGTGCGGTGCAGGTAGGGTGTGCCAACTTCGGTCAATATCATGCCGAGTTCGCGAGACAGGAAGCGGGCGAGCGGCACTTCGAGCTGGCTATCGGGGAAGAAAAAGATGCGCTTGCCTTCGAGGATCGGTCGGTAGTGCGCGATGGCGCGTTCGGCGCGGGCGATGGCTGGAGCGGTGACGCGGGCGACCGCTTCGGCTGGAACGTCGGCGGCGGCGGCGGCGGCTTCGATCCAAGCGCGCGTACCCTCGATGCCGAGTGGGAACGGTGCTGCGATCCGGACGGCGCCGCGCTCATCGAGCATGCGGGCGGTGTCAGCGAGAAACGGCTGGGCTAGAATGTAGCGCGTGCCGGGACCAACGGCTGGAAGATCACCGGCGCGGCGCGGTGGCAGGAAGCGGACGGGTCCGACGCCAAGTTCAGTGAAGATGCGCTGGAACTGGTCCTCGACAACATCGGCGAGTGCACCGACGATCACAAGCCCGTTGTCAGCGAGCCCGTTGTCAGCGAGCCCGTTGTCAGCAAGCCCGCCATCCACGTCAGCAGTCTCGGTCGGCGTCGGCATTTCGGGTACCAGCGCGGCGAGGCATGCGTCCTCGCCCTGGGTAAAGGTCGTCTCGATGCCGCTGCCTGAATAATGAAGCACGCGGACGCGCGGCTGATTCAGCCGTGACAACCGTTCGGCTGCTCGCTTCAGGTCGATCTTGATGACTTCGGACGGGCAAGACCCGACCAGAAACAGAAGCTTGATCTCGGGCCGACGGTCGAGAAGCTGGCCGACGACGCGGTCAAGTTCTTCGTCGACGTCGGCAAGGCCCGCCAGATCGCGCTCGTCGATGATTGCGGTTGCAAAGCGAGGCTCGGCGAAAATCATCACGCCGGCGGCCGATTGTACGAGGTGGGCGCACGTGCGCGAGCCGACGACGAGGAAAAATGCGTCTTGGATCTTGCGGTGGAGCCAGACAATGCCAGTCAGCCCGCAGAATACCTCGCGCTGGCCGCGCTCGCGGACGACGGGGATATCGTTGCAGCCGACGCTCTGGGCGGTCGATGGGCCCGTGGGTCGGACGGGTCGAGCTGCGGCTGGTGCTGGGGGTGCTAGGACCGTCATGGTGTGGCCCGGGATGTGGCCACCGAGACGGGGCTGGCGGTGAGGAGTTCGTCGACGACCTGCAAGCGTGCCAAACGCAGCTTCCAGATAAATTGCGCAGCATTGACGACGTAGGCAGCGTAGGCGGCGAGCGCGAGCCACATCTGGGCGCGCGGCTCAAGGCCAGCTGTCAACAGTGCCCAGAGGTAGGCGGTGTGCAGCGCGATCACAAGCATTGACACTGCGTCTTCCCAGAAGAAGGCAGGCGCGAACAGATAACGGCCAAACACGACCTTTTCCCAGATCGAGCCGGTGACCATGATGAGGAATAAGAACGCCGTCTTAACGACGACAGAGGCTGTCGCGAGCGCAAGGCCCTCACCGGTCCAAAGGTATCGCAGGACAAGCGCGAGCGAGATTAGGAAGACCAAAAACTGAATGGGTGCCAGAATGCCTTGGACGAGCGTCCAGACGGTGGCGTCGCGGCGGGCGCGTTGCTCGGCGGTGTAAAGGGCGGGTTGCAACTGGCCTGACTGGTCAGCTCGCGTTCGCTGAGCCGAATAATGTGTCGGGTTGAGTTGACGGTTGGATCCGGTCATCGACAACTCACTCCCCTCAGACCATTGCCGTGCCTCAAGCACTTGCAAGTGTCAGAACCGTAGTGCTCAAGATTTGGACTGTCAATGCCGGTTTACAGGTGGTGCGTCGAGAAAATGTGACAACCTGACGGTTTTTCGGGGATGGAACGATTGCTATGCGGCAGAAAGTATGCTGAGTTGATGGGGTGCGCCGCGGTCGCTTTGAGAGAAGCCTACCGGACGGCGATCTTATCAGGGCCGACGAGACGCTCAGGATACTTACGATCGTGAATCATTCCTGACACTCGTTTGCTAAAATGCACTGCCTTAGGTTTTTCGACCACGGCGGGCAACGAGGTTTGGATGGCTCCGCGTTCGGATCGAACGACTGGCGGCAAGCAGAGCGCCCAGTTCACTGGAGGCTCTGCGACCCTCCAGCGTAATGGCGTCTCAACCCGCAATCGTTCGCGCAATACCCTCAATCCCGATGATATCGCTGTTGGCACCGTCAATGGCAGCCGATCGGACGCACACGATGCGACCGATTTCGATGACACGCGGTCTGACGAATCCCGGACTGATGACATCATGGTGGGTGAGCACGCTCAGTCTACGGGCCTGCATACGCTTGCCGATGAAACGCGAACTCAACGGGCACGCGATGCCGGTCGCGCGATTGAAGCTGCCTTCCGGGCAAGCCCGTCCAGCCAGCGTGACACGCTCCAAGACCGTAATCTGCCGCTGACATCGAGTTTGGGTGCCAGTGTCATTGGGCTCGTGCGGACGATCGAAGACGAGATCCTTCCGCGACTGCGGCTTGCGCTCGATAGCGTTGCGGGTGTTCCAGCCGCGATGCGGCCGACCTACGAGCAGGTTGGCGAGCTGGCTCGACTGTCGATTACGCGGGAAGATGCAGCGAGCCTTCAGTACGTCGAGGGTCTGCTGCAAGCTGGTATGACGGTTGAAGTCGTGTACGAAGAGCTGTTGTCGGCGGCCGCACGTCGGCTTGGCGAATTCTGGGTCGAAGATGCGTGCGATTTTTCAGATGTGACGGTCGGTACGATTCGGTTGCAAAAGATCCAGCGTGCGTTGAGCCGCCAAATGCGCCAGTCGGGTAGTGGGTCAGCAGCAACGGCGGTGTCGAAACTTGCATTACGACGCGCGCTAATTTTGCCGATGCCCGGCGAGCAACACACCTTCGGCGCGACGATTGTGCAGGAGTTCTTTGCTCGTGCCGGTTGGCAAGTTGAAGGCTATCCACCCGTATCGGAGACCGAATTGGTCAATATGGTCCGTGCCGAATCTTACGACATGATCGGATTGTGCTTGAGCCGCGATGACCGGCTTCAGGAGCTCGCGGCGTGCGTGACGCTGGTCAGACGCGCAAGTCGGAACAAAAATGTCGTGATTGCGGTTGGGGGACCGCCCTTCGTCGTCGATCCGCTACGTGCAAGCGCGGTCGGCGCCGATGCCACAGGGGCATCGGGGGCAGAAGCTGTCGCAGCTGTCGATGCTGCGATCTCGCGTCACCTCCAACCGGCTTGAGCCAAATCCAATGAAACCTAGAGGTTTTTTCGGAACGGCAATGCAGCTCGCACCGCGCAAATCGAATTGCCAGTTCAAGTGGCCTAAAAAGTCCCTGAACGCGCTCGATGCGTTAAGTGCGGGTCGCTTGATCGGCGCCTCCGCTGACGTCGCCCTCGTGATCGATGCCAAAGGCGTCATTCGCGATTTGGCGTTGGGCAGCGATGACCTTATCGATGAAGTGGCGGAAAGCTGGATCGGTCGGCCGTTCATCGACACCGTCACGAGCGAGAGCCGTGGCAAGGTCGAAGATCTGCTGGCGGAAGCCGGTGGAACGGCCGCCACGCGTTGGCGCCACGTTAACCATCCCTCGCCACGCGGGCCCGATCTGCCAGTTCGTTATTGTGCGATCCAGATCAGCGACGATGGCCGTCTAATCGCGCTTGGCCGCGATTTGCGGGCGATGTCGACGCTGCAACAGCGGCTCGTTGAGGCGCAACAGGCGCTTGAACGCGAATACGCGCGGCTCAATCAGGGCGAGGCGCGCTACCGGCTGTTGTTCCAGATGACGCCGGAAGCGGCGATCATTGTTGAGGCAGGAACTCAGAAGATCGCCGAAATGAACCCCGCTGCCGAAGCCCTCGTGGCGCGGCGATTTAAGCGAGCGGCTGGCCGTTCTGTTGTTGAAATTTTTGACAAACAAAGCGTCGCTGCGGCGCAGGGCTTACTTGATACCGTCAGGATTGCTGGACGCGCCGATGAGGTGGCGATCAAGCTTTTTGGCGCCAAAGACGATATGATCATGGCGGCTTATTTGTTCCGCCAGGACGCCAATGCTTACTTCTTGCTGCGGCTTACGCCGGCCGCTCCTGACACCCATTCGCAAATTGTGTCCCGCTCAAAACTCAGTCTGCTGCGGACTGCCGAACAGCTGCCTGACGCGATCGTGGTGACGACGGAGTCGGGACGGATTTTATCGCTAAACGAGTCGTTCCTGGAGATCGCCGCGATCGCAAGCGAGGAGCGCGCTCGAACGCTGTCGCTCGACAAGCTGATTGGGGAGCCCGGCATCGACTTTAACGTGCTGATCGCGAATTTAAAGCAGCACGGGACGGTGCGGAATTTCGCAACCCGGCTGATCGGCGATAACGGGTTGGCAGAAGACGTTGAAATCACCGGCACGCCGCTAATCGATGGCGATAAGCCGGCATACGGCTTCCTGATCAAGCCAGCACAACGGCGTGCGGCTAGCAGCGGGACGACGACGCGTTCGGTTGAGCAATTGACGGAATTAGTTGGTCGGGTGCCGCTCAAGGAGCTGGTGCGGGAATCGACCGATATCATCGAGCGGCTGTGTATTGAGGCAGCCCTCCAGCTGACGAGCGATAACCGCGCGTCAGCTGCCGACATGCTCGGCCTTAGCCGCCAGAGCCTCTACGTGAAACTGCGCAAATACGGTCTTGGCGATCTCGAAGCGGGCGATTGAGCGCTGCTTCGGGCGCCCGATAGCGCAGTATTTTTAGCGCGGTGGCTCATGCTGTCGGCATCTGCTGCAGTTTCGCGACGCGGGTTTTTGACACTGCATACCGAGGGGGGCGGGGCGCCGACGTTAAGGCTCCGTTTTGAGCCTCGATGTCCCGGCGCCATTCGAACAGCTGCAGCAAGGCTCGGTTAAAAACAGCCGCTGCGCGACTGGGGTCAGTATCGCCGTTACACGACTTGGTTCAGAAAAATCCGTTGTACAGCTCCGTTCAGAACAGCCGTTTCACAGCTGGGAGCCGGCAAGTAATTCGCGGACACTTGTTTTCCACAATTGGATTCGCACCGCCAATGCCGTCGGCAGCGGGCACCGACGACACGCACGGTTGACAGGTTTTGTTTTGTCAGGCTGCGGTGTAAACATCATTTGACACTTTGAGATGTCAACCCTAAGCTCCAGGTATGATGGAGCAGCCCACCCCCGTCGCCGCTGAGAGAGGATTGGCCACCGCCAATGCCCCAACGACTGGGCGCGCGTGGCCCGAACCCTCCGCCGTTCTTGAATTATTGAAGCCAGTGACCTGGTTTCCGCCCATGTGGGCGTTTGGCTGTGGTGTCGTGTCGACTGGACAGTCGACGGCCGGTCATTGGGGTACGATTACCGTTGGTGTGCTGCTGGCTGGTCCGCTGGTTTGCGCGACGAGCCAAGCCGTCAACGATTGGTATGATCGTCACGTTGACGCGATTAACGAGCCTAACCGCCCGATCCCGTCGGGCCGGATCCCGGGTCGCTGGGGTTTGGCGATCGCGTGCCTGTGGACGGTACTGTCGCTGGCAGTCGCTGCAACGCTTGGCCCGGTGGTGTTTGCGGCCGCCACTCTTGGGCTCGTTCTTGCGTGGGCCTATAGCGCGCCGCCGGTGCGGCTGAAGCTCAATGGCTGGTGGGGCAACCTTGCGTGTGGGCTTAGCTACGAGGGCCTCGCGTGGGTGACAGGAGCGGCTGTGATGCTAGCTGGCGCGGCGCCTGATTGGCGGATCGTGACCATTGCTGTGCTCTACAGCCTTGGTGCACACGGCATCATGACGCTCAATGATTTCAAGTCGATCGAGGGCGATCGCCGGATGGGGATTGGCTCGCTGCCGGTCCAGCTCGGCCCCGAACGGGCTGCCACTGTAGCGTGCATCATGATGGCGATACCGCAAGTGATTGTCGCGCTGTTGCTGATCGCGTGGGGGCAATCCTGGCACGCAGGTGGCGTCACGATTGTCCTGCTGGTGCAAATCGCGCTGATGCGAACGTTAATCGCCGATCCGCGCGGTCGGGCACCTTGGTATAATGGCACGGGGGTTGTCCTCTACGTGCTGGGCATGCTGGTCGCGGCGTTCGCGCTGGCCAACCTCGCGGCGCGTTAGGAACCCGGACATGATCCAAAACTCCGCTTCAAACTTTACGTCGGCCCCGGGCGAAACCATCGCCACGTCGCTTCTGCAACCGCTTGGCTGGGTTGGGATTGCGCGATTGGGTCTGGTGATGATGTCGCTTGGCGCGATTCTGGTGCTTAAGAATTCGACGATCAACCGCGTGATGGTCGTGGAGTTGGCGTTGCCTGCTGTGATCCCGGGTTTGCTTGCCGCGCTATATCACGTCGCCCAGGTGCTGCGCCCGAAGTGGGGCCACAGCTCCGACACGGGGACCCGTGTTACGCCGTGGATCGTGGGTGGCATGGCCGTGCTCGCGCTCGGCGGATTTGGGGCGACGGTTGCAACCACTGTCATTCCGCATCAGTTTTGGTTTGGCATGATCCTGGCGACTGTGTCGTTTGCACTCGTCGGGATGGGCACGGGGGCAGCTGGCACGTGCCTGCTCGTGCTGCTGGCCAAACGGACCGCACCTGAACGCCGAGGCCCCGCTGCAACGATCGTGTGGCTGATGATGATTGCAGGGCTCGCGATCACTGGGACGGTGGTTGGACGCAACCTCGAGCCCTATTCGCCAGCTCGCCTCGTCGAAGTGGCAGGCATCGTCGCTGTGCTCGCCGTTGTTGTAACGTCACTCGCGGTATGGGGCCTTGAGGGCGACAGCTGGCGGGTATCGGCGGCGGCCTCTGATCGCAACAAATTGCCGTTCCGAGAAGCTATCGCTGAAGTGTGGGCTGACAGGGACGCGCGGCGCCTGACGTTTTTTGTGTTCGTGGCGATGCTCGGTTTCTTTTCTGAAGAACTCGTGATCGACCCGTTCTCGGCGTTCGTGTTTGGTTATACGCCTGGCCAATCGACCAAGTTGTCGGGTGCGCTTCAAGCGGGTGTGTTTACGGGCATGCTGGCACTGGCGATCGCGTCTGGGACGCGGCTGCGGGACCATCTGCCGTTGACGCTGCTGATGCGTGGCGGCTGTATCGGGTCGGCGATCGCGATGCTTGCGCTGGCGGCGTGTGGGCTGATCGGCCCGCCGATGCCGCTGGCGCAGATCGTGTTTGTCCTGGGCGTCGCGAATGGCGTGTTCTCGATTGCTGCTATCGCATGGATGATGACGCTGGCTGGACGCGGCCGCCCCGGTAGCGAAGGCGTGCGGATGGGTGTGTGGGGGGCAGCGCAAGCGATGGCCGCTGGGGTCGGAGGGCTCGCAGGAGCCGCGCTGACCGACGTCACGCGTTACTTGTTTGCGGCGCCCGGTACAGCCTATGCCGCCGTATTCCTGATCCAGGCAATCGTGTTTGTCGTGGCCGCGTGGTTGTCGCCGCAGGCCAGCCGCTTCGGGCAAAGCGCAATTAAATCAAAGGCAATGCCGGTCACTGCAGGCGGTCCACGCTTGCAAGCGGCCGAATAACACGTTCGTCGGCTGCGGCATTATCCGCAATATAGCCCCGGTCCTAGATGCCGGCTTGAAGGAGACGCAGAATGACCGACGTTGAAACATTTGATTGCGTTGTGGTCGGTGGTGGACCTTCGGGGTCGACGGCTGCCAATGACTTGGTCCGGCAAGGCCACACGGTGATGCTGATTGACCGTGCGGGCCGCATCAAACCGTGCGGTGGCGCGGTTCCGCCGCGGCTCGTTGAGCAATTTGAAATACCGGCCGAATTGTTGGTTGCCAAGGTCCGTTCAGCCCGGATGATCGCGCCGTCGGATGCTGAAGTCGAAATGCCGATCAACGGTGGCTACGTCGGCATGGTCGACCGGGACACGTTTGATGAATGGTTGCGCAAGCGCGCCGAAACAAGCGGAGCGGTGCGAGCCACGGGCACGTTCGTGTCATTGACGCGCGACAGCAAAGGCGTGGCGATCGTCAATTATCGGGCGAAGTCGTCAACGGGTCCAGGCGATGGCGAAATGCGTCAGGTCAAGGCGCGCTGTGTGATTGGCGCAGATGGCGCAAACTCGGGCGTGGCGCGGGCAGAGGTGCCGGCGGCTGCGAACTTGCCCTATGTGTTTGCCTACCACGAGATTGTTCGTTCGCCCAAAGCCAACGAAGCGAACTTCGTCCCAACGCGCTGTGATGTGTTCTACCAGGGGAAGGTTTCACCTGATTTCTACGGTTGGGTCTTCCCGCATGGCGAACTGACGAGCGTCGGCGTCGGCTCAGCGGTGAAGGGCTTTTCGCTCAAGGATGCGACCGCGAGCTTGCGGCAGGTCGTTGGGCTGACGGGTGTTGAGACGGTGCGCCGTGAGGGTGCGCCGATCCCGATGAAGCCAGCCAAACGCTGGGACAATGGCCGCGACGTGGTGCTTGCTGGCGATGCGGCGGGCGTGGTTGCGCCAGCGTCTGGCGAGGGTATCTATTACGCGATGTTAGGTGGACGGTTCGCTGCCGATGCGGCCGACGACTTCCTCTCGACGGGCGACGCGCGCCAGCTCGCCAACGCCCGCCGTCGGTTCATGAAGTTGCACGGCCGGGTGTTCTATATTCTCGGTCTGTTGCAGTACTTCTTCTATAACAGCGACAAGCGCCGCGAACGCTTCGTTTCGATGTGTGCCGATCCCGACGTTCAACGGCTGACGTGGGAGAGCTACATGAACAAGGAACTCGTCAAGCGCGATCCGATGGCCCATATTCGGGTGCTAGGCAAAGACATCGCGCATCTGTTTGAGATGGTCACGCCGTGGCGCAGCCACACGAACCAATTGGCGCGCGCCGATAGCAAAAGTTCACAGCACGGCAGCGATGTGAGCGGTGAGCGCGACCATGATCGCGAACGGTGATCGCCATGTCCGGGATTGACGCCACATCGATCGACGCGCTGCTCGCTGGAGGGCGGGTCCTCGACGTGATCATCGCACTGATGGTGCTCGAAGGCTTGGCGCTGATCGCCTACGCGCGGTGGACCGGGCGTGGGCCAGCACCGGGCGCGATGATTGCCAATCTGGCATCGGGCGCGGCGCTGATGCTTGCACTGCGCGCGGCATTATCGGGCTGGGGCGCGGCCGCCGTTGCGACGTGTCTGATAGCGAGCTTTGCTGCGCACGTGACCGACCTCGCTCGCCGTTGGCGCTAGCGGGTTTGCCGGTGTGCACGGGTTCTGTCGCGGCGATTGCCGACCGCGTGAGGCGACTTGGGCATCCTACCAGCGTTACGTCAGTTGGTTGTTTCCGTTGCTCGGGCGCGGGACTGGTGGTGGCATGGCGGCAAGCATGCGACCAAGCTTGTCCCAGCTGGCAGCTGAGTTACGTGGGTTGATCATCAGCGCATCGCGCAGTTGGCGGGCCGAGGCGAACAGCGGCTCATCCTTGCGCGGCAATTGCCCAGCACCCAATTGCGGCTCCATCACCTCAACGAGTTCAGCCACGGTGCGCTCAAACGGGCCGCCTGGCAGAAGCATCAACAACTGCCAATTTTGTTCAATATCGGCATAGGCTTTTTGGAGCGCATCGAGATTGACGCTATCGGTGGGCGGCACCCTGCTGACGAGTGCGTCGTAGCTCGAATCGAAGCGCATCCGCGCTTCTTCATCGAGTTCGGTGAGCGCGCGGTCGAGCTGCGCATCGCTCTGGCGGCGGATGCGCGCAAACTCGTCGCTGGCTGAGGCGGCGGCCTCATAGGCTGGGCCCATAAGTCCCAGGAATTGCGCCGGGTCCCTGATAAGCCCGCCGAGCAGAGCGAAGGTAAATTCTTCTTGGCGACTATAACTGTCGCCTTCGGGCATGCCTTTACCGTTGAAGGCTTCGGGCGCGCCTTTTACGTTTTGAGCTGGTGTGCGGCCGGGCATTTGGGGCGCGGCAGCGGCCTGCGCCTTGGAGCCGTTATCGTTTGATCCTGATGCGCCCAAGCCCGGTGTGTTCTGTCCGGACGCGTTTGGTGAGGGCGCGGCGGATCCGGGAATGACGGGTCGGTTGCCTGCTGGTCCAGCGATCCCGAGCGGTTGCAGTCGAGCCTCGAGCCGGGGCGTGCCGGCATCGAGCGGGCCGCCCTCGATCACGCGGCGACGGTCGTAGGATTCGCGATAGAACGCATCGCGCGTGTTATCAAATGCGCCCGGGGGGGACTTGGGACTGCGCGCCGACAGCATCAGCAGCGCCTCATACATATCCGGGCGAAGATAGAAGCGGCCATCTTCGGTTTTATCAGGCGCCGCCATGTCGACGGTGGCGCCTGCGTTCATCACGCGGCGGATAACGCGCGCGTCGTAGGCGTCAGGCAGATGGCCGGACGCTTGAAGTGCTGCCGTCGATACGGTTGAGGTGAACCCTTCCACGGGCTTCATCGGATGCAGATGCCCGATGACGAGGTCGGCGTGCTCGTGAACGTGTGGGCGCAGCGCCGCTGAGATCACGTGATCAATGCGGGCTTTTTGGACGAGTGATTTATCGCGCTTCAGGTGGCGGTCAACGACGCTTGATAGGTACTCGCGTAATTCGGAGCGGACCCGGTAGCGTTCGCCAGCGTAGCCCTCGTCGCGTTCAACGGCGCGGATATCGGCACCCGCCGTTAGTACCATGCGGATCCGGTCGGCGGTGATCCGGTCAAGCCCGTCGAGAGTGACGCTGGCGGAGAAGCCGTGCGTGTTGGTGATGGGCCGCAATTCGGACAGAACCGTTTGGGCCGCATCGAACGGGTTTTGGCCAAGCGCTGCGTTGATCGTTGCCTCGAGCTGCTGGGCGCTGCGGGCTCGCGGTGTTGGTACGTCAGACAGTGGCGAGCGGAGTGCGTTTGCGCCGAATAGGCCTGACATGAACACGAGGCTGTCGATGGCGATCGCGATGGCCAGCGCAAGGTAGGCGAGGCGGTTGCCATCCTGGAACGCGTTCCAGGTGACGACAAAGCGGTGGGCCTTGTCGTCGCGGTTCAGCTCGATGAAGTTGATGCGCGTGCGAAGCTGGTCGGTCTCTCGTGAGGTGAGGCCGCTGTCGGCGAGGCACTTGCGGGCAAAACCAAACAATGCATCGGTTGACGTGTTCTGAATAAGCTTATCGCCGCCCTTGCACGACGAGGCGAAGCGCTCCGTGCCAGCGTTCAAGGCGAACACGACAGCAGCCGCTTCGGCGGCTTGTTTGGGATCGCACTCAACGTCGGCGACGGCTTTTTTGGTGCCGGGCGATGCGGTCGCCATGGCGGTGTAGATTTGGGTGCACAGTTGCTGGACCTGGAGCAGCTTGGTCTGCGTCGGTTCCTGGCGGAATTCGGCGCGTGTGTTTTCAAAGGTCGGCGTAATCCGGGCCGGGTCGACGCGGGTGTTGCCGTCGGACGGCAACTGCTCTTGCGCCATTTTGATGCGCTGGTCGGCGGTCTCCTGCTCGCCCTTAAGCTTTGCAAGTTCACCTTCAAGCGAAGATTGCTCGCGCTCGATCACAGTGATGCGGCTATCGGCGGCCTGGAGGCGTTTACGGGCGTCGGCGAGCCGCTCCTCGGCGATTTTGACGGCGGCCTGGAGCTTAGTTTGTTCATCAAGACGTTGCCTGTAGACAGGCCCTCGGCCTTCTTTGCCAGTACCTTCGACGCCGCCAGCTTCGGCTAAGGCCTCGACGCGCTTGACGTCGACCTCTTTGGATTTGGCCTCGACATCTGCCTTGCGGGTGTCGAATTCAGCGGCGAGCGCTGGCCGTTCGCTTTTCAAGCGGATCAGTTCAGCGCCGATCGATTCCCGACGCAATGACAGGCCAGCCTGCGCGCCCTGGGCACTCGCTGCGCGTTCCTGCTGTGTTTTGATGGCACGGTTGCGGTCTTCCAGTTGTTGGTTGAAGAACGCTTCGATCTCGGATGCGGCCGCACGTGAAGCATCGGCGAGTTTCGTCATCTGACCATCGTAGGTCTGGAAGCCGGGCGATGAAAACAGGTTTTGGGCTTCTTCGAGGCGCGAGCCGACGATGCGCTGCTCGACGTCGGCCATCAGGCCGGCAACCTGGTTTTGGGCGCGCAGTTCCGCGGCGCGGACGCGCTCGGATTGCGGGAAGATCGAGGTGAACAGGCTGTCGAATGAAAAGAACACCGATGTCGCCATACAGGCCAGAAACATAACCCAGAGGATCATGTTCTTGACGACGATGCGGGTGCTTTGAATGTAGGGCTTGAGCAGGTCGGATGAGGCAAACAACGCAACGAACGCCAGCGCCAGCAAGGCAGTTACGATGAGCAGAAGTTGGTCGCCAAATTTCGTCCACGAGGCGGCCTGTTGGGCAAGCGTGCCAGCCCCCGACCCAGACGCTGGCCCAGTCCCCGCGCCAGGAAAGGTCGGCACGCCCGAGCCGCCGGTCACAAACAGCGATACGACGGCGGTGAAAAGCGCGATCCCGACAAGCGCGCCTAAAATGTTGGCGGTCATCGCATCGAGGCCGAGCGCGCCTTTGTCGCGGCGGACGGATTGTTGGTTCATGCCGACGGCAAAGCTTTCGCCAATCAGCCAGGCGACGATGAGCATCACGCCTTGGATGCCGAACGTCACCATGCCCGACAGCAGCGGCTCGCCGGTGAAATTCCGCATGCCGTCCCAGGTCGTGTAACCCGATGCCAGCGACAACACGATGCCGGTCGCGCCAAGCAATCCGAGCTGCCAATTGGAGAAGACGGTTTCTTCAATGCCGCGCATAAGCCGCGTCCGGACGCGCCATAGCAAGCCGAGGATCGACATCATCAAAATCGCGGCCAGCGTGTAGGACACGAATGAGCCAGGGTTGGCGGCGATCGCGTTTGAAATGTCGCGCGCGGTCGACTGTGCCTGTTCGGCGGCCTGGATGGCCGATGGACCCGGCACTGAATCGATTGCAGCAATTACGGTGTCGGCCGCAGCCTTGACGTCGAACCCCATCAACTGACCTCGTTACCCAAGCCTAGCCCAACATGGCCAACACCCAACCCGGCCGAAGAGGTGGCGCGGCGCCTGTCCGAGCCGAGTATGCAACATCTGCCCCGGTGCTGTCGATTTGCGGGCGCGAATGCGGCGATTGTGGCGCCGTTCGAAAAACGGCTGGAACCGACAGATGTTCCGGACGGCTTGGGGTCGACTGCGCGGCACTGCTTCGGTCGGTTCGCATAGTAGTTCAATGGTTTAAGCGTCAGCATTATCATGCGCGCAGGGTACCACCGCGGTTGGGGGCGGGGATAAGCCTCGCGTCGGGCCGTTGGTTATTGTTGGAGGTTGACTTGCGATAATAATTTATTTTCAATGACTTAGTATATTTTCGACAGGTAAATTTTATTTTTGTAATGGAGCTTGGCTTGGAACGATCCAGGAACGAGCGGGGATAGATTTCAGGTGCTGTGCCGTTAGTCATAAACCGACTGCCATAAACCGACTGCCATTATCAACGCGGCGCGGCTTTGCGAGTTGGCACTCAGCTTGCTAGTGACGTGTTGGTTGCAGCTTGACCTGACAGGCCAAATCCGTTCCGCGCCCCGGACGGCTTTGCCGCACGGAAATAAACTTGCGTGGCAACCATAGCGGCGACATGGAACGCGCAGACTGTCAGCTGCGCTACACTGTTGCGGTGCGTGACCGTGCTGAACGGCGACGACGGTGCCGAACGTCTCTGTATTGATACGCGGTTGGAGTACGACGATGAGTGAACCGATTTTTACAGACTGGACACCGGCCATGACGATGGCTTGGGCCAGCGAACCGTTGAAGGCCAAACACCGCCTTCAGACCCACGCACTGTTCACACTCGACGCGCTGGCCGACCTGATCGACCACTATCCCCGCGAGCACTACGCGCTCGTGCACATGGGCGCACAAGGCGGCAAGCGATCCTGGCGCGAGGGCGACATCGGTGGCCTGTCCGGGCGCAAGGTGATCGCGGCGATTGAGCAGGGTCGGATGTGGCTCAACTTACGCAACATCGGAAACGTCGATGGGCGCTACCGTGAGGTTCTGGACCAGATTTTTGAAGAAGTTCGTGTGAACGTACCGGGCTATGACACGGACAATCGCACGTCAGGTATTCTTATCTCATCGCCATCGGCGCAGGTTTATTACCACTGTGATTTGCCGGGTCAGTCGCTGTGGCAGTTGCACGGCCGCAAGCGCGTTTACGTCTACCCCTCCAAGCCGCCGTTCGTGACGCCCCAACAGTTGGAGACGATCGCGCTCTACGAGGTCGAGGTGAACATGGCCTATGATCCAGCATACGACAGCCATGCGACGGTTTTTGATATTGCAGGCGGCGAGATGCTGCATTGGCCGCTCAATGCGCCGCATCGGGTGGAGAATTTAAACACGCTCAATGTCTCCATGACCACTGAGTACTGGACGCAGACGATCCGTCGCCGCCAGATGATCAACATGGGCAACGGTATCTTGCGGCATAAATTCAAGATGAACCCGACCAGCGTTGCCACCGATGGCGCAGGTTTTTGGGCTAAAGCGGCGCTCCAGGCGGGTGTCCGTCGCAGCGGACTGTTGAAGCAGATGCGTAAAGCCAAACGCCCGGTTGAGTTTACGTTGGACCAAGCGCGCCTCGGCGAGATCGTCGAGCAAGCTGGCGAACCGATCAGAATCGCTGCGGAGTAAGCCATGGCGCTGGTTGGGGTTGAGACGTCTGCGGTCGTGCCAGGCGGCGCAATCGCGATCGGTACGGCGGCCGAGCTGCCAGCTGGATTGATGACAGATTTGCCCGTCGCTGTGCCCGCCACATTGCCTGCCGATCGGACGTCAAATGCCGCCGTCGATCGGTTGCCTGATGTTGGTGCGCCGTTGATTAGAGCGTCGGCGACCGCATCTGGCCAATCCACGGCAGCCGGGCAGTGGATTATCCAGTCGGTGGCCGATCAGGACCGGTATTTTTCGATTGCCGATGGCTTGGCCCGACCAAGCCCGTTTCAGTCGACGATCTGGCAACGCGCTTTGCTCCAAACAATGCTGGGGCCAGAAAACGCGCGTCCGCTGTTGCTGCGCCTCGATCCACCCTGCGGCGGACCACCATTGCTTTTGCCGCTAACGGTGATGGTTGAGCGGGGCGCTAGGGTCGCCCGGTTCGCGAACTTTGGCGTGACGGATTATAGTGCGCCGATTGGGGCGACGCTTTGTGGCCATGACAAGTCAGCCACCGCCCGGGCCGTGATTGAGGCAATCCGACAGAGCGGGCAGGGTATCGATGTACTGCGCCTGGAGACAATGTTGCCGGCGGCGGGAAATCCACTGCTCGCCCACCGTAACATTCGGCCCTCTCGCCACCAGGGCAATACGCTCAAGTTGATCTGCAGTGTTGAAGATTTGCTGAAATCGCGCGGCAAGAAATATCGAAAGGAAGTCGAGCGCTGTTATCGTTTGCTCGACGGCGAGGGTCCGTGGCGGTTCGCATTGGCCCGGACGCCATCGGACATCGATGCTGCCTATGGGGCGCTAGAAGCGCAGCAGGCCGAGCGGCACTCTGGCGCACAGACGGGCTATGCGCTCGATGCCCCCCACGTGTCGGCGTTTTATCGATCGATTTTGGCTGGGCCTAATTCAAAAGATGCAGGCGATATGGGCCCTGAAGGCTCGGGCCGTCACGGCTTTGGCCGGATCTATACGTTGACCGTCAAAGATAAAATAATCGCCGTTCTGCTGTGTATCGTCGATGGCGAAAGGCTAACGTTGCTCCGCATTGCAAACGGCGGCGCTGATTGGCGGCATCTCTCGCCCGGTCGCCTGGTCGTCGTTGAGGCGATGCGCTCCGGCTTGGCAGAGGGGATCACAGTCTTTGACATGGGCATCGGCGACTATGCGTTTAAGCGCGGCTTTGGCTGCGAAAAGATACCGCTGTCCGATCTGACAGTCGCCTTGACACTCCGCGGTCAGCCGTATGTTCAGGCGCTGGCGGTCAAGGCTCGGCTACGCCAGAGCGAGGCCGTTCGAGCGGCGATCGATCGAGTTAAATCGACGTTGCGCCGGTTGCCCATTGGTCGATCGCCCAATGCCAGTTCTGCCCCGCAGACGCCGCCAAATTGATCCGTTGGACTTTGGACGTGGTCGCCAGTGCTGCGCTCGTGTTAACGCGCGGGTCACGGCGAGCAAAATGGCGTGGATACAACCGAAGATTATACAACCGTTCGTGCATCGGGCAGGCAGCCCGCGGCCAAATCGTCAGTCTGCGATTAGCTCGAGGTCATTTTCGATCGAGCGGCCGCGACCTTGCCCCACTTGTGCAACTCTGCGATAACCTCGCCTTCAACTTCACCGGGTTAGGCTACCGGTCAACCAACGTTGAGGAAGGTTCGCCCATGGGCAGCTTAAGCATCTGGCACTGGCTGATATTTCTGGTCGTCGTCCTGCTGATGTTTGGCGGCTCGGGCAAGATCTCATCGATCATGGGCGACGTGGCCAAGGGCATTAAAAGCTTCCGCAAGGGCCTCTCGGACGACGAGGAAGAGGTCAAGAAGAAGGCCGAAGCCGACGGTGTCCAACGCACGATCGACGCCAAACCCGCCGAAACGGCCAAGGCGTCGGAGCCATCGAAAACCAGTTGAGCTGACCGGATCGTCCGCGCCTCCGGCAGCCGGTCCGCCCCAGAGGTGATATGTTCGACCTGACGTCTAGCAAGCTGCTGATCCTGGCGATCATCGCGCTGATCGTGGTCGGTCCCAAAGACCTGCCGGTGCTGCTGCGTGCCGTAGGCAAATATGTTGGCATTCTGCGCCGTCAGGCAAACGAGTTTCGCCAATACTTCGACGAAGCCTTGCGCGAACAGGATATCGCTAATCTTCGCGCCGAGGTTGATGCGATGAAGCGTGACGTGCAATCGACAGTCTCGAGTGCGGGCCGCGCCTTGGAAGCAGACATTGCGGCCGTGAAGTCCGACGTCGAAGGCACCACGAGCGATATCAACCGATCAATCAAGCCGCCACCGAACTCGCCGCCACCTAGCCAGTCGCAACTTGGCAGCGCCGTACACACACCAAGCCCTGATGTGGTCGTCGCCGCGCCAGATGCCATCGAGCCGGACGCTAGACCTCATTTGTATGCGACGCCAGCCGTAGAGGTAACCTTGCCGCCGGGTTCGACGATGCCTGATGCCGCCGCCGAAGCGTCCGCAGTCGTCAAGGTCGGGGCTTGAGCCATGCAGAAGAAACTTGGCGGCCCCGATGATGTTACCGGCGGCGATGATATCGAAGCCTCCAAGGCTCCGCTCCTCGACCACCTCGTGGAGCTCCGACAACGGCTGATCTATTCGCTCGCGGCAACCGCAGTTTGCTTCGTCGTAGCGTTCTACTTTGCCGATGCGATCTACAATTTCCTCGTGTGGCCCTACCAGTGGGCGCGCGGCGAGGGCGTGCCGATCCGTATGATTTACACAGCCCCGCAGGAATATCTGTTCACGAAGATGCGGCTGGCTCTGTTCACCGCGTTTTGCCTGTCGTTTCCGGTCATCGCGACGCAGATTTACAAGTTTGTCGCGCCGGGGCTGTATAAGCACGAGAAGAATGCGTTCGTCCCCTACCTCATCGCAACGCCGGTTCTCTTTTTCCTTGGGGCGGCGGTTGTTTATTTTATGGTCATGCCGATGGCGATGTCGTTCTTCCTCGCCATGGAGCAGCGACCCGGCGCCAACGGCCAGGTCTCAATTACGCTCGAAGCGCGGGTGTCGGAATATCTATCTCTCATCATGACGATGATTATGGGTTTTGGGATCTGTTTCCAATTGCCAGTCGTGCTGACGTTGATGGCGCGCGCTGGCGCAGTTACGGCACAAGGCCTGCGCGATTTCCGGCGTTATGCCATCGTCGCGATTGCATTTGCCGCCGCGATCCTATCGCCGCCGGATCCGTTCAGTATGCTCGCTATGATGGCACCGACGGTGTTGCTCTATGAGGGCTCGATTTGGGCCGTTGAGCGCATAGAGAAATCCGCAGCCGCAAAAGCTGCCGAGCGGGAAGCCGCCGAGAAGGCCGAAGGCGGGGGCGACGGGGCGAGCTGAGCTAGACTGCGGTGATTGGGCGAGGTAGTTTGCGACCATGAGCAATCGATTGGAGCAGGCGATCGAAGCGGCACGCAGTCTCGATGCCGACCGGCAGGACGACGTTGTGCGCGCGGTTCTAGCGTTAATTGGTAGACCAACCGATCCGGTTGTCTTGTCCGACGAAGAGCGTATTGCCATTGAGCTCTCGCGTCAGGCTGCCGCGCGCGGCGAGTTCGCGCCTTCGGGTGCCGTCGATCGCGTCTTGACGAAGTATCGCTGATACGATTGCGCCTCTCGGCACCGGCGCTCGATGACCTTGCTATGGCGTGACCGTCTGGCGCACGCAACGTCTCTCGTCGCGTGGAAGAAATTTTTGATCTTATTCAACGCTATCCCGGCGTTGGTACAGTTACCGACGACCCCGAGCTTCGTCGAATGCCTGTGTCGCCGTACCCGTATTTGATCTTTTACGAGATCGTCGCGGAGGAGGTGATCGTGCATGCCATTCGTCATGGCGCGCGAAACCCTCATGACATGCCGGGATCGCAAAAGAACTGACAACGACCGCAGTTGACGGGCGGCCGTATTATGCGGCTTAGGTCAGCGCGGAATGTCCTGCCCTTCACGCCTGCCCAACCCCAGTTGCGAGCCGCCTATGCCAGAGATGTTTGACCTGCTCATCACCGGCGCCACTGTCGTCAACCATGACGGCGAGGGCGAGCGAGATATCGGGGTCCGCAACGGTCGCATCGCGGCGATTGGCCAACTCGCGGCGTCGGTTAATGCGGCCCAGGTTCTGGCAGCGCGCGGACTTCATGTCCTGCCCGGCGTGATCGACAGTCAGGTTCATTTCCGCGAGCCGGGGCTGACCCACAAGGAAGACCTTGAGACCGGTAGCCGCGCCGCCGTGCTGGGTGGCGTGACGGCCGTTTTTGAGATGCCCAACACCAAGCCGCTGACGACGTCGGCTGAGCGGTTGGCGGAGAAAGTCGCGGCTGCGAAGAACCGCATGTTCTGCGACTTTGCCTTCTTCGTTGGTGGCACGCGAGACAATTTCGATCAAATCCCGACGCTCGAACGGCTTGAAGGCTCGGCTGGCATCAAGGTGTTCATGGGCTCGTCGACTGGTGACCTGCTTGTCGACGATGAAGCCTCGCTCGACCGTATCATCGCGGCGATCTCGCGCCGGGCTTCGTTCCACGCCGAGGACGAAGCGCGATTGAACGCGCGCAAACACCTGCGAGAGCCGGGGCGACCTGGTTCACACCCGACCTGGCGCGACGAGACGGCGGCCCTTGAAGCGACGACCCGCCTCGTCCGCTTGGCCGAGCGGCATCGTAAACGGGTCCACGTGCTTCATATCTCGACGGCTGCTGAAATGAATTTTCTTGGCCAGCACAAGGACTTCGCCAGCGTCGAGGTGACGCCGCATCACCTGACGCTATTTGCGCCAGATTGCTACGAGCGGCTTGGCACGTATGCCCAGATGAACCCACCCGTCCGTGACGAGACCCACCGCGCGCGGCTATGGCAGGCGGTTGCCGACGGGACCGTCGATGTGCTGGGCTCTGACCATGCCCCACATACGCGCGAGGAAAAAGATCACCCCTACCCCGACAGCCATTCTGGCATGACCGGCGTGCAGACCCTCGTGCCGATCATGCTCGACCACGTCAACGCGGGGCGGTTGTCACTTGCCCGCTTCGTCGATTTGACGAGCCACGGCCCGCAACGGCTGTTCGGTATCTGCGGCAAAGGCCGGATCGCGGTGGGGTATGACGCCGATTTCACGATCGTCGACTTGAAGCGCCGCGAGACCATCACCAACGCCCAGCAGGCGAGCCGCTGTGGCTGGACACCCTATGACGGGGTGACCGTCACCGGCTGGCCCGTTGGTACGATCGTGCGCGGTAACATCGTCATGTGGCAGGGCGACATGACGGCGTCCGACAACTCGTCCACCATATCGCAAGCTATCGGGCAGCCCGTCCGGTTCTGACCTGCACCCCATCTTTGGGTCAGGGTGGGCCTTGTGGCCGTGACCGGTCTATGAGCGATGTCGGTGGCTTATTCCCAATCGCGATGTTGGGACGAACTTCGTAGTCGTCTCTATGCTAAATCTCGCATTTCTCGCGTGCGTCGTCCAGACTGATGAACCAGCTTGCGTTCGGGCACCCAAACGCATTGCAAATCAAGTCGCCGGGCAAGAGGAAAAGAGTGATCATAGTTTCGACCTTGATTGTTGGCGATCAAGCGGAACGGCTGCAGGTGTTGACGCCAATAATCCGGTAGATCGGGCAGAAATTGATCACGGCCGTCACCACCAGAATGAGACCGGCATAACCCCACGGTGTTTTTGGACCGATAAAGGCCAAGCTGAGAACGGCGAGGCCGACAAGAATACGGAGCACGCGGTCAATCGTGCCGATGTTGCGGTTCATGGAAGTCTCCTAATCGTTGAACGACCCCAAGCGACAATCGCTTCCATCGTCCAGTCGAGAACTATTCCTGTCGCCAAGCCGCGTCTGTGACTTTGTTACTCGGTCATGGCTCATCCGTTCTTCCCCGACAGCGCCTCAAGATGTGCTCTATCAGTGATGATCAGGCTGCCTCTCCCAGCAGAAACCCAGCCTCGCCGCTGGAATTCCGACATCAATCGGCCGACGACTTCGCGTGCCGTTCCGAGTTCGGACGCCAACTGCTGCTGCGTCGTGACAACCGCATCTTTACCTTCGCTCAGTTCCAGCAGCTTCTGGGCGAGCCGCACATCCATGCGAGCGAACGCGACTTGATCGATGACGCGGAACAAGTCGGTGAAGCGCGCGCTGAAACTTGCAAATACGAATTTGCGAAAGATTGGCGATTGCGAAATCAAATCGTCGAATGTCTGACGCGGAAGCGCTACGCAGCGCACCGCCGTCTCCGCAACCGCCTCAGCTGAATAGTCGTCGTATCCAATCAAACATGCCGTTGTCAGAGCGCAACTTTCCCCGGAGGCAATGCGGTAGAGCGTAATTTCCCGTCCCGATTCCGAAACCTGCTGCACGCGAACGGACCCCTTAAGGACGAGCAGAAAGTTGCCGGGAGTCTGGCCAGCTGCGTAAATGCGGCTGCCGGTTGGCAAAGATACGAGCCGGCCATTGATCTGCAGCTTCGACTGCAAGTCAGCAGGAAGCTCCCGAAGTGCAGAGAACTGGTCGATCCAATCGGTGCTTTCCATCAAGTCGATAACTTCCCTATCTGCTCGTTCCGTCTCTTGGCTCACTTATCTAATTGACTGGAGCTGCGACTTTCAATTTGTCGAGCTTGTACGTCCACGGCAGTCCGGCATTCTTCCACCCGTTGAGTGTGCGGCGGGCCTCGGGCGACATATCGCCTTCAAAGCCCTCGACCTGGTCTCGTCCACGCCGGACAGCACCCTGATCGCTGCCGCACGCTGGCCAGCGTCGAGCTTGCCCAACTCACCCAGCAGCTTCTGGAATTCCGCCGTTCGCATTGTCTTGCCCATCCCGATGATCCGACGTCATGCGTCGAGCCTCACCAAGCACCGCCAATCCGGCTCTTCCATGGTCAACGCGAACAGAGCCATTCTGGACTGGCATGAATGTTCAACGAAGTGGTCGGCGGGGTGCCAATGAGCCTTGCCTATTGCACCTCATGCGGGTCGGGCATTTCGTTTGAGACGGGCATCGCTGGCCGACCCAATCCATTTGTACTCCAATCCATTTGTATTCGGCTCGTCGAGCTTCTTGTACCGATCGAATAAACTCCTGTACGATCAGGAGAGCCGCTCGCTTTAGAACCAATTCACCGGCCGCCCCGTCGTTGGCCCACTGACGGGTTCGGGCATTGAGATCAACACCCGACCGGTCGTCATTACGTCGTGGGTTCCTGGACTGCTGAACATCGGGGCACCTAAGTTCTTGATCTGGAAATCAGCTTCCGACGCAATTACAATTCTGGCGCGGCCTACAGCGACGACTTCGCAAGCCCCGATCTCACGTTTCCGACGAACCCCGATAAAGGCCGCCTCGCGCTCAAGGACTATGTCCTCGCCTTGAGGTCGTCGGTGATTGAAAAGGCGTGGCAGCTAAACCTATTTGATGGCAGTGCCGTGATCAACGATATGGCCGGAATTCTCGACCTCGTTTTGATCGGCGATATAGCAACCCGGACGGTCCGAGCCTATTATCGCGAGGGGCTGGACTTTACGAAAGCGGCAGGCGCAGGTCAGATCATGCAAGGCGGCGATGCCTGGCAGGTGACGGAGGATGCACTCATCGGGCCCGGCGGCCGGAGCTTGGGTCGTTTGCCGGGCCGTATCGCGGATGCGTTTGCGTGGGAGGGCTATTTTTGTAAACACGGCGAACTTGCCGCGCCAAAATAAAGGCAGGACGACAGACGTGTGTCGGCGGCCGTCAGCTTCCGCGCGGCGACGGGCCTGGTGCTGACCGGGCAGGCGCTCCGCGCGACGCAGCGTCCGGGGGGGATACTGGATCGGCCTTTTCCACGATCGCGTTGAGGAGCTCTGGGATGCGTGACCCAAGCGGACCGTACCAAGCCTTGACCTGGTCACAGGTCGCCGCGCGGGCCGCGGCCGTTGCAGCAGGTTGGGCTAGCTTGAGAAACTGCCGCTCATAAGCCTTCGCGAAAGCCTCGCCGCCTTTCGACGAGGCCTCGCTTGCCAGCCCGCGCGCCTTTTGAGTGCTCACGATTTTGCAGTTGGCGAACGCCCAATCGACGTAGGCCGCATCCTCGCCAGCAAACGGCCGATCGGCAGCATTCGCGATGTGGAGGGGAACGAGCATCACCGCGCCGCCCAGCACGTTGCGTAAGAAACCCTGACAGCGGCCCAGTTTGTTCATGGCGATATTTCCTTTGCGTTGACATTGGAGAGCTTACGCGCAGCTGACGTATTTCGTTACAGACGACACCGCAAGGATAAGCCCGTTGTGGTTGCACTGGGTGGAGGCATTGGTCCGCCGGTTGCTAGGTCACGGTCGATATCATCCGCCACCGCACACTCTTGTGAATGTGTTGGCCGGACGGCTTGGTTAGAGGCCGCAAGCTCGCCGTGATCCATGGGAGCACCAGGCAGATCAACCAGTTCGTGGTTGCCTCGACTTCTGCTGACATCAAGCGCAGCGACATCGCGCTAGCGGGCGGTGATGGAGTGATCGGGGGCCATTGCGGCGTGCCGTTCACGCAGATTGTCGACTGAAAACTTTGGCACAATGCTGGCGTTGTTGGGAGCCTCCCTGATGATTACCGTGTGGCACTAGCGACGGGCATTTGGCCGAGCTACGATGTGCTGCCTGCCAGCGAACGGCTGGAACCAGGCGTCCCGCTCAATCCAGGTGTCGTCATCTGGCAAGCAAGGAGGCCGACAGTTTCCAAGACGGGAACGGCGATGAGTGTGCCGCGGGCAGCGGCGCTGGTCGCGTGAAACTATTTTTTCCCCCAACGCGTAACATTTCTGTCGGCGCGGTCGAAACCCGGTTACGAAGTTTTGTGGTCAAAGACCGCAGAATTCCGCGCTAGGCAGGGAATTTACCCTGCTAAAAATTTGGAGCCTGAAGAATGTTGAAGTCGCTGATCGTGGCCTTGATTGCTGGCTCGACGCTGGTGGCCGTAACCGCAACCGCCAACGCAGCACCCAAGTGCAAGGATGGCCAAATCTACAGCGAAGAAGCTCGCAAGTGCATCAACGCTCCGCGCGGCTCTTAATCAGACGCGCGGTTCGCATTGAAGGCGTTCATGACGTCTGTCGGCAAAACTAAAGACCTGTGGTCTCGACGGTCGTGGCCAAATGTCGCGCGATTATGGCCAGTGCTATCGCTCGGGCTGATATGCTGGGCGATGGCGTTGGCTGCAATCTCGGCTCGATTTGGCTACGATTTTCAAGTCGTCGATATGCCGATCTTCGCCCTAACGTTTTTGCTGGTTGTCGCGGGCCTCGTCTATTTCGTGTTCGTACCGGGCCTCGTCACACGCACCGTGGCTGGAGCGAGTGGAACGCACGCGACGTTAGCGTTGATGATTTTCGTCGGGCTTGCCGCGCGGGTAATCTTGTTTACCAGCGAGCCGATCCTGGAAGATGACTACCAGCGATATTTGTGGGACGCGGCGGTCACAGCAAGTGGGAATAATCCCTACGCATATTCACCCAAAGCCGTTATTGACGGCGGATCGCTCCACCCGCTCGCCGCCGTTGCAGCCCGCTCTGGTGCTGTATTGGAGCGGATTGGGCACGCCCAACTAACGACGATATACCCCCCGTTGGCGCAGTCGGCTTTTGCATTGGCCAATCAGATTTCGCCGTTCAATCTGACGGCATGGCGGGGTATCCTAATCGCCTTCGACGTGGCGACACTGGCCATGATCGTTGCTTGCCTCAACGCTCTGGCGCGCTCGCCGCTCTGGGCAACGCTTTATTGGTGGAACCCGCTTGTCATCAAAGAAACGTTTAATGCTGCCCACATGGATGGCCTGCTTGCGCCGTTTATACTGGCAGGGCTCCTGTTGGCCCACCGTCGACCTTACGTGGCGACCGCTGCCTTGGGCATTGCATTCGGCATCAAGTTCTGGCCGGTCCTGTTGCTGCCGTTGATCTGGCGGCCGTTGTTGAGCGACTGGAGGCGGCTGGGCCTTGCCGTCATCGTCTTCATCCCGTTTGCCGGTGTTGCGCTGTGGCCGCAAATGGCGGCTGGCCTTGATCGGGAGGCCGGTCTCGTCGCGTATGCAAGCTCATGGAGCCGTAACAGCGCGCTCACCCCGGCGCTTGCGGCGATGACGCAATGGATCGTGGGCGATCCGTATGCTGCACTTGTTTCACGGGGCTTGATTGCTGTGGTGCTCGCCACGGTCGTGATTGGTCTCGCGTGGCGCCCAATCGCGTCGTTGGACGATCTTACGCGGCGGGCGACTTTCACCGTCGGGGCTCTGTTGTTACTCTCGCCAGCGCAGTACCCGTGGTATAGCATCTGGCTGGCCCCATTGCTCGCACTTCATCCCATTCCGGGATTTCTACTGTTGCCTGCTGTTTTGCCGCTCTATGAGCTTTTCTTTTATTTCGCTGCGCGCGAGATGCCCAATATCTTCAACCATTATATCGTCTGGGCGATCTGGATCCCGGTCTGGGCTATGCTTTTCGCAGGCCTGCGCGAACGCCAGCACGGGTGCCGTGCAACCATGCCCATCAATCTCAGGCGCACGTGACATCATCCGACGTTTGGCTTACGCCCTTGCCATGACCGCTGAAGCCGTGGCTGCCGATGGTGTGGTCAGCGTTGCGAGTTGTCGCTCGATCAAGGAAGGCAATCTCTGGACGCTTCATGAAGCGCCCGTGGGTGAGAAGCCTCTGGCGCAACTCGATGGCTTCGAGCAGGGGCCAAGACGGCGCGGCACCAGCGGTACTGTATGTTTCGCGGCGCAAGAAAAAGCACTGTTCGCCAAGGTCGCGAGCGGCGACGCAAACCGCGTGAACCAGCCATAGACTGCAAGCATTCGCGTGTCAGGATCAAACCTGAGCTGAAAGCCGCCAGCCGCAACGCCGCCCGGCGCCAGCGTCTCGCGGTTGATCTGGGGCGCACCCGACGGCAGTACCGTGTCAGCATGCACGATGGCGATGAGCGGGGGCATGTCGCGGCGGGCACGGCTGCCGCTATCTGTGTTCCTCGGCCGCGCTCGCAATCGATCAATCGGCGGCAACAGCAGATGTCTCGACGATAAGCTGCGTGCCATTCGTGCTGCCACCTACGGCAGTGATGATTTCGGCAAAGTCCATGGCACAGAGCGAGCGGAGGAGCGCGCCGATATGGTCGGCCTCGTTGAGGACAGGGATCAGGACTGCAATTTTTTCACGCAGTTCACTGACGTCCCGTCGCCTCGCGGCGCAAAGCCATCAATGTCTTGGGAACGTCGGCCTCGATTGCGGAGCGCACCAGCGGACCCGGGATCGGCCATCCGGGGCTGATGCGGGCGCTATAGGACAGCCGCGTTGCAGCCCCCTCGCGCAGCGGCTCCAACGTCCACGATCCCTTAAGGTAGGCAAGGTCTCCCTCGACACGTTCGAACGCGATGGTCTGGTGGGGCGTGTACTGGGACTTGAACACTGACCTGACTGGGGGGAGCGGCCATATCCACTGGACGACATGCTCGCGCACGTCCGAGCGGGAGTCTTGCGTCTGGCTCATCACGCGGCAGGACGTGAGCGAAGCGATCATGCGTTTAGAGCGCTCGCAATCGAGCATGATCGCCCACACGGCCGATGGAGGTGCGGCGATATCGATGGTTGCGGCCACCAATCCCGTGGCACCCTCCGGATCGGGCGTGACACTGATCAAGACTTCGCCTGCATGAAGACGTCGCACTTGGTCGCGATCCAACGCTACAGCGTCGGCAGCGGCCGCGCCCAGCAACACGGTCAGCACGATACAGCCCATAGCCGCCATGCGCGTCTATTTCGACATTATCATAAGACCATTACGCCAATCGGGCAAAGTGGGGGTCGTGGCGAAGGCCGTGTGGGTGATTGCGACCACGTTCTTTCGACTGTCCGCGACCGTCCGCTGCGAGCCTCACGCAAACCTCCGATAGAGAGTTGCAATCGGGCCATCGCCTGCGAACGGTGCGAAAGGTTTGCGCGCTAGCATTGCATCGAGCCCGAGGCTGCGGCCAGCGTTGTTCATCAAGAACTGCGCCTGCAGGAACATCAAGAAGATGTAGGTCCAGGGCCACTCGTTGGGATGGAGATAGAGCCCGAACCACAATTGCAGGACAAACAGAATGCCAATGGCGGCGACCGGGCGAACGCAAAAGCCAAGGGCAAACGACACGGCAAGGCTGAGCTCGGTCAGGTAGACGATCGGGTTGAGCACGGGCAGCGCCGGGATCATGACGTTGGTGACGAGCCACCTGTGGATCTCGAAGGACGCATACTTGGTCTCTTCACCGATCCAGTAACTAAGGCCGCCCGAGACGGGAAGTGGTAATTTCCAGAGCGAGCCTTCGAGCCACATGCCGCCGATCAGCAGGCGCATGCCCCAGTTGGCCAGATGATACGGCGTGCGCTGCGAGGTCCAAAAGATCTCCCCCTGAAGAACCTGACTGAATTGGAAACGCTAACCGAACAGACCATCGAAAACCTGCGCCGGACGATCCGCGCGTTGCGCCCTATTTACCTTGAAGATTTGGGACTGGTGGCTGCGCTCGAAATGCTGGCCAATGAAACCAGACAAAATTCTCAAATAAAAGTGGAGTTCCATGTTTCCGGCGACGAAAGAAGACTGGCAGCGGATGTTGAGTTGGCGCT
>JBBQNE010000019.1:0-34078 GCA_038329675.1 Hyphomicrobiales bacterium | reverse complement strand
GGTCCGATGATATCGTAGCGAGACTGGGCGGAGATGAGTTTGTTATCATACTTCCTAAAACAGATTCAAAAGAAGCGGAAAAACTGGTAGATCGAATCAAGAGTAAATTATTAGACGCGCCATCTTTGTCGAACTCGATCCAGACGTTGTCATCGCCTACACGATACGACCGGTGGTCTGGAGCGGCATTGCGTTGCGCACGATCCGGTCCCGCGCACGCTTCTTTAGCCTTATCCTCGGGCTTGGCTATGCTTTTGCGGCCCAAAGCGTTCGTGGTCGGTCGCTCGCCAGCCTTGCAGCTTGGCTCTATCGTCAATCACTCAAAAGGGCTGATCGCGTCATTTTCCTCAATCCGCAGAACCGCGATCTGTTTGTGTCCCGCGGTATCGTCGGGAGGGAAAAATGTCGGATCGTGGCCGGGTCGGGAGTGGAGACCACGCGCTTTGCTTGCGAACCCTTTGAAAGTGCCTCGCCGTTTCGGTTTCTGCTGATCGCCCGCTTGCTGCGCTCCAAAGGCATCGCTGAATACGCGCACGCCGCCGCGTTGGTGAAGGCGCGTTATCCCGATACCGTTTTTGATCTCGTCGGCCCAGCCGACACATCGCCAGATGCTATGCCGCAGGCTGAGGTCGAAGCGCTCCATCGCGCTGGAGCGGTCCAGTGGCGCGGCGCAATGTCCGATGTTCGCCCGGCACTCGCGGCGTGTCATGTGTATGTTCTGCCGTCCTACTATCCAGAAGGGCTGCCGCAATCGATTGTTGAAGCCATGGCGACGGGTCGGCCAATTTTGACAACCGATATGCCTGGGTGTCGCGAGACCGTCGTACCTGGCGAAAACGGTTGGCTCGTTCCGGCAAAAAATGTCGCAGCGCTCGCCGATCGAATGATCTGGTTCATCGAAAACCGTTTTGAGCTGGAGCGCATGGGCCGGGCCAGTCGCGAGATAGCCGTCTCCCGTTTTGACGTGCACACCGTTAATCGGGATATGCTGGCGATCATGGGGCTCAGTGGCACCGACGGTGTCAGGCTCAACGTCGAGCTCAATCCGGCATGATAAAACGCGCCTTCGACATCGTGGTGACAACGGTCGCAATCGTCGTGCTGGCGCCAGCGATCGCGTTGCTGTTCGTCTTGGTGCGGCAGCGGCTTGGCTCGCCAGCCCTGTTCCGACAGGTGCGACCCGGTCGGGGTGGCCGCCCGTTTACAATGGTCAAATTCCGCACGATGACGGATGCGCGCGACGGTTTTGGCCAACTTTTGCCCGACCGCGACCGCCTAACGCCATTTGGCCGTTGGCTACGCGCCACCAGTCTCGACGAATTGCCTGAGTTGTGGAACGTGCTGACGGGCGATATGAGCCTCGTTGGACCACGGCCCCTCCTGATGGATTACCTCGCGCTTTACAACACCGCCCAAGCCCGCCGCCACGAGGTGCGCCCGGGCGTCACCGGTTGGGCGCAGATCAACGGCCGCAACGGGCTGTCGTGGGAGGAGAAGTTCGCGCTCGACGTTTGGTATGTCGACAATCGGACGCTGGCGCTTGACGTCAAGATCTTGATCGCAACCATCGGCAAGGTGTTGCGTCGCGATGGCATCTCAGCCACTGGAGAAGTGACGATGCCGAGGTTTGAAGGCACGCCGGTCGCTCCTGGGGCGCAATCCCCAATCGCAACCGGACGGCGCGCTAACGACACAACGGGCCCCGTCCTATGACCACCGACCTTTATGGAATCTATGGCGCAGCGGGCTACGGCCGCGAAATCATGCCAGTGGCGCGGGAGAACCTGCGCGCCCAAGGGATAGGGCTATCGGACGACCAGCTCGTTTTCATCGATGACGCCATCCCTGCGGGTAAAACCGAGCAGGCCCCGATCATCAACGGTCAGCGCGTGATGACCTATGCCGCATTCCTGCTTGCGCCGGCCCAGCGCCGATTTGCAACGATTTCGATCGCCGATGGTGCGATCCGCGCGCGCTTGGCTGCCACCTTAGCCGCCGATGGGATCGAGCCATTCGACGTCCGCGCCCAGAGCGCTGTGATTATGGATGATGTGCGGCTTGGCCCAGGCGCGCTGCTGTCGCCATTCGTGACGCTGACGTCGAACATTTCAATCGGCCGTTATTTTCACGCCAACCTCTATGCCTACGTTGCCCATGATTGCGTCATCGGCGACTTCGTGACGTTTGGCCCGGGTGCGAAGTGCAACGGCAACGTCGTCATCGAGGATTGCACCTACGTTGGCGCGGGCGCCATCATCAAACAAGGCGGCCCCGGGGCGCCCACCGTCATCGGTCGCGGGGCAGTCATCGGGATGGGGGCTGTTGTGACCACGAGCGTTGCACCAGGTGTCACCGTGGTCGGTAACCCAGCGCGAGCCTTGGAGGCGTCAGCGGCGCAATCGCGCACGGGCGAACCGTCAGCGAGAGCCCCGTAATGCTCAACACCACTTTCGCGCCATGGCCCAGCTATTCAGATGATGAAATCGCAGCCGTTACGCGCGTCATGGCATCAAACCGCGTCAACTACTGGACCGGCGAAGAATGCCGCCGTTTTGAAGACGAGTTCGCCGCCTGGACCGGCACCAAGCACGCCATTGCGCTGGCTAACGGGACGCTAGCGCTCGACCTTGCTCTCCACGGACTTGGCGTTGGGCCCGGAGACGAAGTGATCGTGACGCCGCGCACGTTCATTGCGTCGGTCTCGTGCGTCGTCAACGCTGGCGCGACCCCGGTGTTTGCCGACGTCGATCGCAATAGCGGCAACATCAGCGCTGCTACGATTGCCAGCAGGATCACGTCCCGAACCCGTGCGGTGATCGCGGTCCATTTGGCGGGATGGCCGTGCGGGATCGATGCCATCATGGCGCTCGCCGAACAGCACGGGTTCGCCGTCATTGAGGATTGCGCGCAAGCCCATGGCACCAGATGCCGGGGCCGTAGTGTCGGTTCGCTGGGTCATGTTGCGGCGTGGTCGTTCTGCCAAGACAAAATCATGACAACTGGCGGCGAAGGCGGGATGGTAACCACCAACGACCCGGCGCTTTGGGCCAAGATGTGGGCCTACAAAGATCACGGCAAGAGCTACGAGGCCGTCTACAATCGTGCCCATCCGCCGGGCTACCGGTGGCTGCACGAGAGCTTTGGCACCAACTGGCGCATGCTTGAGGTGCAGGCCGCAATTGGTCGCATCCAGCTCGCGCAGATGGCCGACTGGACACGGGCGCGCACGACAATCGCCGCGCGCATCACGGCGGCGCTGCGACCGTTCGCTGCTGCCGGCGGACCCGTTCGCATCCCAGAGCCGCTGTGCGGTTGGACTGGCGGGGCAGGGATTGAGGCCGCTCGTGGCTGCGTTCACGGCCGCTACAAATACTATGCCTACATCGTACCGACGGCGCTGGCCGATGGCTGGACCCGGGACCGGATCGTTACCGCCATCAACTCCAGCGGCGTGCCGTGCTTTACGGGCTCGTGCTCGGAGGTCTATTTGGAGCGAGCTTTCGATGACACGCCATGGCGGCCAACACAGCGTCTTCCGATTGCACGTGAACTTGGCGAAACGAGCCTGATGTTGCTGGTTCATCCAACGTTGCGGGATGAGGATATTGATCTAACTGAGCGCGTCCTTGGCGACGTGATGGCAGCAGCGCAGCGCTGATAACGCCATTCAAGCTGGCGTCTGCTGAAGCGCTGCGACCCGAACCGACGCGACTTCAACAAACGTAATCGGGACAAATCGAACCAGATGGCAACGACCCAACCGATCGTTGGCAGGCGGTTCCCGGCCACACTGTTTATGGCGGTTGCAGTCGTATTGGCCACCACCGTTTCAGCCGGCCTCATCCAGCCGCGTTCCCTGACCGTGCTAGCCCCGTTTGCTCTTGTTGTGCTGGTGGGTTTTGGTTGGCGCAACGGTTTGCATCGCGGCTCGCGTGCTGACTTAGCTCCTGGGCCAACGGAAACTGGACGACGGGTTCTCGCCAGCGCTGGCGAGATTTCGCACCGCCTGTCTCAACCAATCGCCCCGCAGTTCGGCGTGCCGACCCTGTTAGCGGCATTCTTTGTGTTTGCGCTCGCCTCATCGGCGTGGTCGCCAGCACCGCTCATGTCGCTTGAAAAAACTGCCGTCGGGATTGCCTTTGCTGCGCTTGTCGTCGTTGGCGCGCGCTGCGCCGCGAACTTTGATACCGCTCAACGGATCGCACTTTCGCGGGCAATCGCGATCGGGTTCCTGATCGGCTCGGTATTTCTGGCAATCGAAATTTGGGCTGAGCGCGCCCTATCGGTGGCCATCACCAACATGCTCGGGTTGCGCGAAGGCCAGGTCAACCCGGCGAAGTTTATGGTGTGGCGCGACGGTCGGCTGGCGTCGATCGATATTTCTGCGTTGACGCGCAGCATGGCGGCCGTTGTGTTGCTGTTACCGGCAGCGCTGATGGCGGTGGCGACGACCTTAACTGGCTCAACGCGTACCATCGCGATGATGATGACCGTCGTTGCCGCTCTCGTCGCGATTGGCGGCTCCGACAGCCAGACCGCTAAGCTTGCCCTGATCACAGGCACACTGACTGTGGTGCTCGCGAGGCTGAACGCGAAATGGGCGCGCCGCGCGCTGACTGCTGTCTGGCTCATCGCCTGCCTTGCGATTGTGCCGCTTGCTTTCATCGCTCAGGGTTCAAACTTGACCAAGCACAGACTCAATCAAGCGTTGCCTAGCGCATCGCCAGCTGTTCGGATTGAAATCCTGAATGCCTATGCCGTCGAAGTCATCAAACGCCCGCTTATCGGCCACGGCGTGAACAGCTCCTACGTCCTTGGACCCGAACGCGATGCGGAGGTTGATGCCGACGGCGAAACGTCAAAGGGCGGCATGCGCCAACACCCCCACAACGTCTATATGCAGGTCTGGTTCGAACTTGGCGCGATAGGCGCCGGGTTGTTTGCGCTCATAGGCCTTGCGGTGTTGCGCGCCATTGCGAGCGCCCCCGAGCGGGTCCAGCCGCTCTACTGCGCGACGTTTGCCATCATCGCCACTGTCCTCGCGCCGAGTTACGGGATGTGGCAATACTGGTTTATGGCCGCT
The DNA here is from genome assembly GCA_038329675.1 of Hyphomicrobiales bacterium. Classification (GTDB taxonomy): domain Bacteria; phylum Pseudomonadota; class Alphaproteobacteria; order Rhizobiales; family Hyphomicrobiaceae; genus JANXVY01. Next base: position 28,995 of record JBBQNE010000019.1, on the reverse strand, counting down.
ATTGCGTTCGCCGTGTTTGCGACGATGGCCGTCGCGCATACTGACGTCGGCTCGCGCCGGTCCGGGCATGCGGTGTAACGCACTGGCTTTCGGTGGGCGCAACGATCTGCGTCGCATGCACGGCAGGCAACGTCTGCTTGAGGCCGATTTTTCTGAGTTGTGGGCCTAAGAGTTGTAATGGCGCCCCGCCATACAACTACCCGACCAGAAACGCGATCCTTAACGTCCGGGCAACCCTGTCCCGATAAGCTCCCGCGCTGGTTGGTCAATGAGACGGCGAGGGCGACGTGGACGGGCTAGCGCGCGATAAACGAGATGTCCCGGCAGTCCAGCTGGCAGCCGTTACGAAAACGTTCACCAGTAAGGCTGTCGATGCGCTCGATTTGAAGATTGGCGCGGGCGAATTCTATGCCCTTCTCGGCCACAACGGCGCGGGCAAAACGACGACCTTGCGGATGATCGCCGGGCTGCTGAAACCGGACGCTGGTGCGATTTCGATCTTTGGCATCGACGCTGTGGCGAATTCGATCGAGGCCAAACGCATCACCGCCTGGCTGCCCGACGAGCCGATGCTGTATGATAAGCTTACTCCACTGGAATACTTGGAGTTCGTCGCAGGCCTGTGGAGCATCCCCCGCCGCGAGACCGAGAAGCGGGCCAATGTCCTCATTGATGTGCTCGAACTTGGCCCCAACCGCCATCAGCGCTGCGAGGGTTTTTCGCGCGGCATGAAGCAGAAAGTCGCGCTCGCTGGTGCACTCGTTCATGAGCCGCGCCTCATCATGCTCGACGAGCCGCTGACCGGACTGGACGCGGCAATCGCGCGGCAGGTCAAGGACTTGCTAATGGAGCGGGTTAAAGCCGGCGCAACGATCATCCTGACAACGCACATTCTCGAAGTCGCCGAGCGGCTCGCGACCAAAATTGGCATCTTACGCGGGGGCCGCCTCGTCGCCGAGGGCACCATGGACGACCTGCGTCGGCTGTCGGGTCAGGGCGGAACGTTGGAGGATGTGTTCCTCTCGCTCGGCCGTGCACCGGATGCGGGTACGTCTGATGCGGCCACGGATGGCACGCCACAGCGCGCTTCGATCACCCATGGTGCGGCGGCCAACCGTGGCGCTGTGCCGCCATCTCATCCATCCCGCGTTGTCGCCCCATGAAGCCCGCCCCCGGCTCTTTGATGTGGCTTGTCGCAAACGACATGCGCAACAACATCCGCATGCTTGGCGACGTGCTATCGAACTGGCCGGTTGCGGCCCGCCTTGCCCTCGCGCTCGCTCTCGTCATCTTGCTGCACGCGGCCGCGTATGGCGCTTTTCGTCTTGCCGAAATCGCTGGATCGCTAACTGCGAGCGGTGCGACGGCATCGATTTTCGCGACCGGGGCTGGACTGTGGATGGTTAGCCAGGGCCTGCTTGGGGCGGCGCGCGCGCTCTATCAGCGTGGCGAACTTGAACTCCTGCTCAGTTCACCGATGCCGCCATGGAAGCCGGTCGCCGCTCGCGCCATTTCAATCGCTGGATCGTCGGCTGGCTCGCTCGCTGCCTTCCTCATCCCCACAGCCAACGTTGGAGCCTATCTAAACGGCCCCCATTGGCTCGCGATTTATCCCCTCGCTGCCGCTTGGGCACTCGCTGGGACAGCGTGCGGCTTCGTCATTGCTGTTGCCTTGTTCCACGCCGTTGGGCCGCGGCTTGCTCGGATGGTGGCGCAAGTCACCGCGGCGCTGATTGCTGGATTGTTCGTGCTCGCCGTCCAAATCCTGGCCGTTCTGCCGGACGATCTGGCTGTCATGGCTGGCCGCGCATTTGATTGGATCAACGCGCTACTCCCCAATGCCCGTTTTGCGCCGCTTGCGTCTGCTGTCAGCGGCGATCCGCTTCCAGCGCTGGCCTCTGTTCCGATTGCAGCAGCGCTGTTTGTTGCCGCACTCGTCATGACCGCGCCCTCCTTTGTGCGCGCAGCCTCCGTTGCCGCTGGTACGGCCATTGGCCCGGTTGCTGCCCGAGGACGCCCATTTCGTGAAGGTCCCCTTACGGCGCTGCGCCTCAAAGAAACCCGTTTGCTTTTGCGCGATCCCAACCTCTTTGCCCAGCTCGGGTTGCAGATCGTCTACACGCTCCCACTCAGCGTTATTTTGCTGAAGAACCCGTCCAACATCCCGCCTGGCCTCGCGCTGCTTCCGCTGGTCGTCGTCCTCGCCTCGCAGGTCTCAGCGTCGCTGTCGTGGCTCACGATTTCGGGCGAAGATGCCCCCGAACTGATCGCAACCGCGCCCCTCTCGCCTGCCTACCCGGAAGCTGCCAAACTGACCGCCGTTGCCATTCCCCTGGCCGCGATCCTCCTGTTGCCGACGGCGGTCCTCTACTGGGTCGCCCCCGGTGCGCTGATCTATGCCGTCGTTTTTGGCGCGCTTGCCGCATTATCGACCGCTCTGCTCAATTTCTGGCACCCCATGCCCGGCAACCGCCGCGGTATGCTTCGCCGCCATCACCAGTCCAAGATCGTCGCTCTCGCCGAACACGGCCTCACGTTGCTATGGGCGCTGGCGACCGTGTGCGCGGTGATCAATCTCTATGCGGCCTTGGTCCCCATCGCGCTCGTCGTCTTGCTGTTGTGGTGCTTCAAGCCACGTCGGAGCGCCCGACGGCCCGCCGGTCGCCGCAACGGTCTCAACACCGACGCGGTCTCGCCCCTGCAATTGCCTCCGGTTGCGCCATAAGTGGCGTTAAAATAGGCTTGCTAAATGCCAGAGTGTCGCAGATCACTGGGGGGCCGGGATACCTGAAGGAGGTAGTCTGCGGCTGGTAACTCGAGGAGATCGTGCATGAAGAAGCTCATCGTCGCGGCGCTTGCGCTCGCGCTGGCGCCAGCGTTCGCCCCTGGCATCGCCGTCGGACAGGAGCTCACGGGGACGCTCAAAAAAATCAAGGATAGCGGCGCCGTCACGATTGGTTTTCGTGAAAGCTCGGTTCCATTTTCATACCTCGATGACAAGCAGAAGCCCGTTGGCTTCTCGATGGACATCTGCATGAAGATCGTTGAGGCGATCAAGACCGAGCTGAAAATGGACAAGCTCGAAGTCAAACTCAATCCGGTTACGTCGGCCACACGCATCCCGCTCCTGGCCAACGGCACAATCGACCTTGAGTGCGGGTCGACCACAAACAATGTTGAGCGCCAAAAGCAAGTTTCCTACACCAACAGCCACTTCTTGACTGCCACCCGCCTCGTCACGAAAAAATCGGCCGGCATCAGGTCGGTCGATGACTTGAAGGGCAAGACGATCGTGTCGACGGCTGGCACGACCAACATCAAGCAGATGAACGAGCTGAACGCGGCCAAGGGCCTAGGGATGAACATCCTGTCGGGCAAGGACCACGCCGAAAGCTTCCTCATGGTCGAAACCGATCGTGCAGTCGCCTTCGCCATGGACGACATCCTGCTTGCCGGGCTTGTCGCCAACTCCAAAGAGCCAGCTGCGTTTGAGATCTCCAAGGACGCCTACTCGGCCGCCGAGCCCTACGGCATCATGATCCCGAAGGATGATGCGCCGTTCAAGGCGCTTGCCGACAAAGCGACAGCTGCTGTCTTTGCCAAGGACGGCCCAGCCCTGTTCAAGAAGTGGTTCCAGTCGCCAATCCCGCCAAAGGACCTGAACCTCAACTTTGAATTCAGTGCGCAGCTCCAAAAAATGATGGCGTCGCCATCGTCCAGCGCGGACCCAGCGTCCTACTAAACCAAAGAGGGGCACTCGCACATTTGTGTTGGTGCCCTTTTTGCATCTTGTCTCTTGGCTGGCTGTACGACGATTTCTGGCATATCGTTTGCCTACATATCATTTGCATACAGACGGATTTCACGGTTCGAACTTTGGTTCCCTTAAAACCGCCGTCTCCGCTCCAGGTTCTGCCAAGCCAGGATTAAGACCTGCCCGCCACAGCGCATGACCTTCGGGGCCAATCGTGAATTACAACTGGAATTGGGGCATCTACTGGCAGGCATCGCCCGAAGGCACGGGCACTTACGCCACCCTGCTCATGTCTGGCCTGATGTGGACGATCATCACGGCTTTGTGCGCCTGGGTCATTGCGCTGTCGGTTGGATCCGTGTTTGGCATCATGCGGACGTTGCCGTCAAAATGGGCAAATTTCTTCGCCACCTGCTGGATTGAGCTGTTTCGAAACATCCCAATCCTCGTCCAATTGTTCTTGTGGTTTTTTGTTTTGCCCGAGCTTCTCCCAAAGGCGTGGGGAACGGCCTTAAAACAACTGCCGAATGCGCCGTTTTATACCGCCGTCATCGGGCTGGGGTTTGCGACGTCTTCGCGCGTGGCCGTTCAAGTCGCCGCCGGGGTGAAAGCCCTGCCGCGGGGGCAGTCGATGGCTGGATACGCCATGGGTCTAACGACCGCACAGACCTACCGTTACGTGCTGCTGCCGATGGCCTACCGCATCGTGCTCCCGCCGCTGACAAGTGAGTTCTTAAACCTCATCAAGAACACGTCCGTTGCGCTGACGATTGGCCTGCTCGAGCTGACGTTCCGCGCCCGCACCATGCAGGAATACTCGTTCCAAGTGTTTGAGGCGTTCACAGCTGCAACGATCCTCTACCTGATCGTGAACGTGTTCGTCGTGATGTTGGCCCGGCAGCTTGAACTCAAAGTCGCGGTTCCAGGCTATATGGGCGGGGGGAAATGATCATGGGCTCCGTTCTATCGACAATCGGCCGCTACTTGCCAGCACCAACGACAATTTTCCTTTTGCTGCTGACGATCGTCGTTGCCCCGCTCGTACTTGGGCCGATGCTGTTCACACTCCTCGGCCAGGTCGTCAGTGTGATCGTCGCGATCCTGACGTTCCTGATCCCCAACTTCGATGGCGATGTCATCAATCGGTCGTGGCAGTACCTTTTCCTAGAGGGCTTGCGCTTTACGTTAATGCTCACCGTCTACGCGACGGTACTAGGTGTTATCCTCGGCACCATCCTCGCCCTGATGCGATTGTCGGGCATCAAGGCCCTCGACTGGTTCGCGACTGGTTATACGACCCTGTTCCGATCCCTGCCGCTCGTTCTCGTAATTTTCTGGTTCTACTTCCTGTTGCCCTACATTGGTGGCTGGGTATGGGGACTGGAACGGCCGATGCAGGTCGGCGCATTCAATTCCGCGCTGATCACGTTCACGCTGTTTGAAGCTGCCTACTTCGCCGAAATCATGCGCGCTGGCATCCAGTCTATCCCGAAGGGGCAGGCCGCAGCGGGTTACGCCTTAGGGCTCAACTATTGGCAGGTGATGGGATTGGTCGTGCTGCCGCAAGCCTTCCGCAACATGCTGCCGGTATTGCTCACGCAAACGATCATTCTGTTTCAGGATACATCGCTCGTCTACGTGCTGTCCCTCACTGACTTCCTTGGCGCTGCCTCCAAGATCGCCCAGCGCGATGGCCGGTTGGTCGAAATGTATTTGTTTGCAGCCGTCATCTACTTCCTGATCTCGTTCTCGCTATCGCTCCTGGTCAAACGTCTACAAGACCGCGTCGCGATCGTCCGCTGAAGCCTGCTGGTTCAAGGTCCGCATCCATGCCGATGATCGAAATCAAGAATGTCTCGAAGGCTTACGGCGCATTCAAGGTTCTTACCAACTGCACGACCAACGTGGAGAAAGGTGATGTCGTTGTTGTGTGCGGGCCGTCGGGATCGGGCAAGTCGACGCTGATCAAGACCGTCAACGGACTTGAGCCGTTCCAGGCTGGCGATATCGTCGTCGACGGCATCTCGTTGTCTGATGCCCGGACCAATTTGCCAAAATTGCGATCGCGCGTTGGCATGGTGTTCCAGAACTTTGAATTGTTCCCCCATCTGTCGATCCTCGACAACCTGTGCCTCGCACAGGAAAAAGTGCTCAATCGCAATCGGTCTGAGGCTGAAATCAAGGGTAAGGCCCTTCTCGACCGCGTCGGCCTGATCGCGCAGGCTGAAAAATTTCCAGGCCAACTCTCTGGTGGGCAACAGCAACGGGTCGCGATCGCGCGTGCCCTCGCCATGGACCCGATCTGCATGTTGTTTGACGAGCCGACATCGGCGCTTGACCCAGAAATGGTCAACGAAGTCCTCGACGTGATGGTCGCACTGGCCAAAGAGGGCATGACCATGATGGTCGTCACCCACGAAATGGGGTTTGCTCGCAAAGTCGCCGACCGCGTCATCTTCATGGATCGTGGCGAGATCGTGGAAGATGCAAAGCAGACCGAGTTCTTTGGCCAACCGCGCTCAGAGCGGGCGCAGCAGTTCCTGTCGAAGATCCTCCAGCACTAACCGACCGCTGGTCTCTTACGCGCCCGCCCGGCCCGACGGCCGCACTGGGTCGCCTTCGATAATCCGGGCTTGCCCCCCCCTCAGCGACCCAGGTGTTGCTAACCCGCAACGCATCATGCTCGCCCGGCGACCTTATCCCCGCTTTCCGATTTCCGTTAACCTACCCGCCGCTTGAAACTTGCCGAAACACGGGCGTCGGCGCGCAAACTTATCCCCGCGTGACGCTACCGTGTTACCTTACTGGTATGCTCCACAGTCCTTGCCTCGATGCCGACCGTTCACGGTTGTGGCTTCCCATCGTCGTGGCCAAACGCCTCGTCCGCGTCGCCATTTTCGTCAGCCTCGTCTTCGCCGTCCGTAAGCGGATCATCTGCGGTCCCCTCATCGGGCTCGACGCTGTCGTCGGTCTCTACGACCGCAACCAGCCCCTTCAGGCGCGCCATCATCGCCTTTTCTTCATCGCGCTCGCTCAACGGCGCGTCCTCAACGTCGGGCTGGTTAGCGCCCGGCAAAGCAACCCCGGTCAAGCTCTTAGGCGACCCCAGCGCACCTGCCGTCACGGAGGCTGGCAGCAGCGTGCCACCGGCTTCGGCCGCCGGTTGGGCCGTCTTGCCCGACCGCTTGGCTGCCTTCATCACTTCCGCGTCGAGGTCAATTTGGCTGCACAGGGCAAGTGCAACGGGATCTTGCGGCGACAGGTTGGCCGAGTTCCAATGCGACCGCTCGCGGATTTGTTGGATCGTCGGCTTCGTTGTTCCAACGAGCCGCATGATCTGGCTGTCCTTCAATTCCGAATGGTTCCGGATCAGCCACAGCACGGCGTTAGGTCGATCTTGTCGGCGCGAGACCGGGGTATAGCGCGGGCCCTTGCGCGACGACGATGGCGTAACTGGCACCTTCAAAGTCGCAATCTCAAGGCCGTGGTCAGGGTCCTTGACCGCCCGGTCGATTTCTTCGCGTGTCAGTTGGCCCGTTGCAATCGGGTCGAGGCCCTTGATCCCGGCCGCCACGTCCCCATCGGCGATGCCCTTGACCTCCAACGGATGCAGCCCACAAAAATCAGCGACCTGCTGGAACGACAACGCCGTATTCTCGACCAGCCAGACAGCCGTTGCCTTGGGCATCAGAGGTTTGCGGTTGTTCATTGGAACGCTCCGTTCGGGCATGAAGGGGCTCGCCTTGGCCACGGCAGGGGAGCCGAGGCCGGTCGTCAGGCGAAAAGAAAGGGTGACGCGCGACATAGCCCAAATGTGACACGACCGCAACGACTGCCAAAAAACACGGTTTCGACCGCCGAGGCGCACATCAGGCTGCCGACTGCCCACTGCCGACTGCCTTACCTGCCGACTGGCCCCAGGTCTGGCCCCAGGTCTGGCCCCACGTCTGGCCCCACGTCTGGCCCCACGTCTGGCCCCGGCGTCAACAGGGCGCGCTGCACATGGCCTATCCCGTCGCGTATGACAGCGGGAGATGCCTCATTACAGGGCCCCATCGAAGCACGGGATCGTTCATGACAGCACAGCATGCGGGCGGTTGGTATTTTGAAGACCTCACCGTTGGCCTAACCGCCAGCCGAACCAATACTGTTACCGCAGACACCATCTCGGCCTTTGCCGATGTTTCGGGCGACCGAAACCCAGTGCATCTCGATGCGGCATACGCTGCCACGACGATCTTCAAACAGCCGATCGCCCACGGCATGCTTGCGGCGGCCTACATCTCCGCGGTCGTCGGCATGGACCTACCGGGCCCCGGCTCAATTTATGTTTCGCAGTCGATAGCTTTCAAAGCGCCCGTCAAGGCAGGCGATACCGTCGTCGCCACGGCCCGGGTTGTCGAGATCTTGCCAAAGCGGCGCGTCCGGCTGGAGACGCATTGCACCGTCGCTGGCAAAACCGTCGTCGAGGGTGAGGCCGTCTTGATGGTCCCCTCGAGGCCGGCCTGATGGCAAGTCAACCGTGATCGCGATCGCTCCCCTTCGCGGCCCGTGCTCCAGACCCCGAGGCTGCCAATGCTGGTGATCACCGATGGCGAGCCGATCCCCTCGACGGTGCGTGGCGGCACCGTTGCGATTGGCAACTTCGATGGCATTCATCGCGGTCACCAAGCTCTGATCGGTCGTGCTCTTGAGCGCGCTCGCCCTGCGATGGGTGCTAGGGGGCATCCGTGCGGTGCACTCCTGTTCGAGCCGCATCCGCGCGAGTATTTCGTCCCCGATGAAACGCATTTCCGATTGACGCCGCTGACCGAAAAGCTGCGCATTCTCGACCGTGACCTGTCGCTCGATTTCGCCCGCGTGCTGACGTTTGATGCCACCCTCAGCCACATGAGCGCTGAAGATTTCATCACCCGCATCCTCGTCGCCGAACTTGGAATAGCTGGCGCCGTCGTCGGCTACGATTTCTATTTTGGACACAAGCGCCAAGGGAGCCCCGCTATGCTGACAGATGCTGGTCGTCACCACGGGTTCACGGTCGACATCATCGCGCCAGTCGCCGACCGCGGCGACGTCCTCTCGTCCACCGCTGTTCGCCTCAAGCTTGCCGAGGGCGACATCGCTGGCGCCAACGCCATCCTTGGCCGTCCGTGGCGCGTCACCGGCCCGGTCATCGGCGGCGCAAAACGCGGCACTGGCATGGGTTACCCGACTGCCAACATACCGATGCCGAAGGGCACCGCACTCGCCCATGGTATCTTTGCCGTGCGGCTTGAAATCGACGCCGATGGCCAACGCGGCGTGTGGCACGACGGCGCTGCCTACTTAGGCACGCGTCCAACGTTCGACGATGGCATGCCTGTGCTGGAAGTCTTCGTGCTCGATTTCGATGGCGACTTGTATGGCCGCACGGTCGCCGTCGAGTTGATCAGCTTCATCCGCCCCGACCGGAAGTTCGACGGCGCGGCCGAGCTCGTTGAGCAAATGGACAAGGACGTCGCCCAAGTGCGCCGGGTGCTAGCTGGCGTCTAGAGCCGAGCAGAGGTGGAATTGGCGACCTAATACGCCCGTTTCAACCGCTGAAACATCGGGATAAGTTTGACGTTTAACGTCACCAACTTGAGAACGTGAACCTCAGCTGTTGCCGCAATAATGGCGTCGGCGAGTTGCACACCGTCGCTAGCCCCGTAGTGCCGCATATTTTTCCCCCAAAGGCGCCAACCCACGTCATTCGTGTCGGTTTTTCGAAATACGGCCAACAGCGGCTCGATCATCAACTCTTCGGCCTGTGTTCGTGTGCCCGCAAAAAGTTCTGCGACGCTGACGCCCGCAATGCGCTAGCGGACCTACGCGATAAATCTATTAAGACGCAGGTGTCGAGCGACCACGCCATCAACCGTTGCCGAGTTTCGTCGCGTCTCCAATACGCGCTTCGCCCAAAGCTCGCGCTGCATCTGCTTGGCATCAACGACGCGTTGGGCAAACGCTTCGAACTCCCCCTCCTTAAATTCGTCCAAAACCAAGTTGAGCCGTTCCTTCCAATTCTCTGCTGCGACCGTCAAACCGAGTTCTTGGTCGAGCGCCCTACGGATCAATTGAGCCTTGGCCAGCCCCGTCGCCCGGGCCTGAGCCTTGAGGCGCCGGTTTTGCTCGGCCGTGATGAAAACCTGCTTGTGGACGATGGTCATGAGACAATCTCCTACACACATCGCAGGAGACGGTTAGCGCCGCGTCAAACGGTGCCCCTGGACCCACTGGCTGGTAGACCCTCGGCCCCAATTGTTTGGCAACGGACGTTGACCCCCATCGACCCCTTGATATCGGCCCCACTTGACCCCAGCCCCCACACCTTGCCACAACGCGCGCAACAACCCGCAACCGCCGCGAGAAGAACCAAGCCATGGCCGGCCATAGTGCTTTTAAAAACATCATGCACAAAAAGGGTCGCAAAGATGCGGTCCGCGCCAAGGTGTTCACCAAGATCGGACGCGAAATTTTGGTCGCAGCCAAACTCGGCGGGCCCGACCCTGCCATGAACCCGCGCCTGCGCCTTGCGCTCAAGGATGCGCGCGCTGAAAACATGCCCAAAGACAACATCGAGCGCGCCATAAAAAAGGCAACGAGTGCCGACACCGACGCCTTCAAGGCCGTCCGCTACGAAGGCTATGGTCCAGGTGGTGTTGCCGTCATCGTCGAGGCACTGACCGACAACGTCAACCGCACCGCCCCCGTTGTCCGCGCCGCTTTCGCCAAGCATGGCGGCAACCTCGGCTCCACGGGATCGGTCGCCCACATGTTCGCCCATGCTGGCGAGATCAGTTACAAATCTGAGGCCGGGTCGCCTGACGCCGTCATGGAAGCTGCGATCGATGCTGGCGCTGACGACGTAGTGTCAGATGCCAGCGGCCACATCATCGTATGCGCTTTTGACGGCCTAGGCACGGTTGCTGGCGCGCTCGAAGCTACGCTTGGTGACGCGGTCAGCGTCAAAGCCGTTTGGAAGCCGGTCGTCTCCGCACCCGTTGACGAAGACGTACTCGAGCCTGTCCTGAAGCTCATTGCGCAATTGGAAGATGATGATGACGTCCAAACCGTCTTCGCAAACTTCGAAATTTCCGACGACGTCTTGAAGCGTCTCACCGCTGCGTGATCCACGCTACCCCGTTCGGCCAATAAGCATGGCAGTCAGAAAGTTGAGCTAGCTCCGCGCGCCCGCCTCTTATTGAACGCATCAACCGCCCGCCATCCGAGCAGCGCCACCACAAGAGCCGCATACAGCGCCGGCTCGAACGACCACGATTTGATCAGCATCGTAAAATGGAGCGCGGCTGCCGCACACGCGACATAAACCAACTTATGCAATTTCTGCCAAACGGCCCCGCCAACCCGCTTGATCATGGCGTTGTTCGACGTAATCGCCAGCGGAACCAAGATGAGGAACGCGAGCATACCAACGGTTATAAACGGCCGCTTGATAATGTCTTTGACGATTGGCTCAAACATCAGTGCCTGATCCAACCAAACATAAACGGTCACGTGGGCAACCGCATAGAAAAACGCGAGTAGCCCGATCGCGCGCCGGTAGCGCACCAGGTTGGGGCCACCAAAGCGGCGCAGTGGCGTTATTGCTAAGCCGATCACGAGGAAACGAAGCGACCACAGCCCAAGTATCCGCTCCAGCGTCTTAACCGGGTCCGCGCCGAGCTGATCGGTGAGCCCAAGATATAGCGCGTAGAACCCCGGTACGACGCCGAGACCGTAGACGAGCGCCTTCACCACCGGACGCACATGCGATGGCAGCGGTCGATAGAGTGCGGCCACAAGGCCCGATGCGCTGGTCGCTGTGCTGTTTGAAGTGCTTCGTGCCATGGTCAGTAGTTCGCCTTGAGGTCCATCCCCGAATAGAGGCTTGCGACTTGCTCCGCATAGCCGTTGAACATCAGCGTCGGCCGCCGCTTGGCCGTCAGCCCGCTACCCTCGCCAATGCGCCGCTCTGTCGCCTGACTCCAGCGCGGATGGTCGATCTCTGGATTGACGTTTGAATAAAAACCGTACTCGCGCGGCGCTGAGATATTCCAGGATGTCGGCGGTGGCATCTCGGTAAAGCTGATTTTGACAATCGACTTTATGCTTTTGAAGCCGTATTTCCAAGGCACGACCAGCCGCATCGGCGCGCCATTCTGGTTGGGCAACACTTCGCCGTACATGCCAAGCGCCATGATCGTCAGCGGATGTCGCGCTTCATCGATGCGCAGCCCTTCGACGTAGGGCCACGGCAGGGGCTGGAAAAGCCCCTTCTGCCCGGGCATCTCGGATGGTCGCACAATCGTTTCGAGCGCGACATACTTCGCGCTGCCGAGTGGCTCGACCTTGGCAAGTAGGGCCGAGAGCGGGATGCCGATCCACGGGATCACCATCGACCAAGCCTCGACACACCGTAGCCGGTAAATCCGCTCCTCGAGGGCTGCAGCCTTCATGACGTCGTCAAGCGACAGCGTGACGGGTTTGGCAACGAGCCCGCCGATCTCCAGCGTCCACGGTGTTGGTTTGAAACTGCCTGAGTTCCGCGATGGATCGGCCTTGTCTGTGCCGAACTCGTAGAAATTGTTGTATGTCGTGGCGTCCTGCTTGCGTGTCTGTGGCTCACTTGTGGAAAACGAACTGGCGGCCGCCGACAGACCAGCAGCGCCCGCACGTCCCGGCATTGCGACCGCCGCGGCGAGCCCAGATGCACCGCTAATCATCAATTCCCGCCGGGATAGGTAGACCGAGCGCGGCGTCACGTCGGCATAGCGAAGGCGATCGGGATTATCCGTGACCATCGTTGGGGCTCCAAGTTTTGTCCTGTCTCAGATACGATCTACCCTGCTGTTCGTTACGGAGCGACGGGAACTGCAGTACCAACGCGACTACTGTAACAACGCGACCTCTGTAACAACGAAACCTGTGAAACAACGGGAGCTGTGCAACAACGGCGCCTGTGTGGCAAAAGGGTCCCGGGTCGTAAATGTCCGTGTCGCGACAGGCCCGTGCGGCGACGACTGGAACGACCTTGAACTCCCAACCGACGGATTGACGACCATGCTGACCTGGAAAGACATCCTCGCCCACTCGAACGGGCAACACCCAGCGCCCGACCGCCGCGTCGAGAAATCCGATGCCGACTGGCGCGCTGAACTCGACGAGGAAACCTACCGCGTCACCCGACGGGCCGGTACGGAGCGCGCCTTCAGTTCGGAAATGTGTAGCCTGTTCCACCCCGGCATCTACGAATGCGCCTGCTGCGGCACCCGATTGTTTGACGCATCGGAAAAATTCGAATCGGGCACTGGCTGGCCATCATTCACCGCCCCTGTTGCCGCTAACGTTGTCGCTTACAACGTCGATCAAGGCCACGGCATGACCCGCATCGAGGCCGTCTGCAGCACGTGTGATGCGCACCTCGGCCACGTGTTTCCCGACGGCCCAGCGCCAACCGGGCTGCGCTATTGCATGAATGCGGTCGCCCTGCGCAAAGCAATTACGAGCTGATCGCCTCGGCCGAGTTGCCGTCGTCTGCGCTGTCGCCCGGCGCTGCTGGGGTCGCCGATGTTGGATACGTCACGCGCGTCAGGTAGAGCCCGCCCGGCGGCGCCACGGGGCCGCACGCCGACCGATTTCGCGCCTCAAGTGCGGCGCCAACTTGCGCTGGCGTGAGCCGTCCTTCACCCGCAATCTTCAATGTCCCCACGAACGAGCGCACTTGATTATGGAGGAACGATCGCGCTGCGGCCACGATGTGGATCTCGCCGCCGACTTGCGATACGTCGAGCCGGTCGAGCGTCTTGACCGGCGATTTCGCTTGACAGTGCGCCGCGCGAAACGTCGTGAAATCGTGGCGTCCAACCAGCGTCTGGGCCGCCGCGTGCATGGCGTTAGCATCGAGCGGCACTGGCACCCACCACACACGATCGAGATCAAGCACCGGTGGCGCCCGTCGCACCAAGATCCGGTAGAGATACGCCCGTCCAACTGCACTGCGCCGCGCGTCGAAGTCAGCTTCAACGTCACGCGCCTCGAGCACGGCCACCGGATCTGGCCGCAAGTGGTAGTTCAACGCGTCGCGAATTTTGCGCGGGTCCCACGGCTTGTCGAGGTCGAAGTGCGCAACTTGGCCGGTGGCATGGACGCCAGCGTCCGTCCGACCGGCCCCGGTCACGAGCGGACGCGCGCCGCACATCCGCTCGAGCGCCGCTGTGATCGCCCCTTGGACCGACGGCCGGGAGGGCTGCATTTGCCAGCCCGCGAACGGCGTCCCGTCATATTCAATCGTAATGGCGTAACGCGGCATGTCCTGACGATCTACGCTGCTCGACTATCCTGCGGCTCGAATGTTGTTTCATATGGCAGTTCGTCGCTCGAATTCATATGGGACGGTCGACCTCGAGCGCTAACGGAACACAACGTACGCTTATGGCAATCGCTAACGCCAATGCCCACGCCAAGGAGTTAGCCGATGAACCACCAAGCGAGCGGCCCTCTTTTTGACCCCAGCAGGCTTACGATTGACGAACTGCGGTTTCGATCATCGGGCACCGATTTGATTTTTGAGGAGGCCCAAGAAAAGACCAGCAGGGATCATGCCGCTCAAATCACGATCCTAAAAACCGATGATGGCGGGTTGGCTTTGGACGATGGCGAACGGGACGTGCAGCAGTATCGGGATCGCAACGGGTGGCAGTCTGTTTGGACAATCACAACGAACGCGGATTACCAGGGTCGTTCGCTGTTGATCATTATGATGTCGGGCTCTTCGCAGATTGCTGGACCGTGGCTTCAGGCGTCCCAGCAGTTTCTACACGGTTTACCCAAAATCGAGTTACGCATTGCAGACGATGTCACCCAAGCGCTTTTGGACAAAAACAAATCGCTGCTTTTTCTGATCAACGATCTGCATACCGGGCTCTCACCCGCGCACTGGGCGGCGTTACTTCCACACCTGCCTGCAACGCAATCGGCCAGCGACGCCGACACCACCGGTGCATTAAAGATTTCCAGCGTTACCTTTGCAACACCAGACGCGCCCCAACAATTCGCCTCAGCGGGACAGGACACCGTGACGGTCGATCTCAGATTTCTATGCCCCGCAACCCAAGTCCCAGACATCGCAGGTGACGACGGCTTCCTGACCTTTGGTGACTGGATCGATATCACCGGGCAGGTCGTTGCCATCCGGGCAAACTATGACGGGACCATCAAAGGGCTACAGATCGAGCGCTGATTATCCCGCTAGACCGTGGTCCAAATGACAGCTGCACCGATCCCGATGCAGCCCCTTTCTAAGCAGCCTTTACGGCTGCTGGTTCGGCACTCGCCGTTATCTGGTTTAGTGCCGCCCGCCTTTGCCGCCCATTCGACCCCCCGCCCGCATTCCCATGCGTGGGCCGCCCATCCGCGGCCCACCAAAGTGCTGGCCCATCCCGCCGCTGCGCATCATTTTGGGACCGCCCATGTTCTGCCCCATGCCACGTGGACCAAAGCCCATCCGCGGGCCACCCATGCGAGGGCCGCCCATCTTCGGGCCGAAATCACCTCGGATGATAATGCTGTGGGGCCCTTGCCCGCCCGGACCAGCGAATTGCCGGCCCGGATATGGCTTGCCCATCGGGTCTCGCGGCTGCATCGGGCGAACCATCATACCGGGAACCATCTTGACGTTGACATTCTGCTTCAAACCTCGCAACGGCGCCCCGACCGCTGCACCACTGAATTGCCCGCCGCCAAACTGGCCGCCGATAAATTGGCCGCCGAGACCGCCGAGCCCCGTTCCACTGCCAAATCCTAGTGAGGGGACGCCACCGCCGAAGCTGCCAAAGCGGTTATTGAAGCCGCCGTTGAAATTATTACCGTTGCCCTGATCGAACCCTGCAGCCGATCGGGTGTACGATGGCGCATAAACAACCTCCGTCGGCGCTGGCAGGGTCGGACGCCAGACCCTGACGCCGCGCTCATGCGTGACGACGACGCTACCTTGGTTTTGTGCGCTCACGTCGGGTCCGCGTTTGGGCGCCACCGACATTGCATGGCGCGCTGCGTGGGTATCTTTCGTGCTTCTGTCGGCAACTTTCTTGGCACCATCGGCGGCAGCTGGCAGTGCTGCCATCGCGCACAAGGCAAAGCTTGATGCGACAAGCGACAGCGCTGAATTAACCTTGGGGAGCACACTAGACATGGACGCAACTCGCAGCGGGGTGGGAGGGCTTAGAGCCAAACTCCGATCACGCTAGCGCAACGTCTGGTTCAGGTATTCATCAATTATCAACGATACTTAATTCGGGACATTCGTTTCAAAACTGAACAGTCGCGCAGCTCAACCCCCACTCACGCCCCGATCCGCGATCCCTCTGACAACGCAAATCCGCGCAGGAATTCGCCGACCTCCTGTGGCCGTTTTCCAGCACGCTGAACCTCGATCAACCGGATCGCGCCCGCGGCACATTTGATCGTGCCCGCGCGATCAAGCACGGTTCCAGGCAGCCCATCATGTCCGTCATCAGCAGGTACCCGTTCGCAACGCAGCACTTTGATGCGCTCCCGTTTGCCCTCTGGCCCCGCCTCGAACCACGCCCCAGGTGACGGCGACATCCCGCGAATGTGATTGTGCACAGTGTTCGAGGACTGATCGAAATTAATTCGGGTCTCGCGCTTGTCGATCTTGGCTGCATACGTCATGCCCGTTGGCGGCTGCGGCGTCGCCAACAGCCGCCCCGCGGCAAGCTCGGCCATCGCATCCGCCATTAGGCTCGCGCCATCAATCGAGAGCGCATCATGCAGGTCACCTGCCGTCATATCGGGGCCGATCGCCATCAGCCGGTTGGCGCACACATCACCCGTATCGAGCCCTTCGTCCATCCGCATCACCATTGACGCGGTCTCGCTATCACCAGCCATGATCGCGCGTTGAATGGGTGCCGCACCGCGCCATCGTGGCAATTTGGAAGCGTGCAGGTTGTAGCAGCCAAGCTGCGGCGCATCCAAAATCGCGCGCGGCAACAGCAAGCCGTACGCGACGACAACGGCCGCATCGGCCATGTGGTCTTTAAATGCGTCCTGCGCATCTTCGCGCTTCAGCGACAGCGGCGTCAGGACGGAGAGTTTACGGCTCTCGGCAAACGTATGCACAGCGCCTTTTTTTTCGCTGAGGCCCCGCCCGGCTTGGCGCGGGGGCTGTGAGTACACCGCGACGATGTCGTGGCCAGCATCAATCAGCGCTGACAATGTGGGAACGGAAAACTCAGGCGTGCCCATAAACACCAGCCGCATAGCACCTCCGCTTCAGGCCTTCGGTTTTAAACAAAACCGCCCCGGAACACGATGTGTGAACCGAGGCGATGTTCGTCGTTGAGCGATGTTGAGCCGTCTAGCTCACTTCGCCAGCGTCGTCAGCTTGGCCATGATCTGGTCAAGCACGGGCTTCAATATCGCTTCGGCGCCTGGGATCTTCAGCACGTTGCCGATCATTGGCGCCATCAGCGGCAGTTGGCTTGCGACCAGCTTGCCGAGCGACGACTTCGCATCGCCTTGGAGCCCGCCGGCGAGCTTCGTTAGCCCATCGATCGCGGTCGACGCCTCGGCGAGCTTAGGCAACGCTGCCTGAGCGGTCGCCTGATCGCGCACCGTACCGAGCGTGCCGGTGAGGTCGGCAAACAGCTTGCGGGCTTTTTCGGTCGCATCGACGGCTGCCGTTGTGGCAACGGACGGCGCTGTTGATTGCGTCACGGGCGGCACCACGGGTTTCGGCGGCCCACCGCCGAACACATAAAACAGGCCTGCGAGCGCGGCTGCACCAGCTGCCCACGGCACCCAATTGAAGCCAGCTGGCTCGGGCGCTGCTCGCTGCATCGGTACCGGGGCGGATTTGGGTGTTGGCGCGGCGGCCATGGCAGCCTTTGGCATCGCATCACGCACGCCGTCGAGCAGCCCTGACCCGCCCAGCATGTCGGCAAACGTCGCAGGCACGGCGGCCGCGATATTTTGCTTTTGCCCGGCGAGCAGGCTCGTGAGCCCCGCCACATCGAGCCCCGACGACTTAACTTGGTTGCCAAGCTGTCCGAGCACAACTGGGGCGAGCATGCCCAAAAGCCCGGCCGATTGGGCCGGTGTCGAGCCCGCAAATTTGCCAACTGCCGCCGTCAGCGCGCCCAGCGATGAGCCGCCGAGTAGACCCGTCAACGCCTGCGTGCCGCCATCGATGATCGACTTTTGGTTTGCGCCACCAATCTGGTCGGCGAACGAGCCGAGCAAGTTCGTATCCTGCTTGCCAAGCATATCAAACAGTGCGCCTGCCCCCGACGGCGTCGCCGCCTTGCTTGCCATGCCGGCCAGGAGCGTTGGAATAATCGCTCCGATTGCCGTCGTGACGAGCCCGCTGTTGACGCCAAGTGCGGCTGCAATTCGGTTTGCAATCATCGGCGTGACGAAACTTGCGATTGTCGTTACGAGGTTCATGAAACCAACTCCTACGGTGTTGCCTGAGCTGCCAGTTTTGCGTTTCGACGTCGGCGTCTGTTTCGACGTCGGCTTATGTTTCGACGTCGGCTTACGCTTCGATGGCGTCTTACTTTTCGATCCAGTCGTACGTTTCGTCCTTATTGGTCTCGACCTTTTCATCGGCCTCGATCAGCCGTACGCAACGTTGTCTTTGCCCCCATCAGTCGTCCGGGCCTGCCGTCATCGTAAATAACGCCGCCCAGTTATGTCGAAATGGCGGTTGTGAACAATAATGACTTCCTGCACTCCAGTTCTTGTTCCAAAGACTCAGCGGCCATACTTGCGGTTGTACACAGGCGGTGCCACGAGCGGCATACGCGATCTGACACGAGTTCACACGGGAAATTATGACGATGACGGATGAAACCGGTCTGTCGAGCGAAGCCCGCGAGTGGGCCGAAGCTATCGCCTCTGTCATCGCTGTTGATGGCCCAAACCGGGCCGACGAGCTGTTGACCAGGGCCGTTGATGTTGCTCGGCACAGTGGCGCCAAGATCCCGTTTGCCGCCAATACCGCCTACATCAACACCATTCCGCCCGATGAAGAGCCGCCCTATCCCGGCGACCGCGAACTCGAACACAAAATTCGCGCTGCCATCCGCTGGAACGCGATGGCGATTGTCCTACGCGCCAACCGCGAAAGCACCGAACTTGGCGGGCATATTGCTAGCTACCAATCCGCCTCGACCCTTTATGAGGTCGGTTTCAACCACTTCTGGCAGGGCCCCGATGCGGCGAGTGGCGGCGACCTCGTCTACGTTCAGGGCCACTCGTCACCCGGCATCTATGCGCGATCGTTCCTTGAAGGCCGTTTCAGCGAGGCGCAGTTGCTCCGTTTCCGCCAGGAAGTCGGCGGCGGCGGGCTGTCGTCCTACCCTCACCCATGGCTAATGCCTGACTATTGGCAATTCCCGACCGTTTCGATGGGCCTTGGGCCCCTCATGGCGATCTATCAGGCCCGCTTCCTCAAATATGTCGAGAACCGCGGCATCGCAAAAACCTCAGGCCGCCACGTCTGGGCGTTCATGGGCGATGGCGAAATGGACGAGCCCGAAAGCCTCGGCGCCATCACGCTCGCTGGCCGCGAGAAACTCGACAACTTGATCTTCGTCATCAACTGCAACCTCCAGCGCCTCGATGGGCCGGTGCGCGGCAACGGCAAGATCATCCAGGAACTCGAAGGCGATTTTCGCGGCTCGGGCTGGAACGTCATCAAGCTCGTGTGGGGATCGGGCTGGGATGAGCTTCTGGCCAAAGATACCCACGGCAAGCTCCGACTGTTGATGGAGGAATGCGTCGATGGCGAATACCAGAACTTCAAATCGAAGGACGGCACGTACATTCGCGAAAAGTTTTTCGGCCGTTACCCCGAAACCGCGGCCATGGTCGCCGACTGGTCGGACGCGCAAATCTGGAAACTGACCCGCGGTGGGCACGATCCGCGTAAAATCCATGCCGCCTATAAGGCCGCCGTCGAAAGCACTGGACGCCCAACCGTCATCCTCGCCAAGACCGTCAAAGGTTACGGCATGGGCGAAGCGGGCGAGGGCATGATGATCGCCCACCAGGCCAAGAAGATGGATACGGCGGCACTGCGCCAGTTCCGCGACCGGTTCGCCGTGCCGGTTAGCGATGCCGACCTAGAAACGCTGCCCTTCGTGACGCTGCCGCACGGCAGCCCCGAGTGGAATTATCTCCAAGCCCGCCGCACGTCTCTTGGAGGGTATCTTCCCCAACGTCGGGCAAAGACATCCGTCGCCATCGAACTTCCGCCGCTATCGGTGTTTGATGCTCAGCTCAAAGGCTCCGACGACCGCGAGATTTCAACCACGATGGCGTTCGTGCAAATGCTGAACAAGCTGATGCGCGATAAAACCATCGGAAAACGCGTCGTCCCGATCGTGCCCGATGAAAGCCGCACATTCGGCATGGAGGGCATGTTCCGCCAGTTCGGCATCTACAGCCAAGTCGGGCAGCTCTATCAGCCCGAGGATAGCGACACGTTGATGTACTACAAGGAGAGCATCACGGGACAAATCCTCGAAGAAGGCATCAACGAAGCTGGCGCCATGGCGTCGTGGATCTCGGCGGCCACGTCGTACTCGGTGACGAACGAACCGATGATGCCGTTTTACATTTATTACTCAATGTTTGGCTTCCAGCGGATCGGCGATCTCGCCTGGGCCGCTGGCGATCTACGCGCCCGAGGCTTCCTGCTCGGCGGCACATCAGGCCGCACCACGCTCAATGGCGAAGGCCTCCAGCACGAGGATGGCCACAGCCATCTGATCTCAGCAACGATCCCCAACTGCATCTCTTATGATCCGACCTACGCCTATGAACTCGCCGTCATCATGCACGACGGCATGCGGCGCATGTTTGTTGACCAGGAGGATGTGTTTTATTACTTGACGGTCCTCAACGAGAATTACCCCCATCCCGCCATGCCCGCTGGTGCGGAGGCTGGCATCATCAAGGGAATGTATCTCCTCAAGTCGACCGGCGAAGCTGGTAAACCCGGCAAAAGCGGTCGCCGCGTGCAGTTGATGGGCTCAGGCGCCATTCTGCGTGAAGTCATCGCCGGGGCTGAACTGCTCGAACAAGACTTCGGCGTCGCAGCCGACATCTGGAGCGTGACGAGCTTCACCGAATTGCGTCGCGACGCGCTGGAAGCTGAGCGTTGGAACTTGCTTCATCCCGAAGAGCCGCCGCGGGTTGCCTACATCACCCAGTGTCTTGCCCAGCAAGGCGACGATCCCGTTATTGCATCGACCGACTACATGCGCCTATTTGCCGACCAGATCCGCGCCCACGTCCCGCAACGTTATCGCGTGCTGGGGACTGACGGCTTTGGTCGCTCCGATTATCGGCGCAAGCTGCGCTCGTTCTTTGAAGTTGACCGACACTTCGTTGCGATTGCTGCCTTAAAGGCCTTGGCTGAGGAAAACAAACTGCCGTCGCGCACGGTTTCCGATGCGATCAAGAAGTACGGCATTGACCCTGACCGCGCCTCGCCAATGCATGCCTGATCCTCATCCGCTCGAGCCTGCCATTGGTGCGTGCTAAGGCGGTCTGGCTGCCAATTCTATTTCGCAATTTTCTTCGCTGTTTTCGCCCCCAGCCCTTGTCCTGAGAGCCACATGCCAACGATCGACGTCAACATTCCCGACATCGGCGATTTTAAAAACATCCCGGTGATCGAGGTCCACGTGAAGCCCGGCGATACCGTGGCGCCCGAAGACCCGATCGTGACGCTTGAAAGCGACAAAGCAACGATGGACATCCCTTCGCCAGCGGCGGGCAGGGTCATCGAGGTGCTCTTAAAATCTGGTGACCGCGTCAGCGAAGGCAGCTTGGCACTGCGCATCGAGAGTGGGGCGGCGGCCAGCAGTCCCGTCGCTTCCAACGGCTCAGCCTCAAAGTCTCATGGCTCGGTGGCCCCGTCGGCGACGGCACCAATACAATCGCAAGCCTCAGCCACTGCCGCCGCGCCATTGCCGCCCGTTCCCGCCATGCCGGCGGCCCGTCCCCTACCCCCCCCGTTGCCACAGGACTTTGGCAACGTCCACGCGAGCCCGTCGGTCCGCCGCCTCGCCCGCGAACTCGAAATCGACCTGACACAAGTGACTGGAACTGGCGAAAAGAGCCGCATCACAGCCGCCGACGTTAAAGGCTTCGTGCAGCGCGCGGGCAGAGGTGCGGCGGTTGCAAGCGGCTCTGGTATTCCCGAAATTCCAGCTCAGGATTTTGCCAAGTTCGGGACCATTGAGGTAAAGCCGTTGTCGCGGCTCAAAAAACTGTCAGGGCCCCATCTCCATCGGTCGTGGCTCAATGTCCCCCACGTGACCCACACGGACGAAGCCGACATCACGGATCTTGAAAGCTACCGCAAACTTCTCGATGGCGCGGCGAAAGAAAAAGGCTACCGCGTCACCTTGCTGTCGTTCCTGATGAAAGCCTCGGTATCGGCGCTCAAGGCGCACCCCGACTTCAACAGCTCGCTGTCGCCCGATAAAGCGAGCCTCATCTATAAGAAGTACTATCACCTCGGTGTCGCGGTTGACACGCCCGACGGCCTCGTCGTGCCCGTCATCAAAGACATCGACCGCAAGGGTATCGTCGAGATCAGCCAAGAACTCGCCGCTGTCTCATCGCGCATGCGCGATGGCAAAATCGCGCCAACCGACATCCAGGGTGGGACATTCTCGATCTCAAGCCTCGGAGGTATCGGCGGCACGCAATTTACACCGATCGTCAACGCACCTGAGGTCGCCATTCTCGGCGTCGTCAAATCGACGATGAAGCCTGTGTGGAACGGCACCGAATTCAAGCCGCGCCTGATGCTGCCGCTGTGCGTTTCCTACGACCACCGCGTCATCGATGGCGCCAGCGCTGCGCGCTTCACCAAGCACCTCGCCGACGTCATGTCCGACGTCCGCCAGCTCGTCCTCTAACTTCCGCGGCACCATGGCCATTCAAGATATCCTCGTTCCTGACATCGGCGATTTCAAAAATATCCCGGTCATCGACGTCCACGTTGCGCCTGGCCAAACGGTCGTGCCAGAAGACCCGCTTGTTACGCTTGAAAGCGACAAAGCAACGATGGATGTGCCATCTCCGGTGGCTGGCACAATCGTCGAAGTCTTAGTCAAAAGCGGCGATCGCGTCTCGCAGGGCACCGTCGTCGCCCGCTATGAGGCGGCTGTTGAAGCAACCGCACCCGCGCAACCAAAGCCCGCAGCGACGCCGATCGCTTCAGGCGCGTTGGCGACAGCATCTAGCTCCACGCCGCCACCAACTTCTGCTGCAACCGGCCCGATGTTTGCGGGCACTGCCGACTTCAACTGCGACCTCGTCGTACTCGGCGCTGGCCCCGGCGGGTACTCTGCCGCGTTCCGCGCCGCTGATCTCGGCATGAAAGTCATCCTCGTCGAGCGCAATCCGACGCTCGGCGGCGTGTGCCTTAACGTTGGCTGTATCCCATCGAAAGCGCTGCTTCATACGGCAGCCGTCATGGACGAGGTCAAGGCGATGGCCGGGCACGGCATCACGTTTGCCCCGCCGCAGATCGATCTCGGCCGCCTGCGAACGCACAAAGAGAGCGTCATCGGCAAGCTCACCGGCGGCCTCGGCCAAATGGCGAAAGCGCGCAAGGTCGCCGTCGTCCAAGGCACCGGGCAATTCCTTGACGCTCGACACGTCGAAGTCGCGCTGACGGCTGGTGGGCGCCAAGTCATTCGCTTCGACAATGCAATTCTTGCGGCTGGCTCCGAAGCCATTCATTTGCCGTTCCTGCCCAAAGACGCCCGCATCGTCGACAGCACCGGCGCGCTCGAATTGCCGTTCATTCCAAAGCGGATGCTCGTCATTGGTGGCGGCATCATCGGCCTTGAAATGGCAACCGTTTATTCAGCCTTAGGCTCGCGCATCGATGTCGTCGAATTGCTCGATGTCCTGATGCCGGGCGCCGATCGCGATCTGGTTAAGGTTTGGGAAAAGGCTAACGCCCACCGCTTCGATCGCATCATGCTCAAAACCAAGTGCATCGGAGCCGAAGCGAAATCAGATGGCATCCACGTGCATTTCGAGGGCGCTGCCGCCCCCGATACGCCTCAGGCCTATGACCTCGTGCTCGTCGCCGTCGGCCGCCATCCAAACGGCCGCCTCGTTGCCGCTGACAAAGCCGGGATCGGCATCAACGATCGCGGCTTCATTCCAGTCGACAAACAAATGCGCACCAACGTACCCAACATCTTTGCGATCGGCGACATCGTCGGCCAGCCCATGCTTGCCCACAAGGCTGTCCATGAGGGCCATGTTGCGGCCGAAGCGGCGCACGGCAAAAAGGTCTCATTCGACGCCAAGCAAATCCCATCCGTCGCCTACACCGATCCCGAGATCGCCTGGACCGGCCTCACCGAGGAAGAAGCCAAGGCCAAAGGCATCAAGGTCACCAAGGGCTTGTTCCCGTGGGCGGCATCGGGCCGCGCGATCGCCAACGGGCGCGATGAAGGCTTCACCAAGCTGTTGTTCGACACAGCTACACATCGCCTTCTCGGCGGCGGGATCGTGGGCACGCATGCTGGCGACCTGATTGGCGAAGTGTGCCTTGCAATCGAGATGGGTGCGGACGCGGTGGATATTGGCAAAACCATCCACCCACATCCGACACTTGGCGAATCCGTTGGTATGGCCGCCGAGGTCGCCGAAGGCATTTGTACCGATATGCCGCCTGCCAGACGCTGATGAGACGAATGCCAAGGGGATGCCGCGATGGACGAAAAAGCACTAAAGGAAGCGGCGCTCGAGTTTCATCGCTTTCCAAAACCTGGCAAAATCGAAATCGCGCTAACCAAAGAGCTGACCAACCAGCGAGACCTCTCACTCGCCTACTCGCCCGGCGTTGCCTACGCGTGTCTGGAAATCGTGCGCGACCCGTCCGAGGCCTCAAACCTCACCTCGCGCGCGAATTTGGTCGGCGTCGTAACCAATGGCACCGCCGTGCTCGGCCTTGGCAACATCGGCGCGCTCGCCGCCAAACCGGTGATGGAGGGCAAGGCTGGGTTGTTCAAAAAATTCGCTGGTATCGACTGCTTCGACATCGAATTGAACGCCACTGATCCCGAGGCGCTGATCGAAATCATTGCTGCGCTGGAGCCGACATTTGGCGGCATCAACCTTGAAGATATCAAGGCGCCCGAGTGCTTCATCGTCGAGCGCCGTTTGCGCGAACGCATGAAGATCCCGGTCTTCCACGACGATCAGCACGGAACCGCGATCATCGTGGCCGCTGCCATCCTCAATGCCCTCAAAGTCGTCGGCAAGCGGCTCGAAGACGTCAAGCTGGCTGGCTCCGGCGCTGGCGCAGCGGCGCTCTCCTGCCTCAACCTGCTCGTCAGCCTCGGTCTACCGCGCGCCAACATTACGATCAGCGACATCGCTGGCGTCGTCTACGAAGGCCGCGCGGAGCTGATGGACCCAGAAAAATCCCGCTACGCGCAGCAAACCGCCGCCCGCTCGCTTGCCGAAATCATGGTTGGCGCCGATGTGTTTCTCGGCCTGTCGGCTGGCGGCGTCGTTAAGCCCGAAATGGTTGCTGCAATGGCTGCCCGGCCAATCGTCATGGCGCTCGCCAACCCAGAACCTGAAATTCGCCCCGAACTCGTCAAGGCCGTGCGCTCCGACGCGATCATCTGCACCGGCCGCTCGGACTATCCAAACCAAGTCAACAACGCTCTATGCTTCCCCTACATCTTCCGTGGCGCGCTTGATGTCGGCGCCACAACAATCAACGAGGAGATGAAGGTCGCGGCCGTCAAGGCTATCGCCGAACTGGCACAGGCCGAAGCATCCGACGTCGTTGCCGCCGCCTACGGACAAGGCGAGCACCTGAACTTCGGGCCTGAGTATCTCATTCCAAAGCCCGTCGATCCGCGCCTCATCGAACGCATTGCACCAGCCGTGGCCAAGGCTGCCGTCGATAGCGGCGTTGCAACCCGCCCAATCACTGACTTTGACGCTTACCGCGCGAAAGTCGCCCGTATCGTCTACCACTCCGGGACAACGATGGCGCCGGTGTTCGTGGCCGCCAAACGTGCGCCCAAGCGCGTTCTTCTCGCCGAGGGTGAAGATGAGCGCATGTTGCGGGCAGCCCAAATTGCGGTTGACGAGAAGATCGCGTTCCCGGTCCTCGCTGGACGCCGCGACGTCATCACAGCGCTGATTTCCAGCCTTGGCTTGAGACTGTCTCCCGGCAACACCTGCGAAATCGTCAGTCCAGAATCAGACGCTGAAGTCGGTTCTCTTTCTGGTGCCTACTTCAACTTGATGAGCCGCCGGGGCGTAACCCGAGCCATTGCTGAAAAGCATGTCCGCACGCGACCGACGCTCTATGGCGCGATGCTACTGAAGTCCAGCGCGGTCGACGCCATGCTCGTTGGTTCTCGTGGCACGTTTCAAGAGCATCTGGAGTTCATCGCCAACGCGATCGGGACGCGACCCGGCGTTTCCACGTTCGCCGCCATGAACCTCCTCATCCTGCCAGACCGGCAGCTCTTCATCGCCGACACCTACGTCAACGAAAGCCCGACCGAGAGCCAAATCGTCGAAATCACGCTGCTGGCCGCCGAGCAGGTTCGCCGCTTCGGCCAGACGCCACGGGCAGCCCTTCTCTCACACTCGAGCTTTGGCAGCGCGAAGTCGTGGTCCGCTCGGACCATGAGCGGCGCCGTTGCAACGCTGGCGCGCGTCGCGCCAGACTTAATCGTCGATGGGGAAATGCGCGGTGATGCCGCCCTCAATGAAGATATCCGCGAGAACGCGTTTCCAGGTTCGCGCCTCGACGGGGAGGCCAACCTGTTGATCATGCCGGGTGTTGATGCCGCCAACATAGCGTTTGCGCTACTGAAGGAGACCGCCGGCAAGGGCATCACGGTCGGCCCGATATTGCTCGGCGCTGCCAAAGCGGTCCACATCCTGGAACCGTCAGCGTCGGTCCGCCGGATCGTCAACATGATGGCGCTCGCCTCCGTCGATGCCAGCGGCGAGAGCGGTGGGGAGGCTGCTCGGCAAACGTGAATTCCGCACGGGCCGTTGGTAGACCTGCGGACCGGGCCCGTTGCCAAAGTTTATTGTCGCTGGGCTGCCCGCTTCAGCACAAGCGGTACCTCGGGCGGCGCCTTCATCCATGGACCGCCAGCGCGGCCAAGCCGCACGCCTTCGTCAAACAACGCGCGCTGATAGACGAGATCAAACGCTTCCGTTCTGCGAACCTGGAACGTTTCTGGAACGACCGTCATGTTAAAATCGACATCCGCATCGAGCGACATCCGGTAAATGCGATAAAGATCGCCTTTGTTTTGGCTCGTCAGCAGAGTCGAGATCGACGAGGCTGCAATCGGTATGGTCTGCTCTTGCACCGGCTCGTAGTGGGCCGAAAGACGGCCATTCTGCACGATGTATAGTGTCCGCTTGGGCGGGCTTGAATAAAACTTGTCAAATTCTTTGAATGGCACGTTTAACGGCGCCACATAAATCTGGCGGGTGACACCGCCGTCAACGTGCATTTCGTCGTAGTGCTTATCGCCGACCGTCACCTTGATATTGACGGGTGGAAACAGCCCGGGGATCGAGGCTGACGCAAGGACAACATCGCGGAACAATTCAACGGCGCGCGGGGTGGCGTTGAGCGCAATTTCGCCCATGTTCCACACCACCGGGCGGCGCGCATCGAGATTCGTCGTGCCGATTGTCAACTGCCGACCACGCCGATACTGGGCAGCGACGCGCCGCAAAAAATCAGCATTGATGTGTTTGGCGATCAAGGCCTTGAGCGGCGCCGTGTCGCCGAGTGCAACACCGCCGAGCAGCCCTGGCAAAAATTGAGCGGTCACGAGCTGACGCGTCTCATATTGCGTCCAGACCTCCTCCAGCGCCGCGTCATAATTCGGTCCCAAGAACGCGAACGGGGCAATCAACGCGCCAGCGCTAACCCCTGTCACGAGTGCGAACTCGGGCCGGTCGCCGCGTGCCGTCCAGCCCTTTAACAGCCCGGCGCCGAACGCGCCGTCGGGCCCGCCGCCAGACAACGCAAGGATCTGTATTTGCACCTGCCCATTCACGCGCTTTGCGGTGTCGCCCAGCTGCGGCAAATTCGGAAAGTGTTGTTTGAGCGCAGCGCGCACGTCGGTGGGCGTTTCATCGCCCCATGTGCGCCCGCCCTGGATCTGATAGGCGTTCGGTAGAGTGGCTGCCAAATCGGCAGGCACCGGGTTGCGGGTCATGGTCGCCGCGCACCCGGCCAGCATGACTGCGACGGCGCACGCTAAACTGAAGACTGACGCCCGTGCGACCCGCATGTCCTAATCCTTTCGTCTCCGGCGTGGTGTCGTTTGTAGCCCTGCACGTCTTAATAACCAGGTCTCCATCACTTAATCTTCGTGACCTGGCCTCCGCCATAATCCAACCTCTGTACCCGTCTCCTCCGGCGCATCAAACATTGGCCGCACGTTGCCTGCGACGCCCATGCGCCATACGCCGACACGGCATCCGCTTAGTCGCCGAAAAATAGGACCGTCAGAAGAACGAAGCACGGCAGCAGCACGACGGTTGACCACGCCATGTAGCCAAAAAAGCTCGGCATTTTGATGCCGCGCTCCTCAGCGATCGCTTTGATCATAAAGTTCGGCGCGTTGCCGATGTAGGTGTTGGCCCCCATGAAGACCGCACCGGCTGAGATCGCGACCAGCGTCTGAGACAGCGGCCCCATCAAATTGATTGGATCGCCGCCAGCGAGGTTGAAGAACACTAGGTAAGTCGGCGCGTTGTCGAGGAAGCTTGATAAAAGACCGGTCAGCCAGAAGTACATCACATTGTCTGGCTTACCATTCGCACCCGTGACGAGATCGACGACGGGGCCCAATGCACCCACAGTTCCAGCCTTCAAGATGGCGATCGCTGGTATGATCGTCAGGAATATCCCTGCAAACAGCTTGGCGACTTCGATCATCGGCCCCCATGTGAAGCCGTTGGCCTCACGCGACCCCGGTTTCGTCAGGCGGAGCGACGCGAACGTAATCGCCAGCAGGGCGACGTCGCGTAGGACGTTTTGCAATTCGACCTTGATCCCAGCGATGTCTATCGCGAGGCCCGGCTTCCACAACCCGCTCATCAGCACCGCGACCATTACCGCGCCGAGCAGCGCGACGTTGACC
>JBBQNE010000018.1:0-35097 GCA_038329675.1 Hyphomicrobiales bacterium | reverse complement strand
ACGCAGTGTCTTGCCCGAGCGCGTCTTCGGCAGCCGGTCGACGACGAGCACGGTCTTGAATGCGGCGACCGGCCCGATCTCGTCGCGCACCAGCTTGATTGCCTCTGCCTCCAGCGCGTCGGCCGTCTTCGTTGATCCTTTTCTCAGGACCGCAAACCCAAGCGGCATCTGGCCTTTGAGTTCGTCGGCAGCGCCGATCACCGCGCATTCAGCAACGTCGGGATGCTTGGCCAGCACCTCTTCCATTTGCCCCGTCGATAACCGGTGCCCGGCGACGTTGATCACGTCGTCGGTGCGCGCCATTACCCAGACGTAGCCATCCTCGTCGCGGTAGCCAGCATCGGACGTGGAATAATATCCGGCGAAGTCGTCGAGGTAGCTCTTGCGGTAGCGCTTGTCGTCGGCCCAGATCGTTGGTGCGCAGGACGGCGGCAGTGGCAACTTGATTGCCAACGTCCCCGTCTTGTTGGGGCCGAGCGGTTCGCCTTTTTCGTTCAGCACATGCAGCACATAGCCCGGCATCGGCACCGTCGGCGAGCCGATCTTGACTGGCAACCCGCCAAGCCCCAGCGGATTGCCAGCGATCGGCCAGCCCGTTTCGGTTTGCCACCAGTTGTCGATGACCGGCTTGCCGAGCTTCATCATCGCCCATTTGACCGTTTCAGAATCGGCCCGCTCGCCAGCCAGGAATAACGTGCGCAAGCTCGACAGGTCGTACGTCATGATCAGTTCGCCGTCGGGGTCTTCCTTGCGGACTGCCCGGATCGCGGTCGGCGCGGTGAACATGGCGGCAACCTTATGCTGGCTGCAAACGCGCCAAAACGCGCCGGCGTCGGGCGTCCCAACCGGCTTGCCCTCATAGACAATGGTCGTCGCGCCATGGAGCAATGGTCCGTAGACGATATAGGAATGCCCGACGACCCAGCCGATGTCGGAGGCTGCCCAAAAGACTTCGCCCGGCTTGATGCCGTAGTGGTTCGACATGCTCCACGCCAGCGCGACCATGTGGCCACCGACGTCGCGAGCAATGCCTTTGGCTGCCCCCGTCGTCCCTGATGTGTAGAGAATGTAGGCGAGATCGGTTGCTGCCACCGCAACGCAGGGCGCGGTGCGATTATCGGCCTGCGCGCGGCTGACCGCGTCTGCCCAGTCGTGGTCGCGCCCGCTGACCATTCCAGCCGACTGCATCGGACGTTGATGGATCAGGCATGCGACCGGCTTGTGCGTCGCCAGTTCGATCGCCCGGTCGAGCAGTGGCTTATAGGGGATGACGCGTGCGCCTTCGATGCCGCACGAGGCCGACAGCACCGCAACCGGTCTACAATCGCTGATCCGGCTTGCCAGTTCGGCAGCTGCAAATCCACCGAACACGACCGAATGCACCGCGCCTAACCTGGCGCAGGCGAGCATCGCGATTACGGCCTCCGGGATCATCGGCATATAGATGATGACGCGGTCGGCTTTCTTGACGCCGAGGTCGTCGCGCAGCACTGCCGCCAGCGTGGCGACCGCGCGCGTCAGCTCCGCATAGCTATAGGTGCGAACCTGTTGCGTCGTTGGGCTATCGTAAATCAGCGCAGCCTGGTCCCCGCGTCCGCTCGCGACATGCCGGTCGAGGCAGTTGTAGGCCGTATTCGTCTCGGCGCCCGGGTACCAGCGGCCATACAACCCGGCGTAGGGGTCAAACACCTTCGTCCACGGTTTTGACCACGCGATCGAGGTTGCAGCCTTGCCCCAAAACGCCTCCGGGTCGTCGCGTGCAAAGTCGTACTCGGCCTGATACCGGCTGCCGCTCGTCATAGTGGTTTGCTCCTAACGTCCGTTTCCTCGTGCAGCGCGCCCGTTTTTGTTGGCCGTTTTTCCGACCTTCGGATTCTGCGCTTTGGCTTTTATCGTTTGCGCCGACGTCGCCGTTGTTGCACGCGCCAAATGTGGGCCAGCCAACCTCTCGAACGCAAGTGGGCATGGCCCCGTACTTTCGTTGGCGCCACCGTCGCCCTCTCTCTGTTTCCACGGGGAGAGGGCAGAGACGGTGATCGACGCGAAGCGGCGATGCCGACGACGGTGAGGGCAGAACACGGACGAACCCACCACGGACTAACCTCCACGGGCCGCCTCGTCCACGCGCTGCCGTGAGCAACCAACTCTGCCAGACGCCATTGCTGGCAACCGGGTTGTTGGGTAGGGATCGTTATACACCTGACACGCTGCTACCGGCGAGACCGCCCATGCCCAATTCCGCCTACGCCCGCCACCTCGACAAGGCGCCTGCAAACTATCAGCCGCTGACCCCGCTCACCCTGTTTGAGCGCGCAGCCAAGGTCTACCCCGGCCACACCGCGATCATCCACGGGCAACAGCGCATCACATACGCCGAGTTTTACGCACGCTCGCGTCAGCTCGCCTCGGCGCTCACCGCCCGCGGGGTTCAGCCGACGGACACTGTATCTGTGTTGCTCGCCAATACGCCAGCCATGCTCGAAGCCCACCATGCGATCCCGATGACGGGCGCCGTTATCCATTCGATCAACACCCGGCTTGATGCGGCCACCGTCGCCTTCCAGCTCGACCACGCCCAAGCGACTGTGCTGATCGTCGACCGCGAGTTTGCTCCCCTTGCCCGCGAAGCTCTCAAACTTGCCGAGGCCCGCCCGCTGCTGATCGACTATGCCGATCGGGAGTTTCCACAATCTGGCGAGCCTCTGTCAGATCTCGATTACGAGGTGCTTCTCCAGTCGGGCGATCCGGCGTTCAGCTGGCGGATGCCGGAAGATGAATGGGACAGTCTCGCCCTCAACTACACCTCGGGCACCACCGGAAACCCGAAGGGCGTCGTCTATTCGCATCGTGGCGCCTACCTGATGTGCCACTCGAACACGATAGAGACCGGCATGGGTCGCCACTCGGTCTACTTGTGGACGCTGCCAATGTTCCATTGCAACGGCTGGTGCTTTCCCTGGTCGCTCTCGACGGTCGCTGGCACGCACGTGTGCCTGCGCGCCGTTCGCGCCAAGCCGATCTATGACGCCATCGCCGACCTCAAGGTGACCAACATTTCCGGCGCGCCGATCGTGATGAGCATCATCCTCAATGCCAAGCCCGACGAGCGCCGCGCGTTTTCCCACAAGGTCACGGTCAACCACGCCGCCGCCCCGCCGCCCGAGGCTGTGCTGACGGCCATGGCAGAGGCCGGCTTTGCGCTGACGCATCTGTACGGGCTGACCGAAACCTACGGCCCGGCCTGCATCAACGAATGGCACGACGAATGGTCGAGCCTGCCGAAAGGTGACCTTGCCCATAAGCGTATCCGCCAGGGCGTCCGATACGTCGCGCTCGAAGGTCTGACCGTGATGGACCCGTCGACGATGACCGAAGTTCCAGCCGATGGAGAGACGATGGGCGAGGTTATGTTTCGCGGCAACATCGTGATGAAGGGCTATCTCAACAACGCAGCCGCCACCGACGAAGCGTTTGCTGGCGGCTGGTTCCATTCCGGCGACCTCGGCGTGCTCCATCCCGACGGCTATATTCAACTGAAGGACCGCTCCAAGGACGTCATCATCTCTGGTGGCGAGAATATCTCCTCAATCGAGGTCGAGGACGTGCTTTACGCCCACCCGGCGGTGCTGGCAGCTGCTGTCGTTGCAAAGCCCGACGACAAATGGGGCGAGACACCGTGCGCGTTCGTCGAGCTGCGCCCCGGTATCGACGCGACGCGAGAAGACATCATCGCCTGGTGCCGCGAACGGCTTGCCCACTACAAAGCCCCGCGCTACGTCGTGTTCGGCGAGGTGCCCAAAACCAGCACTGGCAAAATCCAGAAATTCAAACTCCGCGAACTCGCAAAAGCTGCCGAGTGAGGTGGGCGCTAAGCATGCTCTTACAACTTCGTTGCTTGGCTCGTTTCAAACAAAGTCGTTTGCTGCAGGCGGGTTCAGAACCGGTGTGGAACTCCGGCTTGTTTCATGATGCCATTCGCGGTGTGCCGCGATTTATATTGCCGTCGATGACGCACCGCCGCTCGCTGATCGGGCTCTGCCAAATTTCGTGATCACCCTTCCCTTCCATTCCCTTCCCTTCCCTTCCCTTCCCTTGTTTCGCAAAGCTGCAGCCGTGCTCCAATAGCATCCGCCGAACGTGGACTTCGTAATCGGCCATTAAGCGGCGTCCACATTCCAATTCGGGATCTTGGTTGTTGGGCTCTGCCGCTTCGTCAACGGTCGCGCGCCTCGGCGTCAACCGCTCACTCGCCCTTGCGGCGGCTCATGAACGCGATGCGCTCAAACAACTGCACGTCCTGCTCGTTCTTCAGCAGCGCGCCGTGGAGCGGAGGGATCAGCTTGCGCGGGTCTTGCTCCCGCAGCGTCTCGGGCGCGATATCTTCATTCAGCAGCAGCTTGATCCAATCGAGCAATTCTGACGTCGACGGCTTCTTTTTGAGGCCCGGCACGTCGCGTAAATCATAGAATATGCGCAGCGCTTCTGACACCATCCGCTGCTTAAGCCCTGGAAAGTGCACGTCGACAATCTTGGCCATGGTCTCGGCGTCGGGAAATTTGATGTAGTGGAAGAAACACCGGCGCAAAAACGCGTCGGGCAATTCCTTCTCGTTGTTGGACGTGATGATCACAATCGGCCGGTTCGTTGCTTTGATTGTCTGCCCGGTCTCGTAGACGAAAAATTCCATCCGATCGAGTTCTTGCAGCAAGTCGTTGGGAAACTCGATATCGGCTTTATCGATCTCGTCGATCAACAACACGCTGCGATTTTCAGCCGTGAACCCGTCCCATAATTTGCCGCGCCGAATGTAGTTGGCGATGTCGCCGACGCGCGGATCACCCAGCTGACTATCGCGCAATCGCGATACGGCGTCGTATTCATACAAGCCCTGTTGCGCTTTGGTCGTCGATTTGACGTGCCATTCGATGATTGGCAGCTGCAGCGCTTTTGCGACCTCATGGGCCAGGACCGACTTGCCGGTGCCGGGTTCGCCTTTGATCAACAGCGGCCGCTGCAGCGTGATCGCCGCGTTGACCGCAATCTGCAGGTCGCGCGTCGCGATGTAATCCTGCGTGCCTTCAAATCGAAGTTTCGTGTCGGCGGCCATGCGGACCTCAGGTTGCAAAATGTCCCGCGATCGTTAGCCGATCGAACTTTCAAACCCTACCGCAATCGGGTGCAACTCATCAAAGCCGCGCAACGCGTCGACGCTTGCCTATGCGGCAGCTTTTGCCGCGTCCGTTTCACCCGTCATCGCGCCCGCCTCGCGCCGATCAATTCCGGTGGCAAGTGCGGCAACTGTCTCGGCGGTCGCTGCCGCCA
The DNA here is from genome assembly GCA_038329675.1 of Hyphomicrobiales bacterium. Lineage (GTDB taxonomy): Bacteria > Pseudomonadota > Alphaproteobacteria > Rhizobiales > Hyphomicrobiaceae > JANXVY01. The sequence continues at coordinate 29,775 of JBBQNE010000018.1, read as the reverse complement.
GCGTCCACCCCAAATGCCCGTGGCCGGTGTTATAAAAAACGCCAGCCGCCTTGCCAGGGCCAACGCGCGGCAGCATGCCCGGCATCATCGGGCGCAGGCCAGCCCATGGCCGGTACCGGCGCGTCTCCACATCGGGATAGCGCTTGCGACACCAGGCGACGAGTGGCGCGATGCGTCGGGCTCGAATATCCAGATTATGTCCCGAAAGTTCCGCCGTGCCCGCAATCCGCAGTCGGCCATCGCCGAGGCGGCTCGAGACGATCTTGGCCTTGTCATCGAGGATTGACACCCACGGTGCGGCAGCCCGGCTGCCCTCATCGTCGAGGTCGACGGTGATCGAATAGCCTTTGACGGGGTAAATGTTCAGGCGGTCGCCGACCATGGCAGCCAACGCGCGCGATCGCGTGCCAGCGCAAATGACGATCCGGTCGAAGTGCGTGCGCTCAGGATTTGCCGTCGCTGCCGCGCCAGTCGCTCGGTGCGTTACCAAGACGCCACCGTCATGGCCGCCAGCCGCTCTAGCCGCATTCCCGGTCTCAAATCGTGTCACCTCGCGTGACATCGACAGCACCGCGCCCCGACGGACGCACGCCGCAGCTAAGCCCGTGGTAAAGGCATGAATGTCGCCGGTGTAATCGCTCTGCGTATAAAACCCGCCGTAAAAGTCGCCGCGCAGTGCCGGTTCCAGCGCTTTGATCTCAGACCCCGTCAGCGCCTGCCGCTCCAGCCCGCCCGCTGCTAAGAGTTTGCCGGTAGCCTCGGCCGCGCGATAGTCACCTGCGCTTTCATAGACGTTTAGAATGCCGCGCTGGACGAGATCGAATTCGATGGCCTCCGCCTTTGCGATCTCAAGCAACCGGGCCCGCGAGGCCAGCGCAATCCGCACCGTCTCAATCGTATTGGCATCGTGGCTTGGGATAGCGCCGACAAATTCGGCCATCCACGATACTTTGTGCCATGTCGGCCATGGGCTAACCAGCAGCGGGGCGCCAGCCGTCAACATCCACTGGATGCCTTTGGCGACGTTGCCCCAGCTGTTCCACACTTCCGCGTTGCAAACTGAAATTTGCGCGCCGTTGGCGTCTGATGTTTCCGTGGCGGGATATGGATTGCGCTCAAACACCGTCACCTCAGCCCCACGGTCGAGGAGCGCGTAGGCCGTTGTGATGCCGGTAATGCCAGCCCCAATCACAGCGACCCGGGGAGCGCGGTGATCAGTTTTTCGCGCGGTTTGAGCGGATGCGGACATCACGGGAGGCAGCCTCCAGCTGTGCAGGGTTGATCGCACTACAGCACGCCCGATTGTCCATGTGATGCTTCGTCATAGTCGCAGGCGTCGTTAACACAAGATCGGTGCTGCCAAAAATTTCATCAGCTGAACCTGCGCTCGATCGGGTGATCCCAATAAAACCGCCCCTCGCCGGCTAATCGATCCGATCTTGCCGACACTTTATCCAAGTTAGGTCTCGAACCCGCCGACCGTTCTGAGTGTCCCAAAATGCGCGGGTTGTCGAATGCGGGTCGTCAAACCTTATCGGCAACGTGTTCAATTTCTTTGCTGAAATCGAGGTCGTCGGTGCCCGCTTCTTGCAATTGCAGCGTCGACGTCGGCATCAAATGTAGTCAGTACATTGCATGAACAGGAACCAAATTGCGGTTTCGAGGTTAGCTGACAGTATTCAAACGAACGTGACACTACCCCAGGGGCGCTTAGGGTCGTCGCGCAGCAATATTCAACCGAATTCTGGAGATGAATGTGCTCAGCACAATCTTATTGGTTCTACTCGTACTTGTGCTGATAGGGTCGGTACCTGCATTCCCGTATTCGAGCAATTGGGGATATGGCCCATCCGGCATACTCGGCACATTACTGATTATCGTCGTCATCATGTATGTGCTCGGGCGAGTTTGATCCAACCGTGCGCCATGGCGGCCAATCTCTACACAACCATCAGAGAGAACCCTAATGTCATCTCAGGCAATTGAATCAAAGAAAGGCATCGCGGTCGTCGGCGACGTCAGTTACCTCGATTGGGGCAGTCTCATAGCTGGCTCATTAATAGCGATAGCTATGGCGTTCGTATTGCTTGCGTTTGGTACGTCGATTGGATTGAGTGTGGCCACACCCTGGTCAGCGGCTGGGCCAAGCGCGTCGACCGTTGGCATTGGCGCGGCGATTTGGTTTGCGCTGGTGTTAATTTGGTCAGTCGGCTCAGGCGCCTATCTCGCAGGGCGCTTGCGGCCAAAGGCACATGACTCGGTGCGTACTGAGGTGAGCTTTCGAGACGGGACGAGTGGCCTTGTCGTTTGGGCAATGACGATTGTAGCTAGCGCGATCTTGGCTGGAAACCTGGCTTCAGCAGCTCTGACGGCCGCCGGTGCTGTAACCGGCACCGCAGCGACGGCGCTTAGTTCTGTCGCTGATCGTACCTTGGATCTGGCGTTGCGCCCGGCCGATGGCCAGCAGCCTTCGGTGGCCCAACAGGCAATTCCGGAATTGTCCGCGCCACAACGCGCTGAACTGGGGCGGATTGTGACCAGCGCTTTGGCACGTGGTGAACTGGACCTACAGGATCGTGGCTACATTGAGCGGCTCATCGCCCAAAAAACCGGAATCTCACCCGAACAAGCGAAAATGCGAGTGACCGCGGCTGTCGACAAAGCGATGACAAATGCGAAACTCGCGGCAGATACAGCTCGAAAGGCTGCCGCATCAGCCGGCTTCTGGTCAGCCGTCATGTTTCTTCTGTCAGGATTAGCGGCGTGGTGGGCTGGTAGCCTGGGCGGATCACATCGAGATGAAAAGACGCTGTAACGCAATCAACGTAGTCGTAGGTCGGCTATTCCCCCTACACTTGTTAGAAGGAAATAAGAAATGCCTGGTTTAATCGCGTGGTTGATGGGCGTACCCCTAGTCGTGATTGTGATTTTATATCTCGTCTTCTAAAACGTCGGAATAACAGGACGAGCCGATTAGCCGTATCGACCAGGCGTAGGTATGTTTAGGCGGGAGAGATCCAACTTCCGCCGTTAGTTGCGCGCCACCGCAATAACTGACAACGCCGCCCGCTCGTGAGAGCTGGCGGCGTTTTGGTGCGTTGCACCAGACGGTTGCGGGTGGGGCGTAAAAGCCGCGGCGGGGGGATGCCGGTTGGGATAGCTTTTAGCGCGGGGTTGAGAGGGGAAAGTTCCACACCACCGGTCCTGAGACGTTGTTGTCGCGTGCTGACCACCTTTCTTTTGGAGTTCGCATCGAAGGAAGCTTATTCGCGCCGCTCGTGCATCGGATGCATGATTTAGCAACCACAGATTGCAATAAATACGTTAAGCGAACTTTAATGTGCGCTCCGTCATGCACAGAAAACCGTTATGCCCCGATGAGCGTTCACTTGTTCGTGGCTGCGTTCACGGGCACATCCGGCACAGACACACCGGCACAGACACACCGGCACAGTCACACCGGGCACAGGGACATCCGAAAACCGCCGCACGCGCCTGAAAACCCGGGCCAGACAGCTATCCACCTCAAACGGCCATGAGAAAAAGCCGCAATTTGTTGACACGACGTCGCCCGATCCAAAGCCAGGGCAATCATTTGCTCACGGCGGCGGGGTAGCATGCGATCGCACTAGCAGCCCGCGGGCGCTTCACCTGGCACCACGCGGGCGCTCACAAAGGTCGGCCCATGAGCAAACGTGATGTGAAGTCCAAAGCGGCAGACGTTGCCAGCAACGATGCCGGTCGCACCGCCCTGCGAGATGGCGAGGTCAGCGTTTCGGAGGACTACCGTCCCAGTGACTCCGAGCCGTTCATGAATGCCCGCATGCGCGCCTATTTCCGGCAGAAGCTCGTCCGTTGGAAATCAGAGATCGTTGAACAAAACCGCGAGACCCTCATTGGTCTCCACGCCGATAACTCCCAACACGCCGACCTTTCCGACCGCGCGTCGTCGGAGACCGACAAAGCCCTGGAATTGCGGGCCCGTGACCGTCAGCGCAAGCTCGTCTCCAAAATCCAAGCGGCCATCCAGAGGATCGAGGATGGCAGTTATGGCTACTGCGAGGAAACCGGCGAGCCAATCGGGGTCAAGCGGCTCGATGCCCGCCCGATTGCGACGCTGTCTCTGGAGGCCCAGGAGCGGCACGAGCGCCGCGAAAAGGTCTATCGTGAGGACTGACCAGCCGATCCAGCGGTCGTGTAACCGGTCGGGCGGCTGATATCGCGAACTCCGTTGTGGACAATGACGCGTCGATAAGCGGTCGCATCCGCATACGCTATGGCGCGTCCGATCGCGCAACCCATGGCACGCACAACGCAGCGGGGAGCGTCCGTCCAACAAGCGGTCCTCCATTCTCGCCTCTCGCGACCCGTTCCCGCGTCTCAGTCTTAGTGGCCCACTTTGGTGCGGGCGTTAACGGCCCATCAACGCCAAAATCGTACGCTCAACCTCGGCGCACACGGCGATGTGCGCAGATTTTGCCCGCGGACGCGCTATGGCCCATTTTGAAGACGACGACGAACAGTTCCCGTTCTGGTCGAGCGGCGAAGTCACCCGGCTTGCCATTTTCGCCGCGCTCGCGATCATCCCGATCCTCGTTGCGCACTCTGACAACGGCGGACCGATCATTGAGCCCGCGCAAGCGACCTCGGTGCAAGCCTCGTCGGGGCAATTGCGTGCGGTGCGCGTTTCAGCCTTCGATATTAATCGGACGATGCCCTCAGCGCTGGGTGATATCGACGACAAGTGAACGCGATGATCGATGATCGATGATCGATGATCGATGACCAATGGCCGATGAGCGTCGAGCGTCATCGCGCGACGGCGAGGGATCGTTACCGTTCCGTCCGGTCCCCGTTCGTTGCCACCGGCGGCTCTGCGGTTGGCGACATGTGAGCCGACCGCGCGCGCTCCTCGATTGCCCGCTTGAGAACGCCCTTGATGCCATCCAGATCGCGCAAATAAATATCGCGGCTCGCATACGGGAATTCGATCCCGGCCGCGTTGAACGCATTAAAAATTCGCGTCCGTAGTTCCGTCTGCACGGCCAGCCCGCGGTTGATATCGGGCACGACGACGCGCACGGTAAACTCGAGCCCATCGTCGCCAAAGTTATCAAACGTCACCAGCGGGGCGGGTTGCTGCATCACCGATGGCGTGTCCTTGGCGCATTGAACGAGGACCGCCAGCACTTTCGCCGGGTCGGACTTATACGATGTCGCGACCTTGACCACGACGCGGCCCAACGCATTGCGATGGGTCCAGTTGGTGACGACATTGGAAATCAGCTCTGAATTCGGCACGATCAAACTTGATCGGTCGAACGTCTCGATCTCCGTTGAGCGCACTGAAATCGACCGCACGTGGCCCTGCGCACCCTCTTTTAATACTACCCAGTCGCCGACTTTGATGGGCCGCTCAACCAGCAAAATCAGGCCAGATACGAAGTTATTGACGATGGATTGCAGGCCAAAGCCAATGCCAACCGACAACGCGCCAGCCAGGATCGCGAGGTTCGTGATGTCGATGCCGCCAAACGAGATCGCGATCAGGCCAGCGAAGCCAAAGCCGAAGTAACCGATGCCCTGGTAAATCGAATTCGCGATCCCAGCGTCCATCCGGTCAGGCCGCAGGAATGCGCTCTGCAACCAGCGCTGCAACAGTCGCGTTCCAAACAGCAGCGCCCCAAACAGCGCGAGCGCCAAAAACATCCGAACGAGCGATATTCTGAAGCTGCCGATCTCGAAGCCAAACAGTGCCGATCGCAGCCCCGCCATCACGTCGGGGATCGAAAAACCCCATGCCAGCATCACCGCTGGCAGCGCAATAAGCGCCAAGCCGATGTTGAGCGTGGCCGAGATCGCGTGGCCGATGAAGCTGCGGTGACTTTCGCCAAGCCCGAGGCCGTTGGCGAGCCATGAGCCCAAAAACGTGTCCGTTGAGACCGCCGTCTTCTCACTCGTTCGGATCGCGTAGTGCAGCAGCAAAACGAGCACGATCGCGCTGCCGGTGATCACGACTTGGCCGGCCACAAAACGGGCAAGCGCGATATAGCCCAACAGGGCAGCGCCAAGGATCGCGATTGCAATCAAGAGCAAGGGAATTTTGAGCCAATGCGGCGCTAACCTTGACACCTTCGGTGGCGCGACGGTTGACCCGAGGTCAGCCCCCGATCCTAACGCCGACCCGGATCCAGACGCAGACGCCGATGCGAGGCTGGCCCCTCCGGCCGTTGCAATTCCCGCCGTTGCAATTCCCGCCGTTGCAGTCCCCGCCGTTGCGCCGGGGATGAAAACCGTCACCACGATCCGCAAGAGTGCCAACGCGAACGCGAGCGTTGTCACGAACGCCAACACCACGTGGAATACCAGCGGCAGATCGAGAATGCGGATCATCTCTTTCAGCACAATATCGACGCCGTAAATCAGCGCGATCATGCGGATGCTTCGCCACAGGGCGCCAGCCGTTCCGTTGGCAAGGTCGAGGAGCCGCCACGCGGGCTTGCGCGGGGTCAGGATGGCGCTTGCCAAGCCAGAGACGAGCGAGAACGTCAAAACCGCCTGGAACACATCGAGCGTCAGCCCATCGACCCTCGAATACGTGAGCTCCAACAACGTGATGCCGAAATAGAGCACGGCGGCTGCCGCCACGGCTGGCAGCACGTAGAGCGGGGCTGCCATCGTCGCTGCCCTGGCGCGAGCCGTGTAGCTTGGCGTCGTGTCGACTGAACGCGGGGTGATTTGCGCAACGAGCCGTCGCGTCACAAACCATAACAGCAGGTACGTCAGCAGCGCCCCACCGGCGACCGCGAGCGCTTGCCACCAGCGCTGGTAGACGATTGCGCGCCACGTCCCAAAAATACTGGTCAGCTGTTGGCCAATGCTATGGCCGTCTGTGGCGATGTCGCTCCACAGTTTTGGCAGCAGGGGTGAGCCGGAGCGTTCAAACAGGTTTTGCGTAAACAATCGCTGGCGCAATTCGGCAATTTGCGTGGCGAGTTGGCGACTGCGAACGCGCACCAGTTCGGCTGATTTCATCGCGCCTTCAAGCGCGGTGACGCTGGCGGTGACGCGCGCGCGTTCAGATTGCACTTCGACGGCTTCGGGCGGCTCTCCTGCCTTGGGTGGTTGGCCGAGTTGGGCAAGCTGGGCTAGGGCTGCCTCAAGCCTTGGGCGGATGGCGTCAACCGCTTTGTCGGTCCCTCCCAAAAGCTCACCGATTTGAATGCGTTGCTGGGCCAGCGCCGGGTCGGATACTCGCACGCGCTCAACATTTTTTTCGATCACTTCGATGGTATTCGTGGCTTCGCGCACGGGCACCAACAAATCGTCGATCTGTGGTGGTGGTGGCGGTGCTGGCGGCGGTGGCGGTGCCGCAGCCACGGCGGGTGCCGGTACGGGTGGGGCCGCTGCTGGCGCTGATCCAGTCGCTGCTTCTGAGGCTGGTCCAGCTGCTGCTTCGGGCGCCGGTTGCGGCGCTGTTCCAGGTGGTTGCTCTCGCGCGATTGGAGCCGGTGGCAGTGGTTGGGCTGCCGACGGAGGTTGGGCAACCGTCGCTGGCGCTTTCGTTGCTCCGCCAGCCATCGCGGGCCATGGCGCTATCACCAGCCCCGCCGCCGTTGCGAGTAGGGCCAGACATGTTGCAACGAACGCAGCGCGGACCGGCACGATTAGCTCTCCTTGGCGGCGAACACTCGATCCACCATTCGTCGGCTTACGCTGCATCAAGGGCTAACCGCCCACGATCCGGGCGATGTTGGGCACCGCATGTCAAGGCGCTGAACGTCCAAGTACCCATCGTCCCCAAGACGACGCGCGGCCGCATCCAATAGCGTAAAGCGCGACCAAAACGTGGCGCTTACTCGGCTGCCTTTGTCACAACCGGTTGACCGGCTTGGATAGTGCCAAACGAACGCGGTTGCCGCGCCGCGGGATAGGATGGCTCGGACCCAATGTAGGAAGCCTGCGGACCTGCCGCGTGCGTTCCAAACACTGGGGCAGCTGGCACTGGGGCAGTTGGCAGGGGGGCAGACCTTGATTGAACCTGCGGCCGTTCGCCAATGCCGGTCTCGATCACCACGTCGACGGGGCCACCCGTCATGATCAGGTGCTCAACGTTGTCGCGGCGGATCAGCACCAGCCGACGGCGGGCATCGACGCTCGTCTGATCGACGACGTCGAGACGCTTTTCAGGCTTCGGCCCAAAGAGCGCGCCGGTGCCACCAAACCCTCCAGACTGGCCGGTTAAAAACACGTAGCCCACGAAGCCTGCGCCTGCGAGCACCGCAAACAGCATGATCCACATGATGATTTCGAGCATAGTCGTCTCTCCTGCCGTCGCGGCGTTATCGTCAACTCAACCCATATTTTGATGTCAACCCGTGTGGTCAGCTCAACGTGTGGTCAGCGTGGTGTGTGCCCGTCGTGGCTCGCCTGCTGCAGTGTAACGGCGGGATGATCAGTTCGTTGCGCCATCGTTTTTATGCCTCAGCACGATGCCGCCAAATTGGTCGTCATCCGAATCTTCCACATACCGACACAGTTTATCCCATTTTAACCGTGTTGCGGGAAGTAAGGATGGGCGGCACCCACGATTGTTCGCGGCCCCGTTGTCTTGCGTCTCGAACTTGTGAGTATCCGCCCATGAAGGCGTCAACGGCCTACGCGGCGATCGCTGCACACGTGCAGAATCGGCTAACGCCTGCACTCATGGACGCGAGGCTCAAACGAAAACCGCGCGGAACCCCATCCGCCGTCGGTGCTGTTCCAACAGTTGCAACCGACGCAGCCGCGCCGTCGTGGCTCAACCCGGCTGCCTTCGGTGCCGCGTCTCTCGGTCTTGGTCTGCTCGCCAGTTTTCTGCCCGAGCCGCTGCCGTTGCTGATGCTCTGCCTGCTTGCGGCAACGGGGCTCTTCTTTGTGTTGGCTTCGTTGACCGGCCGCATCGAAATCGTCGGGCACGGCACGCGCGTCAGCGAAACCGTTGCAGATGCTTGGCCCGACGGCATTCTCATTACCAATCGCCTCGGCGGCGCGGTGTATGCCAATCCTGCGTTTTCGACCATGGTACCAGCCCCGGCCGCGCGGGGACTTGCAGCACTCGAGGTTTGGCTATCGGGGGAGCCGTCAGCATCGGAGGCGTTGTTCCGGCTCGTGCGGGCAGGTGAGCGCGGTGAAGCGCGCAGCGAAGAGATCGACCTACCAGCGAGCGGCTCAGGCCGTCGCGCCTATCGGATCTCGATCGCGCCCGTTGCACCGCCAATGGCCCAGGCGGGTTCCCCATCCAGCGCCACAGCTGGCCGCGATCGGTCGGGTCACGTTTTGTGGCGGTTGAGTGATATCACGCGCGAGCATGACCAGAAGCGTGTCGAGGCGCGGGCGACCGAATTGCGCCTTGAAGCCTATGATACGGCGCCGTCTGGTTTGCTGGTGCTCGATGTTGCCCAAACCGTTGTGCACATGAACGCGACGATCGAGGGCTGGCTCGGCTTGCCATCGCGCTCTGGCGAAGATGAGCCATCGACGCTTGACGCTGTCTTCTCGCCCCACGGCGCCGATATTCTCCGCCGTCATCTCGACCGTCATCCCGTTTCGCCGTTCCAGTGCCCGCTCGATATGGCGCTACGTAGTGGCCGTCGCTTACCGGTGCGCGTTGTTGCATCGGCCCCAGCCCCGGCGGGCGACGTCCTGGCTGGCAGTCGCGTCATCACCATCGTTCGCGCCGAATGGGCCGATCCGCTTTCGGGCGAGGCGCCCGAGCGCACGTTCTCGCGACATTATCAGGCGGCTCCCTTCGGAATCGCGACCGTCACGGCCGATGGCACCATCACCTCCTCAAACAGCGCGTTTGCCAGCATCATTCTGGATGGCACCGGCGGCATCGATGAACGCGCTGCCGATGTGCTGGCGCGCGACTGCAGCACCGAAACCCGCACGGCAATCGAAAAATGTTTAACCGACGTCATTGCTGGCCAAGTCGGGCTCGCGCCGGTTGATTTTCAAGCCGAGCGCAACGGCCGCATCGCCGCGCGGCGTCTCTACAGTGTGCCGCTATCATCGTCGGCGACCAGCCGGGAGGCCGCGATCCTCTACGTCGTCGATACGACCGAGCAGCGCGACCTTGAGGCAAAGTTTGCCCAAAGCCAAAAGATGGAGGCCATCGGCAAGCTTGCTGGTGAGATGGCCCATAACTTCAACAACGTGTTGACTGCCATCATCGGCACCGCCGAACTGATGTTGCAGACGTTCCGTCCCTCCGATGCCGCCTACAACGATATCGTCAACATTCGCGATAGCGCCATCCGCGCGGCCGAACTTGTTGGTCAGTTGATGTCGTTTTCCCGCCAGCAGACGCTGCAACTGGAATTTGCCCACCTTGGTGAGTGGCTGATCGAATTGAAGCCGACGCTCAACGCGTCGCTTGGTGAAAAGGTCGACTTGCAGCTGTCGTCGGATCGCGACTTGTGGTCGGTCAAAGCTGATCGGACGCTGATCCAGCAGATCTTGATGAACTTCGCGTCGAACTCGAAAGACGCCCTGCCGTCAGGCGGTTCGTTTAAGCTCGCAACGCGCAACATCACCGAGCGTGACGTCCGGCGCATTGGCGATGTCAGTTTGCCCGACGGCGAATACGTGCTGATCGAGGCCTCAGACGATGGCGCGGGCATTCCCGCTGACGTCCGCCAGAAAATCTTTGATCCGTTCTTCACCACCAAAGAGGTTGGCAAAGGCACCGGTCTTGGCCTTGCCTCCGTCTACGGTATCGTCAAACAATTATCCGGCTTCATCTATTGCAAAAGCGAAGTCGGCCGCGGCACGACGTTCCAGATCTTCCTTCCGCGCGCCCATCCGGACGCGGAAGCCGAGCGCGCTCTGACGCTTCGCGGGCAAAAAAAGGATGCCAAGCCCGTTGACCTCACTGGAAGCGCCACCGTTCTCGTCGTGGATGACGACGACATGGTGCGCTCGGTCGCCAAACGCCAACTCGTCCGGCTTGGCTACCGCGTCATCGAAGCTGGTAACGGGCAGGAGGCGCTCGATGCTATTGCGGCGGAAAACGGCAACGTCGATATCGTGATTAGCGACGTCGTTATGCCCGAGATGGACGGCCCGTCGTTCTTGAAAGCGGTGCGGCCGCTCCATCCCAATTTGAAGGTCATTTTCGTGTCCGGGCACACCAACGAAGCGTTTCGCGAAACCATTGGTGGTGAAGGCACGATCGCGTTTCTGCAGAAGCCATTTTCGCTGCCAAAGCTCGCCGAGAAGGTCAAGGAAGAGCTCGCGCGCTGATTCTCAAATCGTGGTGTTCTCATTGTTTAAGCTCGCGTCGCGGGCTTAAGGACAAGTGCCTGTTATCACACCGTTATCGGTAGTCGACAAATGAGAACAAATATAGTACATAATCGGTCATTGCCGACCTGCAACTCATCCCATACTCTCCAACATCTAGGTGCCAGCATGGATAAAGCCGCACTGCGCGTCGTAGGCCGTGATAGCGACGATGCCAAAGGGGAACGTATGGATAAGCATAAGGCACTCGAAGCCGCCCTCGCCCAAATCGACAAGACATTCGGCAAGGGGTCGGTGATGCGGCTTGGCGCCAATGAGCGCATGGCCGAGGTCGAGGCGATCTCGACCGGTTCGCTGGGGCTCGACATCGCGCTTGGTATTGGTGGCCTGCCGAAGGGCCGTGTTGTCGAGATCTACGGCCCTGAATCCTCGGGCAAAACAACACTCACGCTGCAGGTCATCGCCGAAGCCCAAAAAAAGGGCGGCATCTGCGCCTTTATCGATGCTGAGCACGCGCTCGACCCCCTCTACGCACGCAAACTCGGCGTCAACGTCGAGGATCTGCTGGTGTCGCAGCCAGACACCGGCGAGCAGGCGCTTGAAATCGCCGACACGCTTGTGCGCTCTGGTGCAATCGACGTCCTCGTCATCGATAGCGTTGCAGCGTTGACGCCCAAGGCCGAACTTGAAGGCGAGATGGGTGACAGCCTGCCAGGTCTCCAGGCCCGTTTGATGAGCCAAGCCTTGCGCAAGCTCACCGCCAACATCTCAAAATCCGGGACGATGGTGATTTTTATCAACCAGATACGGATGAAAATCGGCGTGATGTTTGGCAATCCCGAAACGACGACGGGTGGCAACGCGCTCAAATTTTACGCCTCGTGCCGGCTTGATATTCGCCGTATTGGCCAAATCAAGCACCAGGACGAGGTCGTCGGCAACCAGACCCGCGTCAAGGTCGTAAAGAACAAGGTCGCGCCGCCGTTCAAGCAGGTTGAGTTCGACATCATGTACGGTGAGGGCATCTCAAAGGTTGGCGAGCTGGTCGATCTGGGTGCCAAAGTCGGTATCTTGGAAAAATCTGGCTCGTGGATTTCCTATGGCGGCACGCGAATTGGCCAGGGTCGCGAGAATGCGAAACAGTACCTCAAGGACAATCCGACAGTCGCTGCCGCCGTCGAAAAGGCGATCCGGCAGAATGCTGGCCTGATCGTCGATAAAATGCTCGCGGCACCTGAGCCCGGCGAGGACGATGGGGAAGATCCGCTTGCCGTTGAAGCCCCGCTGGATCTTTCGGTTGCCCCCAAGGGACGCGTGAAGCGCTAAGGTCACGCTACTTTTACGTTATGGCCAGCCAGGTTTTGCCGCCCCGACCGGCGTTCGGTTGGGGCGTTCGGTTGGGGCGTGTGGTGGCTTTGCGTGAAACCATCGCGTGTTCGGTGTTTGGACGTTTGCAGCGGTCGATGCCACCTGGCGGCTGTCTAGGCCGCCGATACTTACGCTCGCTTTAATCTCTGCGACTTCCTTGACACGCCTTCCTGGACAGTCTGGGTCGGCCTCACTACAACGGCGCCGGGCTCGGCCAAGTGGCAGACGCCTGACAGGGTGCACTCCCCCAAGAGCCAAGAAATGACCGGCGTTAACGAGATCCGCAGAGCGTTCATCGATTATTTTGCCAAGCATGGGCACGAGCCTGTCGCCTCAAGCCCGCTCGTTCCGCGCAACGACCCGACGTTGATGTTTACCAACGCGGGGATGGTGCAATTCAAGAATGTGTTCACCGGCCAGGAGCCGCGTCCCTACAACCGGGCCGTCACCTCACAAAAGTGCGTTCGGGCCGGCGGTAAGCACAACGACCTCGATAACGTTGGCTATACCGCTCGCCATCACACGTTTTTTGAGATGCTCGGCAACTTCTCGTTTGGCGACTATTTCAAAGACGTCGCGATCGAACTCGCCTGGAACCTGATCACCAAAGAATACGGGCTCGACAAAAACCGGTTGTGGGTCACGGTCTACCATAATGACGACGAGGCGTTTGGCATCTGGAAGAAGCTCACTGGCTTGCCAGATGAGCGCATTGTTCGGATCGAAACGTCTGATAATTTCTGGCAGATGGGTGATACCGGCCCGTGCGGCCCGTGTTCGGAAATCTTCTTTGATCACGGCCCGAAAATTCAAGGTGGGCCGCCAGGTTCGGCTGATGCCGACGGTGATCGTTTCATCGAAATCTGGAACCTTGTGTTCATGCAGTTTGAGCAGCGCGCGCCCGGCGATCTCGTCGCGCTGCCGCGTCCTTCAATTGACACGGGCATGGGGCTTGAGCGTATTTCAGCCGTCCTGCAAGGCACCCACGACAACTACGAGACCGACCTGTTTAAGGCGCTGATCGCGGCATCAGTGGCGGCAACTGGCGTTGAGGCAAAGGGCGAGGCAAAGTCCAGCCACAAGGTCATCGCCGACCATCTTCGATCAACGGCGTTTCTGATCGCCGACGGTGTGCTTCCCTCCAACGAGGGGCGTGGCTATGTGCTCCGCCGCATCATGCGTCGCGCCATGCGTCACGCCCATCTGCTCGGCGCCAATGACCCGTTGATGCACCGGCTCGTTCCCGCACTCGTCCGACAGATGGGCGATACGTATCCCGAGCTCGTTCGCGGCGAAGCAATGATTGCCGAGACCTTGAAGCTCGAGGAGACGCGCTTCCGCAAAACGTTGGAGAACGGTTTGAAGCTTCTCGACGACGCCTCGGGCGGCTTAACGGCTGGCGGCACGCTGTCGGGTGACGTCGCCTTCAAGCTTTACGATACGTTCGGCTTCCCGCTCGATCTGACCGAAGACGCCCTTCGGAGCCGGAATATCGCGGTCGATACCACCGGATTTGCTGCTCACATGGAGCAGCAGAAGTCGCAAGCGCGCGCGGCCTGGAAAGGGTCGGGCGAGGCTGCAACCGAGCAGGTTTGGTTTGACATCAAGCAAAAATCCGGTCCGACCGAGTTCCTTGGCTATGCGGCTGAGCACGCCGAAGGCGTCGTCGTTGCATTGGTGATGGACGGGGCCGAAGTCAAACACCTGAAAGCTGGCGATGACGCCGGGCTCGTCGTCAATCAAACCCCGTTTTATGGCGAATCGGGTGGTCAAGTTGGCGACAGCGGGGTCATCGTTGGCGCGAAAGGCGCCATGTTCAAGGTCGCGCGCACCGAAAAGCACCTCGGCGATTTATTCGTCCACTTCGGCACGGTTGAACACGGCGCATTTTCGCTCGGCGAGGCGATCGAACTCCGCGTCGATCATGGTCGGCGCACGGCCATCCGCGCCAACCATTCAGCTACCCACCTCGTCCACGAAGCGCTGCGGCAGGTGCTCGGCTCGCACGTCGCTCAAAAGGGCTCACTCGTGTCATCTGAGCGCTTGCGCTTCGACTTTGCTCACACCAAGCCGATGTCGGCCGATGAAATCCGAGCTGCCGAAGCCCTTGCCAATGCGCGCATCCTTGAAAATGCGGCCGTTGAAACGCGGCTGATGGCGGTCGATGACGCCGTCGCAACCGGCGCCATGGCGCTTTTTGGCGAGAAGTACGGCGAGGAAGTTCGCGTCGTCGCTATGGGTGCGCCCGATGAGGGGTCAGCGAAAAGCGCCTGGTCGATCGAATTGTGTGGCGGCACGCATGCCCGGCGCACCGGCGATATTGGTCTCGTTCGCATTGTCGCTGAAACGGGGAGTTCGGCTGGCGTCCGCCGCGTTGAAGCGCTGACGGGCGACGTCGCGCGCGCCCACCTGGCGCGGTCCGATGACATGCTGCGCGAAGCTGCCGGTGTCTTGAAGACGCGGCCCGACGATGTCGTCGATCGCCTGAAAACGCTGGTCGAGGAAAAGCGCCAGATCGAGCGTCAACTCGCCGATGCCAAGCGTCAGATCGCGCTCGGCGGTGGCGGCGGCGGTGGTGCCGCAGCGGGCGAAGCGCCGCGCCAAATCGGCAACGTCATGTTCCTATCGCGCATGGTCGAAGGGCTCAATCCGAAGGATCTTCGCGGGCTCGTCGACGAAGGCAAAAAGCAAGTCGGTTCCGGCGTCGTCGCGATCGTCGGCGTCACCGAGGATGGCAAGGCTGGACTTGCCGTTGGCGTCACGGCGGACTTGACCGGCACGGTTTCTGCCGTCGATCTCGTCAAGGCAGGCGCTGAGGCGCTTGGCGGCAAGGGCGGCGGTGGCCGTCCTGACATGGCGCAGGCTGGCGGACCGGACGGCGCAAAAGCGGGCGATGCGCTCAAGGCAATCGAAGTGTGCCTTGCGAGTTGACCCGAATGAAAAGCGGCTTGGCGGCTGCGACTTTAAAACCTTCAGCGTGCACCAACGGTGGATCGGACGCTCATTCGCTGGCGTAAGACACTGCAACCAACCGTAGAAATACTAGCGACGCTTCGACGACCTGACCAAAGTCGCAACCCCAAGGACGCCTTCATGACCGCTGTGTTCGCCAGTTCTAATCTCGTCCTTCCTGTCGGCTCTGCGACCTTACTTGCCCGAAGGCTTGTCCGAGCACTTGCCTTGGCGGCCGTGAGCGTCGCCGTTTCAGTCACATCCGTCGTTGCGCAGGCAGCCAACGACTTCTGCGGCCAGCCCGTTCAAGAGCCGGCTGCCCTGCTCGAGGCCGTGACGAAGATCGCTGGCGTTTCGCAAGTCCACGATGGTCCCGAGTACTTCGCCTACCAGGATCCAGCGACGGAGACGCTCTACACCTTCACCCGGTCCGGCCAAGGCAAAGCGCACCCTTCCGCGGTCTGTCGCAAACCGGTCAAGGACGGCGACGACGTCAAGCTCCAAATGGGTATTGTTTGCCGAGGCACGGCGGAAGGATGTGGCCTGTTGCGCGGCGAATTCGAAAAGCTCAACGCGCAGATGGAAGCCCACATTCGCGGCCAGGCTGGAATGCCAGCACCCAGGCCGCAGTAGGCCAAGCCGCCGTAGAATCTGGTCGGCGCGCAGATGACGTCTTGTCGAACGCTGCTGCTATGTCGCCGCACCGAAGGTCATTTGGGGCCCCGCTGTGTCACGCTGTTATGCGGGCACATGACGTTGGCCGTGTCTGAGACGCTGACCTGTGTCCACACAGCAACGCTCACGGCCACAGTTCAGCCGCAACGCTTTGATTCGCGGCGGGGCCGGGACTCGGTCTGCTAATCGTTCCGGCAGAGAGTGCGTTTGGCGTGGGTTGGTTCAGTGGGTGGTTGGTTCAAACACTGTTTTATGGCGTGCGCCGCCGTGCTGGCCGCGGCGACCATCCTCGTGCAGCCAATCGCTGCCGCCGACCTCAAGCTATCGCTGGCTGAACTCGCGCGAATCCTTAACTCGACGCTGAAAAATCCGCAGGTTCGGCTCCATAACCTGCCGAGCGCGGGCATCTTTGACCTTACCGCGGGATCGTCTTTCAGCCTTGGCGGCCAAACGGTGCCGATCTCGGGCGTCGATCCGCGATCGTTCGAAGTCGCGGGTGCCACGTACGCCTATTACATCAACGAACTGAACTCCCAGAGCGTCCTCGTTTCGGCTGTGCCGTCGGCATTGCGCGTGACGATCGTGTTCGAAAGCGAAGCGCCCGAAATCGTTGGACGTTGCATCAGCGGGCTATGCGTATCGAATGCTTCGCTACCAGAACTCCAGTGGCAAGCGCCCTCGGTCACGGTCGACTTGACCCCCGTTTGGGTGAACGGTCGGCTGTCGCTGGATGCCAAGCGCGTTGAGGTCGGCGGCTCGTTCGTGCCGGAATGTCCAGGCGGTGGCTTCTTCTCCGGCTCAGTGTGTCGGTTGGTGCTACCGAAAGCGCGCGGCGTCGCGGCCACGCTCAAGACAGAAGTTGCCAAGCAACTCAAGGACGTCATAAACGGGGCGGCCGCGCAGGCCGCGATCGCTGACGGCTTGCGTCCATTCCTGCGCTTTGGCCCCGTCGGCGAAGTGCGCTTTTCACGCGTCGCGGTTGATGCCCAGACGGTCACGATAAGCTTTTGCCTCGCCTGCCAAGCTGAGTAACGCGGCCACCGCCTCCGCTTAAAGCACCCGCGCGCCGCTGCTGAGGCTGTGAACGTACCAAGCCATGGCCGCCACCAGCAACGGGATCAACGTGACGTGCAACACAAGCAGCGATGACTTCAGCCAGCGCCGGCTTGCGATGTGGTGGTTGACCCGCAAAATCGAGATCACGATCATCAGGCACACCAGCATGTAATCGAATACGAAAATTCGATCCGATACGGTTGCGACGTCCGACGATACTTTTGGGATCGAGAAATAGAGCGCCACGGCCGACAGCAGCGCCGTGACCTGGATCGTCACGATCGCCTCAAAGTGGATTTGCGGGATAAAAATCGACAGGTAGGCGACGATCAAAATGAACGTCAGGGGTACGACGACCCGCAGGTAATAGTCGGTCGTCTGCCGCTCCATCTGCCACACGAAGTTGGCGGTGTAGAACGGCACGATCGATGGCTCCAAGCTGAACGAATCGACCAGCGGCACGTAATCGCTGTCATAGCCCACAAACTGCGACCGCACCTCCCAGCCGTCGGTGTCGACGGTCTGGTCGCGCATCTCGAACGGCGGCGGCTGCACGATGAACGGCGCATCGGCCCGCTTTGGCTGCAGTGAGATCTGGAACGTCTGGTTGTCGAAGGGGTAATTGGCAAGGTTTGGCTGAAACAGAAACCGGCCGGAAACCTTGTAGATTTTCATGCCCGTTGGATATGCGTCGCTCTCGCTGCCATCGTGAAGGTTCGTGACTGTGATCTGTCGGCCCCCCGTGCGCGGATCGAGGTAGGCGTTCACAAACTCGATTTGGTCGGTCGAGATCGCCGCCGTCGACCTCAGCGAGAGATAAAACTCGGCAAAAAACGTTTTGTCGTTGTCGTCAATATTGTACGTCCGGATCAGGTCGACGTCGGCATAAAGCGTCGGGATTTGCCGCAACGCCCCTGATTTCATGCGCGCGAATTGGAACGGGGCGAGTTGTCGGCGGCCCAGGCCCTTGGGCTGCATTACGATGAACGGTAGCCGCGCTGCTGCCCGTGACGTGCGATCAAACGACCAGCTTTCAAACGAGCCACGGAACACCCCGCGCCCGCTCGCGTAGGCGGTTTGTAGTTGCCGCTGGACCAGCGTTCGCATGGCGGCAATCTCGGACTTCGGGCCCTCGACAGCTGCAGCTTTTGCGACAAGCGCGAGCATGTCGGCAAACTGGGTCCCAAACCCGATCGCGCGGAGATTGGCTGCCTCGAGCGGATCGGGCTCGGCCAACGTTCGCTCTTTGCATTCGCCTTTGGCCCAGCCTGGGGCCTCGGGGATCTTGCGGCCTTCAAACACCCAGTTTTGTGGGGCGTCTTCGGCAATGCGTTTGCGCAGGCGGTCGTTGAACACCTCTGGCAGCGTATCCCATGCGAGTTGGTAGAGATCGCTCGGGTAGGCGTTCACGACGTCCGTTGGCAGTTGATCGATGCGGCCAAACAGGAACGCTGGCGGTGTAACACCTTGGGCCGATACTGCCTTCATGACGTCAGGAGTGCGCGCACTGCCGACAGCGAGGATCACGATGTCGGGGTTTGCCGTCTTCAGGCTAACGGCCATTGCGGTCAGTTCGGCTGGGTCGAACTTATCATCGTTGACCGATAGGCGATGGTCGGCGGCTAGGCCTTTGTCGCCCAAAGCGGCCTTTAGCCCGTCGGCGAACGAACTTGCAAACACGCTATCCTTGGCGCCGATGAACGCGATGCGTTGGAAACTCAACGTTTTTAGAAAGGCCGTTGTCACCGGCATGCGCTCGTCATCTTGCGAGGCGCGCGTTGTGAAGACAGTGGGATACTTTGCAAAAATCGAGTTGACCGAAATGTCTGAAATGAACGGCACACCTGACGACTGAATGAGGCTGCCGAGGTCATCAAATGTCACTTTGGCCCGGTTCGAATTCGTGAACCCGATCACAGCGAGCGTCGCTGGGTTGGTCAGGGCTTTACGGACGTTGGCCGTTGCCGCGTCCTGTTTGCTGGCATCGTCGAGGATCTCAACGTCGAGGCGACGGCCGCCGATACCGCCGCGCGCGTTGATCCGGTCCTGCTCGAGCTTGATGAAGCGGGTCACGGCGCCAACATGCCCCGGATCGAAGCACACGTCGGTGCGCGAGCTTACCAATACGCTCACGGTCACGGGCGGGCGGGATGCAGCTTCGGCCTTATCGACCGCGACCGAAGCCGCGGACGCCGTGCCGATTGACGGCACTACCAACGCCAAGGCCGCCAGCGCCAACCATGCGATGCTGGTCCGCACCTTGGCGCACGGTTTGTCCGCTCGGCATGATTTGGCCGCCCCGCCGATGTGCGCCGCCCCGTTTATGTGGATCGCGCGGCGATGCGCCGTTGGAAAGTCTGGCATGTGGCGCACCGCTCCCGTTTCCCTCACACTATTTCAATCCAGATCTGGGCCCGGCGTGGCCCAGCCGTTCTGTAGCAATCGCGCTGCGTGGCTTTTACCACGGGCATAGCCGGATTATGGCGGCAGACCGTCTGTTTGTGCCGGTCGCGCGTTGACGGCATGATTGCGCGGCAACGGACCGGTCAACGTAACGTGCAACATCCGGGGGCAACATCCGGGGGCAACGCGACGGGCAATCCCACGGGCGCCATTGCGCCGTCGCCCGCCCATAGGCTAAGCCCGCGCGGCGGCCAATGTCGCGTCCCTCGCCACGCCGTCGGTCGATTATCATGGACCGATCTCCGCCGCTGGCTGTCGATCTTAGCTGTTTTCAAGGTGTCGTATGAGCAAACGAGCGCTGTCGGTCACCCGTGAGCAGAACTTCCCCGAGTGGTACCAGGCGATTGTCCGCGACGGCGATATGGCCGAAACCAGCCCCGTCCGCGGCTGCATGATCATCAAGCCGTGGGGTTGGGGCGTGTGGGAGCGCATCCACGCTGAACTCGACCAGCGGATCAAGGATACCGGTCACGAGAACTGCTATTTTCCGCTGTTTATCCCCTTGAGCTTTATCGCCAAGGAGGCCGAGCACGTCGAGGGCTTCGCCAAGGAAAGGGCCGTCGTCACGCATCACCGCCTGATGAACCAGGGCGGCAAGCTCGTCGTGGACCCGACGGCCAAGCTCGACGAGCCACTCGTGGTGCGGCCAACGTCAGAGACGATCATCGGCGATGCCTTCCAACGTTGGATCAAAAGCTACCGCGACCTGCCGCTGCTGATCAACCAGTGGGCCAACGTCGTCCGCTGGGAAATGCGCACGCGGCTGTTTCTGCGCACCACCGAGTTCTTGTGGCAGGAGGGCCATACCGCCCACGTCGACAAGGCCGACGCCATGGTCGAGACGCTCAAAATGCTCGAGGTCTACCGCGAGTTTTCAGAAACCGTACTGGCCATGCCGGTCGTCGCTGGCGAGAAGCCAGCCAACGAACGCTTTCCCGGCGCCGACAATACCTACTCGATTGAAGCGATGATGCAGGACGGCAAGGCCCTACAAGCTGGCACGTCGCATTATCTCGGTCAGCATTTCGCCAAGGCCCAGGACATCAAGTTTCAATCGGCGCAGGGCCAACTTGAATTTTGCCACACGACGAGTTGGGGCGTGTCAACCCGTCTCATCGGCGGCCTGATCATGACGCACGGCGATGACGACGGCCTGCGGTTGCCACCGCGAATCGCTCCGCGCCAGATCGTCATCGTGCCAATGACGCGCGACAAGCCCGAAGACGCCCCGCTGATCGCCTATTGCGCCGAGCTGGAGATGCAACTCAAGGCCCATGGCATCCGCACGCTTGTCGATATCAAGCCCGTCAAGTCAGCGGAAAAGCGCTGGAACTGGGTGCGTCGCGGGTGTCCCGTGATCGTTGAAATCGGCGGACGTGATGCCAGCGGCAACAACGTCACCTACATGCGTCGCGACGCTCTGCGCGATGGCGATAAGGTCGTCATGCACACCAAGCCGCGAGCCGACTTCGTCGCTGAAGCCGCAGGGCTTCTGGAAGCAATCCAGGCCAATCTGTTTGCCGAGGCGAAGGCGCGGCTCGATGGCAACATCGCAACCGGTATCACCACGTTTGATGATCTCGTTGCGTTCTTTGGCACACCGGCGGATGCCGACGACGACGGTGCGCCCTTTAAAGGGTGGGTCAAGGTCGCATGGGCGCGACCCGATGGCGCTGCACTTGAGGCGATCGCCGATCGGCTTAAGGCCCTGAAGCTGACGATCCGCAACGCGCCGCTTGGCCAGGATGGCGTGTCGGGTGCCTGTTTATTCACCGGTGCTCCAGCCCGGGAGTTCGTTCTGATCGCGCGCTCGTACTGAGAGCGCGGCCGTATCGGCCGCGCGGTTCAACAAACGCGCGGTTCGACCAACACGTGATCTTGGCTTCGCCAACGGCTGCCCGAAGTCGCGGCGCTCGCGACGGCTGTCTCTGGGACGGTCCGAAGTCTTATCCGAACGATCAGCAAGGCGATTATCTAGGCGATGATCTCAACGCTTATCCCAACGCTTATCTCAACGATTATCCCAACGCTTATCTCAACGCTTATCCCTGGCATTCTCCCATCGGGCTGTCCGGTCGCCTTGACATCGACACAGCCGGTTGGGAACACCGGCAAGACAACGAGCGTGCGCGTGAGCCGTTGGCGGTTCAAGGGGAACTCATGACTGTGTCGACCACGCTATCGGAGGCCGCACGTCGCTCGGTTTCAGGCGCGACTGAGCCGCTCGAAACCCGCCCGTTCGCGCCTTTCGAATGGTTGCTCGCCATGCGCTATTTGCGGGCGCGCCGCAAAGAAGGGTTCATTTCCGTCATCGCTGGATTTTCGTTCTTGGGCATTATGCTCGGCGTCGCGACGTTGATCATCGTCATGGCCGTCATGAACGGCTTTCGGACTGAGCTGTTTGGAAAAATCCTTGGCCTCAACGGCCACATCATCGCGTCGAGAGGCGGGGAGCCTTTTACTGACTGGAACCAAACCGCCGCCCGCCTGAAGACGATGCCGGGCGTGAACCACGTCCTGCCGTTGATCGAAGCGCAAGTGCTCGCGTCCTCGCCCGCCCATAGTACCGGTGCGATGGTCCGCGGGGTGCCCGAGTCGGGTTTGAAATCGCTGCCGATTCTCGCCGGTAACGTCCGCTATGGAACGCTCGACGGCTTCGATGCCTCAGCGTCCGCCGGCAAACCCGGCATTGCGCTCGGCATCCGGCTCGCCAACAACATGGGCGTTAAGCTCGGCGATACCATCACCTTGATTTCACCTCGCGGGGCAACCACGCCGTTTGGCACCTCGCCTCGCACCAAACCCTATCCGATCACCGCGATCTTCGAAGTCGGCATGAGCGAATACGACAAATCGATCGTGTTCATGCCGCTACCGGAAGCCCAGAAATTCTTTTCGCGCGGTGACACGGTCGACGTCTTAGAATTCCTCATCGACGACCCCGAGCGGGTCGAGGGCCTTCAAGCGCAATTGACGGCAGCCGATCCAGGGCTCGTCAGCCAGAACTGGAAAGAGCGCAACGCGACGTTCATCGAGGTTTTGAAAATCGAACGGTTTACGATGTTCATCATCTTGTCGCTGATCATCATCGTTGCCGCACTGAACATCATTTCTGGCATGATGATGCTGGTCAAAGATAAGGGCCGCGATATCGCCGTACTGCGCACCATGGGCGCGTCGAGCGGTTCGATCATGCGCGTATTTTTGATCACCGGTGCCGCCATCGGCGTTGTTGGTACTTTGGCGGGTTTTGTCCTTGGCATCGTGTTCTGCTGGAACCTCGAAGAAGTCCGCCAGTTGATCCAATGGATCTCAGGCCGCACGGTGTTTGACGCCAACGTTTATTATCTGTCAAAAATGCCAGTTGCGATCGATGCCTGGGAGACTGCCGGCATTGTTGTGATGGCGTTGCTTATCTCTGTGCTTGCCACGATTTATCCATCATTGCGGGCAGCAAAGCTCGATCCCGTGGAGGCGTTGCGCTACGAATGACCCGCCCAGCCACTTTGACCGCAAGCCCTATCGCGACCCTCACGGCGCCGCTCCCAACGACTGACTCGGAGGTCGCTGGCGGGCCGCCATCGCCTCAGCTCACAACAGTTCACGGCACACCGGTGCTGGCGCTTGATAACCTCCGTCACTCGTTCAGGCAGGGCGAACGTACGCTGCATGTTTTAAACGGCGTCTCGACCACCATCGCTCGTGGTCAGGCCGTTGCGCTGGTCGGGCCGTCGGGCTCGGGTAAATCAACATTACTTCATATCGCGGGGCTGCTCGAAGCGCCTGATTCTGGCCGTGTCGTCGTCAACGGTCGCGACTGCTCAGGCTTCACCGAACGCGAGCGCACCAGGGCCCGGCGCCGTGACATTGGCTTCGTCTACCAGTTCCACCAGCTCCTGCCCGAGTTCTCAGCGCTCGAAAACGTTGTCATCCCACAGTTGATCTTGGGCCGTAGCGGAGCAGACGCCACCTCGCGCGCCAAGGACCTGTTGGCAGCCGTTGGCCTCGGTGCCCGTTATCACCACCGGCCAGCTGAATTGTCGGGTGGCGAGCAACAACGTACCGCGATCTGTCGAGCGCTTGCCAATAGCCCGGCGCTGATTTTGGCCGATGAGCCGACCGGCAATCTCGATCCTGAAACCTCCGAACTGGTGTTCCAAGAGCTGATCTCGCTGTTCCACGAGACCGGCGTTGCTGCGCTCATTGCGACGCACAACATGGAGTTGGCCCGCCGCATGGACCGGGTCTTGAAAATGGAACACGGTGTGCTGGTCGAGACCCGATTGCCGGGATAGGCCGAGTTGTGTTGTGATATGTTTTTCGATTGGCGGATGAGCCGTTCTTTAATCGCCGCGGCGAGGTGCCCATGACTTGGACGTTCCGGTTAAGCGTCGTCGCTGCTCTCGCAACGCTGTGGGCGCTGGGGGCGATCCCTAGCCTGTCACCAACTTCGGTGGCAGCCGCCGCTACGGGCTCGCAAATCAGAGACCGTGTGTTGAGCCGCGTTGAACGCGGTCGCCTCCTGCGCGCGCCCTCGATTGGGGCTGCAAAGACCGCGGTTGGCGGTGGCCCGGGCTATGAGAGCGTCCTCGTTGGCGGGCAGGTTCGGTTGTTCGTGCGCTATACCCCCAACAAGACGTTGCTGACGGGCAAACCGGCCGCCGTCGTGTTTGCGCTGCACGCGAGTGGCGGCCGGGCCGACCAAGCTGGCGCGGCGCTCGGTCTCAACAAGCTTGCCGACACCGAAGGATTCATAACCGTCTATCCCCAAGCGGCCGACACCGGGTGGGCGAGCGGTCCGTCTGCCGACACCGACGATGTTGATTTCATCAATCGCCTCGCCGACGCTCTCGTGGCGCAAAACGTGGCTGATCCGGCGCGGCTTTATCTTGCTGGCGTCGGTGCCGGCGGCGGTATGGCTCTTCGGTTAGCATGCAGCGATGGCTCGCGGTTTGCAGCCTACGGGGCCATTGGCGCTGGCGCGCCTCCCGATAATTGCAAGCCATCGCCGCCGCGGGTGTCACTTATTTCGGGTACGGCGGCCGACGAATCGGTGACATCGGCAGCCGCTGGTACGTCGGCTGCAGCCAAGCCGTCAGCTGGCGTCATTGCAGCAGGCGTAGGCGACGCGGCTGGCTCCTATGGGGCCGCAATGGGCTGCACGTCGCTGACGCAAACGACCCAATCGGGCAAATTGAGCCGGGCAAAGCTCAGCGGTTGCCAGGCCGATGCTGAGATCGAATTTCTGCGATCGCAGGAGCGATTACCCGTCGACCGCGCACTGCCCGAGCTGTGGTCGTTTTTCCGCAAGTTCGGCGGTTGAAACGTTCGCCGTTGGGTCGCTGAGCATCGGTGTCGGACCGGATGCCGTTCGCGGCCGTGCATGCCCGAAACTGGCCCTGGACCATAGCATGTGACGACGAGCAATTGGACGTCAGGAATTGGCTGATTGGGCGCCCGCGGTTTCCAATTGACAGGGTCGTATCGCGTTCCCATAAGCACGGGCATCGTCAGTCCGCGCAGCCGATCGCGCGGTCTTTTCGTTTGAACGGGTCGCTTCAATAATGGCACCGGTCAGGCGGGGGAATGTCCCGAGTGGCAAAGGGGGTGGACTGTAAATCCGCTGGCTATGCCTTCGTAGGTTCGAGTCCTACTTCCCCCACCAATTGCTTCCTTGCGAGCTCAGCCGCACCTGCTTTGGGTGGCTGCCGCCTGTCCATAATTAAGACGCGGTGCGAGCCGGGCCTCTGGGTGTCGCGACGTGACAATCACAAACTAGCGTTACGCTCGCACCGCGTTTTAGTGTACGATCGCGGAGAGCGCGGGTATAGCACAATGGTAGTGCAGCAGCCTTCCAAGCTGAATACGAGGGTTCGATTCCCTCTACCCGCTCCATCCGCTCATCCAAAGATAGAACCCGGTTGTGGGATCAAGCCAGTCTGGCGGCTCCACGAACCGGCTTGAATGGCGCTCAGCCAATTGCCGTTTCGAGGCCCTGAACCATGCTTGTTGTTACGACCAATGATCTCGTTGGCTATCGCGTCGTCCGCCACATCGGCGTGGTTCGAGGAATTACCGTTCGCTCGCGCAACGTCATCACTAATATCGGCGGCGCTATCCAGATCTTTTTTGGCGGGCGCATCACCGTTTACCAAACGCTGGCCGAAACAACCCGCCAGGAAGCCTATGATTTGATGATCGCGGACGCCAACCGCGTTGGCGCCAACGCCATTCTGGCCATGCGGTATGATGCGAACGAAATTGCCGCAGCGGTGACCGAAATGGTGGCCTACGGCACGGCCGTGGTTGTCGAAGAAGTGCGCTGACCGATTGACGCGGCGCAAAAAAGTCACGGCTGGGGCTGATTCAGGGCGTGACAAGGGAAATTACTTCGGGTAACGCTGCCGCCTCCTTTGAGCTGATTTGAACGATCGCGCTTCGACTTGTTCGGACGTGCGGTCGGCCCGGTCGGTTCTGCCGTAGGGGTATAGCTCAATTGGTAGAGCGTCGGTCTCCAAAACCGAAGGCTGTGGGTTCAAGTCCCCCTGCCCCTGCCAGTCGTGTTCATCTAGGGTGCGCCGGCGAGAGCCGCGTCGCGCCCTAAAGGTTTTGTATTCGGCGCGGTGCAGCTACCGGTGGGTAGTTTGGCCGTTCGAATTTTCGGGAAGGCCGCGGAATGGCGCGATTTAATCCGATCGAGTTTATTGGCGAAGTCCGGCAAGAGGTGGCGAAGGTCATTTGGCCAAAGCCGCGCGAGGTGTGGATTACGACGGTGCTCGTTGGGATCATGGTGACGTTGGCTGCCATTTTTTTCCTCATCGCCGACATCATCATTGGCGGCACGGTTAATTATATTCTCGGTGGGGGGATCGCCCGGCTTCTCGGCTTGCGCTGATGGCTGGCTCCCGCTGGCAATTTACCAAGCCGCGATCAACACGACGCGCCCTCACCGGGCACCCAGACCGAAAGTAGCCGCTTCCATGGCCCACCGTTGGTACATCGTTCACGCCTACACAAACTTCGAGCGCAAGGTCGCCGATGCAATCCGTGAGCGTGCCAAGGCGAATGGCCTTGACCACCTGTTTGAAGAGATCCTCGTTCCGACCGAAGAGGTCGTTGAAATAAAACGCGGTCGCAAGGTCCAGACCGAGCGGAAGTTTCTGCCGGGGTACGTTCTCGTTAAGATGGAAATGTCGGACGCGGCATTTGTATTGATTAAAAACACGCCCAAAGTCACCGGGTTCTTGGGTGCCGACAATAAACCGATGGCCATTCCGGAAGCCGAAGCCATGCGCATTATGCGGCAGGTCTCGGACGGCGTGGAGCGACCGAAGCCAACGATCACGTTTGAAATCGGCGAGCAGGTCAAAGTTGCTGATGGTCCGTTTGCATCGTTTTCCGGTCACGTCGAAGAAGTCGATCAAGAGCGAGCCCGGCTTAAGGTCGCAGTGTCGATCTTCGGTCGGCCGACGCCGGTTGAATTGGAGTTTGCGCAAGTCGAAAAAGTGGCCGGTTCGGGGGCATAATCCCGAGCCTGCTGCGTTTTTGGCAGCGTTACCGTGACGACCAACGTCTCCGCTTGGAGCCGTTGCCGAGTGGGAGCTACTGCCGGTCGGCTGTGGTGACCAAATGAACCGCGGGAGGTGGGTTGCCCCACCGTTTGGACCGCTAACCCTGTCGGTCGCCACAATGGGCGGATCGGCGCAAAGTTAGGGGAGACAATGGCTAAGAAAATCGAAGGCTTCATCAACCTCCAGGTGAAGGCTGGTCAGGCGAACCCATCGCCACCGATCGGCCCCGCGTTGGGCCAGCGCGGCCTCAACATCATGGAATTTTGCAAATCGTTTAACGCCAAGACGAAGGACTTTGAACCTGGCACGCCGATCCCGGTCAAAATCACCGCGTTCTCGGACCGCTCGTTTACGTACATCTTAAAGACGCCACCGGCGAGCTTCTTTCTCAAGAAGGCAGCCAAGATCGATGGCGGATCGCAAAAGCCCGGCATCAGCACGGCCGGTAGCGTAACGATGGCTCAGGTTCGCGAAATCGCCATTGCAAAGATGGCCGACCTCAACACCGACAACATGGATCAGGCCGTCAAGACGATCGCTGGTTCGGCGCGGTCGATGGGTCTGAAGGTGGAGGATTGATCATGGCAACGAAATTATCTCCCGAAGCCGTAAAGGCGACCCGTTTGGCTGGCGGAAAGCGGATGAAGTTGGTCAAGGAGGGCATCGATCCCGCCAAGGCCTATTCGATTGAGGATGCCGTCAAGCTGGTTAAGGCGCGCGCCAAGTCGAAGTTTGATGAGACGATCGAAATCGCGATGAACCTTGGCGTCGATCCTAAGCAGGCCGACCAGATGGTCCGCGGCGTTTGCTCGCTGCCCAATGGTACTGGCCGGACAGCTCGTGTCGCCGTGTTCGCGCGCGGCGCAAAGGCTGAAGAAGCGCGTGCCGCTGGTGCCGATGTCGTCGGTGCTGAAGATCTCGTCGAAAGCGTCGGCAAGGGTGTCATCAACTTCGACCGCTGCGTGGCAACGCCAGACATGATGGGCCTCGTTGGCCGACTGGGTAAGGTCTTAGGTCCGCGCGGTTTGATGCCCAACCCACGCGTTGGCACCGTCACGATGGATGTCGCCGGTGCCGTTCGCGGTGCGAAGGGTGGCGCGGTCGAGTTTCGCGTCGAGAAGGCTGGCGTCATTCACGCCGGTATCGGGAAGGCGAGTTTTACGGAAACGGCGTTGGTCCAAAATATCCGCGCCTTTGTTGATGCGGTGATGAAGCAAAAGCCCGCGACGTCGAAAGGTAACTATGTTCAGCGCGTGTCCGTCTCCTCCACCATGGGGCCAGGCGTGAAGGTCGAGGCATCGAGCGTCGTCGGCTCGATGGCGGCGCAAGGCTAACGTGACGTTATGAGAATTCTGGCGGGCAGTGTTCTGCTCGTCGGTGTCGGGATGGAAGCTGACGATCGCTTTCATCCAATCTGTCCGAGATTGCCGGTGCGGGTCGGGTTTACCTGATCTGCCGAAATCCAACTGGAGCCGGCATGAGACAGAAGACGACGGATCAACTGACGTTGGGGTTTGCCCCTCCGTCGTTTTGGTTTGAGCCTTCTGGGTCAGCACCGTGCCGCCCTCCATTTTTGGAGGTGCGATGCGGATGGACAGGATCAGCGTCGCCCCAAACCGTCGGCCCCGTGCTGGCGACGAGCGGCGGCAGGTGCAACCCGCCCGACATCGGATCCTCCGGTGCGGGCAACAAACGGAGAAGCTAGCGTGGACAGAGCCCAGAAAGCTGAGCTCGTGTCGACGATGCATTCGGTGTTCAAAGACACCGGCGTCGTCGTCGTCGCCCACAATACGGGGTTGGTTGCTGCCCAATCTGCCGAACTTCGCCGCAAGGTGAGGGAAGCGGGTGGGTCGGTGCGTGTTGTCAAGAACAACCTCGCCAAACTTGCATTGAAGAACACGGACTATGAAGGGCTGACATCGCTCTTCACCGGGCCAACGATCCTTGCCTATTCAAAGGATCCCGTTGCCGCTGCCAAAGCTGCGACGGCGTTTGCAAAAACAAACGAAAAGCTCGTGGTGATTGGTGGTGGTCTTGGCCCCAGTGTTCTCGATGCAAAGGGCATCAAGGCGCTTGCTGACTTGCCCTCGCTCGATGAATTGCGCGCCAAGCTTATCGGACTTCTCAATGCCCCCGCAACCAAGATTGCGCGGACCATTGCAGAGCCCGGTGCACAGCTTGCTCGTGTCATCCAGGCGAAGGCAGCGCAGGCTGCCGAATAACCCCAGCTGCTGCACGCCGCCCCACCGTTTGGGCGCTGGCGTTCGGCACATCCGCTGCGATGGGACGATGCCAAGGCTGGCCGAAAGGGCCGAAGAGCCAAAAGGGCCGAAGACATGGGATCGAACCGTCGCGTTGAAACAGGCTCAAACGAAGTCGAAGGACAATAACCATGACGGATCTC
>JBBQNE010000017.1:0-35996 GCA_038329675.1 Hyphomicrobiales bacterium | reverse complement strand
ATGCCTATTCAATTTCGACATACCTCGCTGGCGCTTGCTCCCGCGGTGGCCGTGTTCGCGGGTTTGGCGCTGATGTCGTCTGGAGCTGGGGCCGATGTGGCGGGGCGCTATGCGATGTCGCCAGCTGACGGCGGGATGTTGCGGCTCGACACGGCAACGGGTGCGGTGTCGTTTTGCACGCGGACTGGCGGCGATTGGTCGTGTGCGCCGGTCAAAGATGGCGAGCAAGACCTGCGATCAAAGATCACGTCGCTTGAAACTGAGATCGCGTCTTTGAAGGACAAGCTTCGCGCGATGGACGAGATCGCTGGCATCGGTGACCCAGACAAAGACGGCACCAAAACAGCCGAGGCGAAACCCAAGCTGCCAACGGAAAAAGACGTCGAACAGGCCTTCGATTACCTCGAGCGGATGATGAAAACGATCCGCGAACGCATGCAGCGGCTTGAGGGTAAAGACGACCGGGGCACGCCGCTGTGATGGGCTGACCGCGCGCCGATTGCTCGACGACGCAAACCGAAATTCGATCCTCGACGCCGGGTTGCGACCGCAGCCCGGCTTTTTTGTGCGGCATCGCGGCCGTCTTAGTCCGAACACACTGTGGAGAACCGGGCACAAACCCTCCATATTCCGGGCTTGCCCGTTGACTTCCATACAATCCCATGAGATCCCAGAGCGGCCCAGACGCCATTCCGGTGGCGGGCTAGGCCCGTGGCAGGGCGCGTTCAGCGGTGAGGGCCAGCTGGACGAAGACCGCCACGGGCAACGCACGGCCAGCGAGGCATCGTCGGACGGCATCGTCGGACGGGGCAGAATTGGCGGCGTGACGCTTGGCAACGCGTTACGGGCCATCGGGTCGCGGTGAGCGGCACGGCGGTGTGACGGTTCGGGAGGGACGTTGAAGGCCGCCGCTTGGATGGGGATCTGAGCGGCGGCGCGCCCCGCCAAAAACATCGGGTCGGGTTCGCAAGATCGAGGTTTGGCGGCGGGATTTAGACGCGGTCGTGTTCGTGGTGTTGGCGTCGGCAGGGGAAACGTTCGACCAGGGATGGACCGCTTTGTCTCAACTATTACCAACAAGATCGATGCCAAAGGGCGCGTCTCAGTTCCGGCTGCCTTCCGGGCCGTCCTCGAACGCGACCGTTACCAAGGCGCCGACGGGACAGGCATCTACTGTTACCCCTCGCTCGATGCTCCAGCCCTTGATTGCGGCGGCGAGAGACTTGCGAAGAAAATCGATGGGCTTCTCGCAGGCCTGCCAGACTATTCGGACGAGCGGGATCAATTGTCTGTCGCGCTTTATGGCGAGGTCCACATCCTCACGATCGACGGGGACGGCCGTATCGTCATTCCTGAAAGCCTCCGCACGCACGCGGGTTTCGGGCGCCAAGGCACAGCTGGGCGCGACACGGCACAAGTCGATGGTGGTTCAAGCGGAGCGGGCGGTAGCGTCACCTTCGTTGGGCTTGGCGACAAGTTCCAAATCTGGGACCCTGACGCGTTTGCCCGGCGGCGTGAACTAGCCCGCGATAAAGCCCAAGAGCACCGCAAGTTGTTCGCTGGCAGCGGCGGATAAGAAGGTGGGCGACTGTTGGGTTGGTGGACGGCTCGTGTGCCGACCGCCAATCGATTTCTTAGGTCGGCCGCAAGGCAACAAGCGCAAACCAGCCGCGAGCGTCGAGCCAGCGATTGGTGACCGACAGCCCTGCGGACCCGGCTAGCGCTGCAAACGCCTCGATTGTATATTTGTATGAATTTTCAGTATGGATGGTTTCGCCCGCTGCGAATTCAAACGTGCGGTTTGACACCACGACGCGTTGTGCAGACCGCGCGACGAGGTGCATCTCGATCCGGTTTTCGGCCATATCGTAACGTACGCGATGTTCAAATGCGGAGACATCGAACGTGCCGCCGAGTTCGCGATTGATGCGACGGAGCAAGTTGAGGTTGAACGCGGCAGTGACGCCAGCTCGATCGTCGTAGGCGGGGATCAGCACGTCCAGGCTTTTTCGCAGATCAATCCCGATCAGCAGCACGCCGTCCCGGCTACATAGCCCGCCGAACCGGCCAAGGAGAGCGCCTGCGGCCAGTGGCTCGAAGTTGCCGATCGTAGAGCCGGGGAAGAACACGTGCCGGGGGTGGCCTGCGAGCGCGTCGTGAATCGTGTCGACGGTTGTAAAGTCGCCAACCTGGGTCGTCACAAGCAGGTCGGGATAGCGGCTTTGCAAGCGTTCGGCCGCTGCACCAAGCGCTGTGCCTGATATCTCGATGCCGACATACTGGGCAGGTCGCTCCATCGCGCCAAGCACAATCTCGGTTTTGACGCTCGACCCGGAACCTGGCTCGACGAGCACGGCGTCTGGCCCCAGCAAAGCTGCAAGTTCCCTCGACGCGTCGCGCAGGATCGTGATTTCTGTGCGGGTTGGATAGTATTCGGGCTGGGCGGTTATTTCTTCGAATAATTCGCTCCCGCGCGCGTCATAAAACCACTGCGGCGGGATGGATTTGCGGCTGCGCGATAGCCCCTTGATCACATCGTTAGCAAACGGCGAAGGGCCGCCGTCGGCTGCTTCTAGCTGCAATCGGTTGGGTTGGGCAGATTTGGTCATGATGCATCCTCCGCGAGGCGCAGACCCATGAACTGCCAGCGCTGGTGGGGGTAGAAGAAGTTGCGATAGGTCGCGCGCGAATGGCCATCGGGCGTCACGCACGATGACCCACGCAACACATATTGGCCGTTCATAAATTTGCCGTTGTATTCACCCAGCGCGCCTGTGGGCGGTCGATAACCGGGGTAGCCGACGAACGGACTGGCGGTCCATTCCCAAACGTCGCCGAAAAGCTGCTGCAATCGCGGCTCAGCGTTGTCGCGAGCTGGACGTGGTCGTAGTTCGCCGGTTCCTAGGGTGTTACCGCCGAAAGTGTTGCCGGCTTGGGTGTTACCGCCGAAAGTGTTGCCGGCTTGGGTGTTGCCGCCTGGGGTGTTGCCGCCTGGGGTGTTGCCCTCGGCCGTTAGCCGGGCGGCCGCGACTTCCCATTCGGCTTCGAGCGGCAGCCGTTTTCCAGCCCAGCGCGCGAACGCGTCGGCTTCGAAGTAGCTGACGTGGCAGACCGGGGCTTCGAGCTCCAGTGCAATGCGCCCGCGCAACGTCATTTGATGCCACGCGCCGTCGACATTTTCCCAGTAACCAGGTGCGGTCCAACCCTGGCTGCGGACAGCGGCCCATCCGTCGGCCAGCCAAAGGAGCGGCGTGCCGTATCCGCCATCGTCGATGAAGGCTAACCATTCGCGATTGGTGACGAGGCGTGAGGCGAGTTTGTAGGGGCCTAACAGCACCTCGTGGCGCGGGCCCTCGCAGTCGAAGTGGTAGCCATCGCCACCATGGCCAATCGCATGGATCCCGCCGTCGTGTTTGACGTAACCTCCGACGCTGGTCGGGACGACGGCGCGGTTGCCGCAATACTGTGAGTAGGCAGGTCGTAAGGGTTGGGCTGCAAATAATGCGAGGATGTCGGTCAGCAGCAATTCTTGATGTTGCTGCTCATGATTGACGCCAATTTCAAGCAGCCCGGCGAGCGCTGGATTACTATCTGGCCGGCCGGTGTCGAACAGCGCGTCGAGCGCCTCGTCGACGTGGGCTCGGTACGCGCGCACAATGGCTGCCGATGGACGCGTTAGCACGCCGCGATGCCCGCGGGGATGACGTGTGCCGACGGTGTCATAGTAGGAGTTGAAGCAATAATCGAAGGCGTCATCGAAGACGCGATATCGCGGCAAGTGTGGCTTGAGCACGAACGTCTCATAAAACCACGTTGTATGGGCGAGGTGCCACTTTGTCGGTGAGGCGTCATCCATCGCCTGCACGACCTGATCTTCGTCGGTCAGCGGCTTAACAAGATCAAGTGATAGGCGGCGCGAGGCTGAGACCGCCGCACGTAAAGTTCGCGCCTCACGTTGGGTGTCGGCGGCTCGCGGAGTGGGTGCGATACTGTCGACGCGAGCGCTTCTGACGGCGGTCGATGCTGGGCTGCGTTGTTGCAAAACGAACTCCACAAACTCTTACGGTCCGGGTCCTGCCGTTCCTGGCCAGGATGGGGCTCAAGACGGGTTGGGGCGGGGCTATGGCCGCGCCGCTCCGCCGTGGAGAAACGGCAGCCGTGCGTCAAGGCTTGATCTCAACGCCTCGCCAAAACGCCACGTAACCTGCAATGTTCCCGGCCTTGGGCATAGGCGCGGCGTAGTACCACGCCGCCCGTTCGTTCACTTTGTCGCCGACCACAACATCGAAGTAGTTCGCCGTTCCTTTCCAGGAACACACAGTAGTTGCTGCGTTATCTCGCACGAGGCTGCGATCAAGTGCGCTTGGGGGAAAATAATGGTTTCCTTCGACAACGATTGTTGCGTCGCTTTCGGCGATTGTAACGCCATGCCACACGGCTTTCATGAAACTTAGTTCCTCTTCTTTGCTCGATGCGGGCAGCGCTCGCGGTTTAGCTTGCATACGAGCAGCGCGATTGTTGCGGACCTATGGCATGTTTACGTATGCGGCATGACCGCTGCTATGTACCCGCCATGACCGTTACGCCTCATCTCGATCCGACCCGAGTTCCTCGCCATACGCCCGTGATGCTGGCTGAGGTTATCGAGGCGGTGGCACCAAGTGGTGGTGACGTCATCATTGACGGTACGTTTGGCGCGGGCGGCTATACAACGGCGATCCTCAATCACGCACCGTGCCGGGTGCTGGCGTTCGACCGCGACATTACGGCTGTGCGGGCTGCGGCTGATTTGACGGCGCGGTATCAGCCCCGATTAACCCTAGCGAATGCTACGTTTGGAATGATGGAGGAGACCGCCCGAGCCGAAATGGCGCGCGGTGGGCTATCGGCGACGCCTGGGCCGTTCGTCGATGGGGTGGTGCTTGATGTCGGGGTTTCGTCGATGCAAATCGACCAGCCTGAGCGTGGATTTTCGTTCCAGAACGATGGGCCGCTCGACATGCGGATGTCGGCGCCGATCGATCCGTTGACTCGACAGCAGGCTCAAACCGGGCCAACGGCTGCGGATTTTCTTGCAACGGCTGAGGAGGAAGAGATCGCGCGGGTCCTCTACACGTACGGCGAGGAGCGCAAATCGCGGTTAATTGCGCGCGCGATCGTCCATGACCGTGGGGCGTCGCCGTTTACCTCGACGCGACAGCTTGCCGGGCTGGTGTCGCGACTGCTGGGCGGGCGCGGGGACGATGGGAAACATCCGGCGACACGAACGTTCCAGGCGTTGCGGATCCACATCAACGACGAACTTGGCGAACTTGAGCGGGGGTTGGCGGCAGCTGAGCGCATTTTGAAGCCGGGAGGGCGGCTCGTCGTTGTCACGTTCCACTCGCTGGAAGACCGGATCGTAAAGCGGTTTCTTCTGGAACGATCGGGCCGGGCGCCGACGGGATCGCGGCATCTGCCTCAAATCGAGTCACATCGGCCGGAAAGTTTCCGAATTGTTAACCAGCGGCCGTTAATCCCTTCTCAACCAGAACTCGCGGCCAACCCGCGCGCGCGGTCCGCCCGTCTTCGGGCCGCACTCCGGACGTCGGCTGCCCCGTTCGACAGCGCCTGATGCGGCCAGATGGCGGCCGCCCGACATGGAGCCGGCTGCGATGAACATGCTGACATTTGTTGCCGTCGTAGTGATGCTGGGCAGTGCGACGACACTTTACGCGCTGTCCTATGACACGCGGCAAATCGAGGCCCGTGTTCGCGCTGACGAACGAACCGCTGATCGGTTGCGATCGGAGATTGCGATTTTAAAGGCTGAGCGCGCGTTTCTGGCGAGACCCGAGCGGATTGAGCCGTACGCGCGCGCCATGGGGTTGCGGCCGATCGATCGTGGGCAAATCGCAGGGGAGGCGCGCACGGCAGCGCACGGGGCGGCAAACGGGGCGGGAAACGGGGCGGGAAACGGGGCGGCAAAGACCGCCAGCCAGCTGGCCCCGGTCGTCAGATAATGGCGACTATCGTCATCACGTGTTGGGCATCCGTCCGGTTGAGGGTGGGGTGATGTGCTGATCTTCGTCGACCGACCACGGCCAGCGGCTGGAGCAGCGAGTGCAGCGCGTAATCAACGTGCGACCGGCGCGAACCGCGCGGTTGATGCCAATTACGTCAGTCCAGGGGCACGGCGCCCGCCCGCCCGCAAATTGCAAGCAATTGGCGTCGGATTAGTGCTGACGGCGGTGTTTGGCACGATCGCTGGTCAGGTCGTTCGGCTTGGTCAACGCGGCGACAACGCGATCAGCATCGCCATGGCTGAGCCTGTGACTGTTACACACTCGCGGCCCGACATCGTCGATCGTAACGGGCGCCTGCTGGCAACGGACGTCGAGGTGCACTCGCTCTACGTTGACCCGGCGCGGGTGCTGGATCGCGATGAACTCGTCGAAAAGCTCGGCGCGGTGCTGATTGATCTCGATCAGGACGACCTGCGGCGCGAACTTGGCGACCGCAACCGGCGCTTTCTTTGGCTCCGGCGCGGATTGGCGCCACGTGTCGCGCAACAGGTCCACGACCTCGGGCTGCCGGGCCTGTCGTTTCGACGAGAGCTGCGGCGGGCCTATCCGCAAGGACCGCTTGCCGGGCACGTTCTGGGTGCGGTCAACGCTGACAACCGGGGTATTTCGGGGATCGAGCGGCACATCGATGAGACGATGGGCATTGATGCGGTGCAGGCGGCCCGGCCGCCAGATCGCCCGCCGGTGCGTTTGTCGATTGAGGTTGCGGCGCAAGCGGGCCTCGAGCGCGAACTAACCGATACGATGGTGCGCCTTGATGCGGCAGGCGCGGCGGGTGCCGTTATTGACGTCGCAACGGGGGAGATCATTGCGGCGGCCTCGGTGCCAGGGGTCGAACCCGGTCGGCCGCTCGACGCGTCAACCGATCTGGCCCGCCGCGACCGCTTGCAGGGCGGCACGTTCGAGGTTGGTTCGATCATGAAGGCGTTCACTGTTGCGATGGCACTCGATGGCGGGCGGGCGAAACTCGACACGGTTCTCGATGTTCGCACGCCAATCGAGGTCGGGCGCTACACGATTAAGGATCTTCATCCGGCCGGGCGGCCGTTGTCGGTGGCCGAGATATTTACGCTATCGTCGAACGTTGGGACGGGGATGCTTGCGCTTGACAGCGGGACGGCTGAGCAAAAGATGTTTCTGGCTCGGGCGGGGTTGCTGTCGAACTTGCGCACCGAGGCCGGACCGATTGCTGCCCCGCAAATCCCGTCGCGTTGGGACAAAATCGAGACGATCACGATTTCATATGGGCACGGAATGGCCGTCGCGCCGCTGCAATTTCTGGCAGCCGGTGCGGCACTCGTTAACGGCGGGACGACGATCGAGCCGACGTATTTGCGTCAGCTCGGGCAATCGCGCGCGAAAGCCAGTGACGGGTCGAGAGCACCCGAGTCGCGCGAGACGACCGGCGGCTCGACCACAGGTTTCTCCGATGGTTCTAGCCGAGCCTCGATGCGCGTCATATCGGCGGAGACGAGCGCGGCCATGCGCGCGGTTATGCGTGCCAACGTCAGCGAGCCGACCGCGACCGGGCGACGCGCCGACGTCCCCGGCATGGAGATCGGTGGCAAGACGGGAACGGCCGATATTCCAGGCCCGCGAGGCTACAAGGCAGGCGGAGTGATTTCATCGTTCTTTGCCGCGTTCCCGATGTCGGCCCCGCGCTATGCCGCGCTCGTGATGGTGTTTGAACCGAAGCCCAAAGCGGAAACCGGTGGTAAGGTTTTGGCTGGCGTTACGGCGGCCCCGGCGGCGGCCCGCATACTTGCGCGGCTAGGCCCGATCCTCGACCGTTAAGCCGTGCCAGTATTACGAGACCGGTGCGATGATCCCCATCAGGTTGTCGTAAAGCCGCCGCGCATTGCGATTGAAGTCTGGTAAGTGCGCATCGACCTCGGCGGACAGTCGGGCGACGGCGTCGGCGCCCATGGCGCGCTCCAGGGACCGCGCGTAAGCTGGGATCGCGGCCCAATCAGCGACCGTTGAGCCTTCGCATTCGACGTGGCATTGGATGCCGTAGGCGTGGCGGCCATAGCGGAACGCCTGCACGGCGCAGCGTGGCGACGATGCGAGGACGACGGCGCCAGCTGGGACGGCGACGACTTCGGCGCCGTGCCATTGCAGAACGGTCAACGGATCGGGCAGGCCAGCCATCAGCGGGTCGGATTGGCTATCGACGTTGAGGTTCACTGCCATAACGCCAACTTCGGCCTCGGCTGCCTTGTGGACACGCCCGCCAAGTGCGTCGGCGAGGAGTTGATGGCCGAGGCAGAGGCCGAGATAGGGGCGGGCGAGGTCGTGAACGAAGTGGCGGATCGCGGCCTTTTCGGGCGCGAGCCAAGGGTACTTGGCCTCCTCCCAGGTATCCTGCGGGCCACCCATGACCAGCATCATGTCGAAAGTTGTAAGATCAGCCGGGATCGCCCCGCCTTCGTCAAGTTCAACCGTGTGCAAGATATGCCCGTCGGCTGCAAAGAATGCGCGAAGGACGCCTGGATGCTCGACGTGGGCGTGTTGGAGGGTGAGAATTTTCATGGGGCGAAATTAGCGGCCTTTCAGGGTCGCAGTTGTTGTTGGCGTACCTGACTTGGTGACATCTCTTGCGCAACAGCTGAGCAATATGGCAACACTGCCATATCCGGCATTTGATCTGGGGTTTAAATGCGGCAATTGCGATGGGTCGGCTCGTGCTTGAACGATCTTCGCGAGATGCCAGGTGAGGTAAGAGACAACATCGGTGACGCGCTCTACCTCGCGCAGATGGGTGGGAGGCACAGCGACGCAAAACCGTTGAAGGGTTTCACAGGCGCGGGCGTTCTTGAAATCGTCGAACGCCAAGACGGCTAGGCCTACCGAGCTGTTTAACACCGTGAAGCTGCAAAGTGCTGTCTACGTGCTCCACGTTTTTCATAAGAAATCCTGGGGCGGCATAAAATCACCCGTCTCGATGTCGAGCTGATCGAAAGACGCCTCAGCCAAGCGATTGAAATGGACCGAGACGTATGACCAGGATCATCACGCGCAGCGGCGGCAACGTGTTTGACGACATCGGCGTTGCCGAGCCGGAGACGCATCTGATCAAGGCCGAGTTGGTCCGGCGGATTGGCCTGCTGATCGAAGCTGGCCCCATGACACAGGCAGAGGCCGCGAGGCGTATGGGCATGACACAGCCCGATGTTTCCAAGATGCTGCGTGGGCACTTCAGGCCTATTTCGCTAGAGCGCCTCATGACGTGCCTTATCGCTCTGGGTCAGTCCGTTACGATCGACGTTTCGTCATCGTCAAGCGCGAGGGCTCCTACGATCCGGGTTAGGGCCGTGCGAAAACAGACTGCGGTTGGCGGTCGTGAGGAGGTTGGCTAGCGTCATGTCCGCCGCTTCTTCGCGCTCTTGCGTCCGAAGTCGGGGGCGGGGGTATCTTGGCCAGCCTGGATGACGCCGCGGCGAATTTCGCGGGCGTCAGTGAACGTTTTTTCGAGCGCGTCGCCATCGCCGAAACGGATCGCGCGCTGGAGCATCACGAGATCTTCTTGAAAACGGCCGAGCATTTCTAGGGCGGCATCTTTGTTATTCAGGAAAATATCTCGCCACATGACGGGATCGGACGCAGCGATGCGGGTGAAATCGCGAAAACCGCCAGCTGAAAATTTGATGACCTCGGCGTCGGTC
Organism: Hyphomicrobiales bacterium; assembly: GCA_038329675.1. GTDB lineage: Bacteria > Pseudomonadota > Alphaproteobacteria > Rhizobiales > Hyphomicrobiaceae > JANXVY01. The sequence goes on along the minus strand of JBBQNE010000017.1, from coordinate 26,266 downwards.
ACGCGTTCAAGATGGGCTGCCGTGTTGACGATATTGAATGCGATCAGGTGCGGCAGGTGGCTCGTGACAGCGAGCACGAGGTCGTGATGGGCGGCCGTCATGATTTCGACGTTTGAGCCGAGGCCGCGCCAGAAGGCTGAAAGTTTTTCGACCGCGGCTGTGTCGGTATCCTCAGGCGGGGTGAGAATGCACCAACGGCCGTCAAACAGTTCAGCGAAGCCCGATTCGGGGCCTGACTGTTCGGTACCAGCAATTGGATGGCCGGGAACAAAGTGGACGTGTTTTGGCAAGTACGGCGCCATGTCGCGCACGACCGAGCCTTTGACTGAGCCGACGTCGGTGATGATTGCACCGGGGGCGAGGTAGGGTCCGATTTCACGCGCAATCGGCCCGCAGGCGCCGACCGGCACGCACAGGATGACGAGGTCGGCATCCGCGACGGCATCGCGCGCACCGACGTAGGCTTCGGAGATGATGCCCAGCCGGAGCGCGGTTTCAACCGTTGCCGGTGTCCGGGCGGTTCCTACAATCGACGCGGCGAGGCCAGCGCGGCGTGCGGCGTGACTGATGGACGACCCGATCAGGCCGATGCCAATAAGCGCAATCCGGCGAAACAGCGGCGCGGGCGGTCCGATGCGCGGGTTTGCCGAGCGTTGAGTTGGGCTGGGACCAGTACTGGGGACAGTACTGGGGCTGGGGCCAGGTGTTCTCGGGTCATCGGGGATCATGCGGCGTGGTGGCCCATGTATTCACCGAGGGCTGCGACGACGGCGCGGTTTTCCGCCTCGGTGCCGATTGTCACGCGGATCGCGTCGGGCAGGCCGTAAGCCTTGACGCGGCGTAGGATCAGCCCGCGGGATTTCAGGTGCGCTTCGGCGGCGTCCGCCGTGCCGGTTGGGAAATGCATCAGCAGAAAGTTCGCCACAGACGGCGTGACAGTAATACCGAGTTTGCTGATTTCGGCCGTCAGCCAGGGCAACCATCGGTCGTTGTGGGCGGCGGCTGCATCGATGTGGGCGATATCCTCCATCGCCGCCACGCCAGCGCGGATGCTCGGTTCGGAGATGTTAAATGGTCCGCGCATCCGGTTCAGCACATCGGCGATTGCTGGCGGCGCGTAGGCCCACCCCAGCCTAAGCGCGGCGAGGCCATAGATTTTTGAAAACGTGCGCGTCATCACGGTATTGCTGGTCGTGGCGACGAGTTCGATGCCAGCCTCGTATTCGTTGGCGCGCACATATTCGGCGTAAGCGCCATCGAGGACGAGCAGGACGTTGCCGGGAAGGCCTGCGCGCAAGCGCCGAACGTGCTCGATGCCGACATAGGTGCCGGTTGGGTTGTTGGGGTTGGCCAGGAACACCATTTTCGTGCGCGCCGTCACACGCGCCAAGATCGCATCGACATCGGTTGCGAAATCGCGCTCGGGGGCGACGACCGGGGTGGCCCCGTTCGACAGGATTGCGATGCGGTATACGAGGAAGCCGTGCTCGGTGTAGATCGCCTCGTCGCCGGGGCCGAGGTAGGCATGGGCGAGCAGCGCCAGCAATTCATCCGATCCCGCGCCGCAAACGATGCGTGCCGGGTCGAGCCCGTAGCGGCGTCCGATGGCGGCCCGGAGCAACGTGGCCTGGCCGTCGGGATAGCGTTCGAGTTTTGCGCAAGCCTGCTGATAGGCGGCGATCGCGTGGGGGCTAGCGCCGAGCGGCGTTTCGTTCGACGATAATTTGATGGGCGCGACGCCGCCCGGTAGTTTGCTCTCCCCGGGGACATAGGCCTCGATATCGAGGATGCCGGGCTTCGGCACAGGTTGCATTGGCATGGGTTGCGCCGGCACGGGTTGCATCGCTACGTTTTGCGCTACCGTGCGGGGTTGCGATGGGTCAGCGGTGAGGCGGGCGGTGTTGGTCATGGCGGCGCGATCAATGTGTTGGATGGTCGAGGGCGGCATATCAACGAGCTGCGCCCGTTGAAGCTCATGCCAGCGGTGATAAGGGTATCGGCCCGAGGCGGCAAAGAAAAGTTAACCTCGGTCGCAAGGCTTGAGATACTGGGCCTGTCGAAGGCTTTGAACGTTGGTGCAAGTGATCGACCGGTTGATCGGCATAATTTATGCAAAGGGCACGGCACCGCATGGCTTGGGACACGCGCGCGTGAGCGATAGGGCTGGTTCATCGGCTGGAACTTCATCCAACGGCTTTGCCGGTGATGCGGCTACTGAGGCGTTAGGCCCCGCCGAGCGATCGTCGCAAGCCATGCCAAACGCTCCGTCGGGCGAGCGGCACACGGCGCTATCACAGATCGAGACGCCAGCGAGCCAGCTGGTGCGCTTTGCCGAGACCGAACCGCTGCTGCTCGATTGTGGCAAGGCGCTAAGCCCATTTCAAATCGCCTATCAGACGTGGGGCGAGTTGAATGCCGACAAATCAAACGCGGTCTTGGTCTGCCACGCGCTAACTGGCGACCAATACGTCGTTGGACGCCATCCCGTAACCGGCAAGTCCGGCTGGTGGGAGACGCTCATTGGGCCGGGCAAGCCGATCGATACCAACCGGTTGTTCGTGATCTGCTCCAACATTCTGGGCGGTTGCATGGGCTCGACGGGGCCTGCCTCGCTTAATCCAGCGACGGGTGAACCTCACGGCATCGACTTTCCCGTCATTACGATCGGCGACATGGTCAAAGCGCAGGCCCGGCTGATCGACCATCTGGGCATTCCAGACCTGTTTGCCGTCGTCGGCGGATCGATGGGCGGCATGCAGGTGCTCGATTGGGCAGCCCGCTATAAGGACCGCGTGTTCACCGCTGTTCCGATTGCGACAGCGGCGCGGCATTCGGCGCAGAATATCGCGTTCCACGAGGTTGGTCGCCGCGCCGTTATGGCCGATCCCGATTGGGCCGCTGGCCGATACTATTCGACCGGGCGGGCACCGGTCGCTGGTCTCGGCGTGGCGCGGATGGCGGCGCATATTACGTATTTGTCCGAGGATGCCTTGCAGCAGAAGTTTGGGCGGAACCTTCAGAACCGGAGCGCTAAGACGTTTTCGTTTGATCCGGACTTCCAGGTCGAAAGTTATCTGCGCCACCAGGGTTCGACGTTTGTCGACCGGTTCGACGCCAACAGCTATCTTTATATCACGCGGGCGATGGACTATTTCGACCTCGCCGCCGACCACGGCGAAATCTTGGCGGAGGCGTTCACGGGGACGAAATCGCGGTTCTGCGTGGTGTCGTTCACGTCGGATTGGCTTTACCCGACGCGTGAAAGCAAGGCGATCGTTCGTGCGCTCAACGCGGTGGCAGCTAACGTGTCGTTCGTCGACATCGATAGCAACAAGGGCCACGACGCGTTCCTGCTGGAGGAGCCGGTGTTCTTCGACACCATCCGAGGTTTTCTCAACGCGGCCGCCAAGAAGCGTGGCCTATGACGACGCGTTGAGCCCCGTAACTGAGTGTCTAACTGGGTGCGAGGTGCTTGAACATGTGGTTGCGGGCCTCTTTATCCATCTCAGCCTTGAAAGCGAATTTGTCCTTCAACGCCGCAACGCGTTGAGCGGCTGGTCGCGCCGAGATCGTATCAACCAAGCGCTTGACGGCTGGAAATTTGGCGAACGCGTCCGGACCGAGCACGAATGGGATCATCCGCGCCCAGCCCCACACGTTCATATCGACGATCGAGTAAGCGTTACCGACCATGAAATCGCGCGTGGCGAGATGGTCGTTCAGAACGCCGTAATGGCGCTCGGCTTCGTAGGTGTAGCGCGTCTTGGCATAGGGCACGTCCTCTGGCGCAAAATGCTGAAAGTGAACGGCTTGGCCGGAAAACGGGCCGAGGCCGGTCGCTACGAACATGTGCCACGACAGGAATTCTCCGCGATGGGCGGGTGCTGGCAAAAATTGCCCGGTTTTTTCGGCGAGGTAGAGCAGGATCGCGTTGCTATCGAATACGATTTGGCCGCCGTCGTCGATGGCGGGGACTTTGCCATTTGGGTTGACGGCTAGAAAGCTCGGCGCGTGTTGCCCGCCGGTGCGCGTATCGACGGGTATCGGTTCGTAGGGCGTGGCGGTTTCTTCTAGGAACAGAGCAACTTTCGACGGGTTGGGCGACAAATTGTAATAAAACTTCAGCATCTTGACGGTTTTCCTCATGCCAATTCCGCGGCGGTACCATAGTCCGGTATGACTGAACAAGGCGCCTGTATCAAGCTGTTTCCAAGTCGCGGGCGGGTGCCAAATCGCAAGCTGGTGCTGGGTCGATAGCATGTGGCGCGGGCGCAAGTGGGAGCTGGGGTGTTCTGCCGGTTTTGTGACGACGACCTGCGCCAGCTGCGCACGTGAGCGCATTTACCCGCAAGCGACGATAACTGATGTTCCTGCTGCCACAGTTCGGTCAATGCTGGCTGTTGGCCTTGCGAAGCGGGTGCGGTCTGGCCCCATACTCGCCCGACCAGCTGGCGACACGAGCGGCCGAACCAGTGGACCTGAGGAACTGGCCCAACCTGCCTGTTATCTCACGCCCCGCTTTTTCTTTCTCCGTCACTCTCGATCACACCGCTCAAGGATTTCCGATGACCCGAAGCTTCGCGATTGGACGCCGCCCGAGCCCCGCTCATGCTTCGGGTTTATTGGCCGCGATGGCGGTGATGTTGTTGACTCCGGTGGCTCCGGTCCTGGCGCAGGACCGGTTGGCCAATCCGACCGCGGCGACGGGATCGGCCGAAAAGAGTTCGGCGGCAAAACCGTTCGCGCACCAAGGCGTCGCGGCAGACGCCGATCGCTACGAGGGCTACGTTCGGCGCGAGTGGCAGGGGGCGGTGCCAAAACTTGGCGAGACCAAGCCGGTCGACGGCACGACGACTGAAACCAAACCTACCGATGCTGCCGCTATTCGTAAAACGTCGGCCGATTTCCGCCTCGCTGGCGATAAGGCGCTTGCCGCAGACCCACGCGGCGCCTCGCGTGCATTTGCCTCCGCCGTTGCAGCTGATCTGGATGATGCGCGTGCTTGGCTCGGCCTTGCCAAGGCACTGTTGGCGATCAAGCCTGACGCCAACCGGCCGGCCGAGCGCGCCGACCTGCCGGTCAACGCGAGCGCGTCCGCGCTACGCGCCTACCAGCGGGCCAGCACGCCGCAAACGAAGGCCGCGGCACTTGCCGTGCTTGGTGAAGCGTTGACCCGACGTGCGTATTGGCGGCCGGCCATCGAGGCCTATGCTGCCTCACTATCGCATGCCAACGCCCAAGCCGTTCGCGAGGCCTACGATCGGCTTAAGGCTGTGCATGGCTTTCGCATGGCCGATTACAAAATCGACAGCGACACGGGGACGGCCCGACTGTGCCTCCAATTCTCGGAAGGGCTATCGCGCGCGGCCGGAGTTGATTTCACGAAGTTCGTCGCGGTCGATGGCCAGGACCCCAAGGCACTATCAGCGGAGGGCAAGCAATTGTGCCTCGAAGGCCTGAGCTATGGCCAACGCTACGAGGTGACGGTTCGGTCTGGCCTACCGTCCGACGTTGGCGACGCGCTCGACAGGCCCGCAACGGTTGCCGTTTACGTGCCCGACCGTAGCCCCGAAGCGCGATTTGCCGGGCGCGGCTACGTGCTACCGAGCCGCGGCCAACAGGGCATCCCGATTGTCACGGTGAATGCGACGTCGGTCGACGTTGAGGTCTATCGGATCGGGGATCGGGGGCTTGCAACAAACCTGCGCGACGGCGATCTGCAGCGCCAAATCGCAAGCTATGAACTGGAGGAGATTCGCACCCGCAATGGCCAGCGCGTCTACAAAGGCACGCTTGAGGTTGCGGGCAAACCCAATGCGGAAACCACGACCGCATTTCCGGTGTCCGATGCGATCGGTACGCTGAAGCCCGGGCTCTATCTACTCACCGCAATTGCGACCGATGGCAACAAAAGGAACTCCGAGCGCGGACCGGCGACGCAGTGGTTCGTCGTCTCCGACCTCGCGCTGACGGCGCTATCGGGCGCTGACGGTATTCATGGGTTTGTCCGGTCGCTTGAAACGGCCAGCGCGATCGCCGGTGCAGATGTGCGCCTAATTGCCCGCAATAACGAAGTGCTCGCCACGGCCAAATCCGATGCCCTTGGCTACGTTCGGTTTGAGGGTGGGCTGGTCAAAGGCGAAGGCGGGCTGCAGCCAGCCCTGCTGGTCGCTGAGCGCGATGGTGCCGATTATGCCTTCCTCGATCTCGCGACTGCCGGGTTCGATCTCTCCGACCGTGGCATCAAGGGCCGCGATCCAGCTGGCCCGATCGATGCCTACCTGTTTACCGAACGAGGCGTCTACCGTCCGGGCGAAGAGGTCCACCTGACGGCCATCGTTCGCGATAAGGCTGGCCTTGCCGCGATCATCCCGACGACGCTTGTGCTCTTGCGCCCCGACGGCGTTGAACATCGCCGCATGACAATCCCCGATGGCGGGCTCGGTGGTCGTTCCGCCTCGATCGGACTTAACCGCGGTGTGATGACTGGCACGTGGCGGGCCAAGCTTTACGCTGACCCCAAGGGCGACCCGATCGGGCAAACCGCGCTGCTCGTCGAAGATTTTGTCCCAGAACGGATCGACCTGAAGCTCGAACCGTCTGGCAACGTGATTGCCATTGAAGAAACGACTTCGATCACCGCGACGGGCCGCTATCTCTATGGCCCACCCGCGACCGGCCTCGCGATCGAAGGCGACATCGTCGTCAAGGCTGCCAAAGGTCTGGCTGCCTACCCCGGTTACGCATTTGGGCTAGCCGACGAAAAGATCGAGCCCGTGCGTCAGCCGATTGAGGCGCAACCTGCAACGGGAGCAGATGGCCGCGCAGCGCTGACGGTTCGCCTTCCGGCGATCCCCAAAACGGCCCGCCCACTCGAAGCCGACGTGATCGTGCGCCTCAAGGAAGCTGGCGGCCGCGCGATTGAGCGGACGGTCAAACTTCCCGTCGATGCCAAGCAAGCCCGGATCGGTATCAAGCCGCTGTTTGGCGCAACGGGCGTCGGCGAGGGCGAATCGGCAGCCTTCGACGTCATCGCGCTCAAGCCTGATGGGGCGGCCGCTGAGGCCAAGTCGATCGCGTGGACGCTGACACGCCTCGACACCTCATGGCAGTGGTATAACCGCGACGGGTCATGGAGCTATGACGCGGTTACCGTTGGCCGCAAGGTGAAAGCTGGCACGCTGGACGTTAAGGCCGACGCTCGCGGGCGAATTGACGTTCAACCTGACTATGGCCGCTACCGCCTGGAGGTTGTCGATCCATCAACCGGGGCGGCGTCGAGCGTCGTGTTTACTGCTGGTTGGGTGTCCAGCGGCGAGACGATCGATAGCCCCGAAATGCTTGAAACCGCACTCGACAAGGCGAGCTACCGGCCGGGCGAAACGGCTAAGTTCCGGATCGCCACAAAGCATGCTGGCAAGGCGCTCGTCACGGTTTTGCAGAACGGGCTCCTGTCGGCGCAGGAAGTTGACGTCCCGAAGGGCGGCGTTGACGTTGCTATCCCGGTTTCTGCCGAGTGGGGACCTGGCGCCTACGCGACGGCCCTGTTTTACCGGGCGATGGATACGGGCTCGAAACGGATGCCGACTCGGGCCATTGGCGTTCGTTGGCTGGCTATCGACCGATCGGCTGAAACGCTGAAAGTCGCGATGACGCCCGAGGCGAAGGTCAAACCCAGCTCGGTCCTGACGGTGCCGGTCAAAATTGCGGGCCTCGCGGTCGGTGAAGATGCGCGCGTTACGATCGCTGCTGTCGATGCTGGCGTCCTCAACCTCACGCGCTACGAAGCGCCTAAACCCGAGGGACATTTTTTCGCACAACGGAAACTTGGTCTCGAAATCCGAGATTACTACGGTCGGCTGATTGACGGGATGCGCGCTGACCGCGGCAAGCTTCGCTCCGGCGGTGACGGCATGGCGATTGCACAAATGGCTGGCGCACCACCGACCGTCGAGACGATCCTTGCGCAATACTCAGGCATCGTCCGCGTTGGCGCTGATGGCACCGCGTCGGTGACCTTTGAACTCCCAGATTTCAACGGCAGCGTGCGCCTCATGGCGGTGGCATGGTCGAAGGATAAGATCGGTCATGGCACGGCAGAGGTGATCGTCCGCGACGCGGTGGCGATGACCGTTTCGGCCCCGCGCTTCTTGACACTTGGTGATAAAGCCCGCCTCGACGTCGCCGCTCACAATGTCGAAGGCCCAATTGGCTCATACAAAGTCTCCATCGTTAGCGATGGCCAGTCGGTCGGCGGCCGTGATCTCACACTTGCGAGCGGCGAGCGGAAGTCAGAGACCGTGACGCTCAAGCCGTCTGACATTGGCCGAAAGGTCTACGATGTCACGATCGAAGGCCCGGCCGATACCACCGGCAAGCCGATCCTGGTCAAACGGCAGCTGTCGTTCAACGTGCTGGCGCCATCGGGCGATATCAAGAGAACGACCGTCAGTAAGCTTGCGCCCAAGGGCAAGCTCCTGCTCTCGTCTGATCTGATCGGCGATCTTATCGCCAGCCGATCTTCGATCGATGTCTCCGTGGGCCCGCAGGCGGGTCTTGATGTGGCGGGACTTCTGACCGCACTTGATCGGTATCCTTACGGTTGTGCGGAACAAACCGTCTCGCGCGCCCTGCCGCTCGTTTACTCGAATGCGATTGCTTCAAAGTTCGGAATAGCGCTCGATGCGAAAATTCGCGGCCGCGTTCAGAGCGCAATCGACCGCGTGCTCGATATGCAAGACAAAACGGGTGCGTTCGGTGTCTGGGGTCCATCCAACCCCGACATCTGGTTGACAGCCTACGTCACCGACTTCCTGACGCGCGCCAAGGAGAGCGGCTATTCGGTGACGCCGCGTGCGCTAACCCAAGCGCTCGACCGGCTGCAAAACCACATCGCCTACGCCAAGGACCTTGAAGCTGGAGGCGAAGAGCGCGCCTATGCGCTTTACGTGCTGGCCCGTAACGGCCGGGCGCCGGTTGGTGAACTCCGCTACTATGCCGACGCCAAGCTCGACCGGTTCACCTCGCCGCTCGCCAAAGCGCAATTGGGGGCTGCGCTCCAGATGATGGGCGACAAAACCCGCGCGGAGGCCGTGTTCGGTTCAGCGCTCGCCGCGCTCGATGCCGCGTCAGCGGCTGACAAGTCTGTCGCTCTGCCGCGCCGCGACTTCGGTTCTCAACTTCGCGACCGTGCCGCCGTTCTGACGCTGGCATCCGAGACTGGCATCGCGAACGGAGAAGCCCCAAAACTCGTGACGTTGCTGGCCAAAGCCTATGCGTCGCGCACCTATACGTCGACCCAGGAGCAAGCGTGGATGGTGCTGGCGGCGAACGCGATCGCCGATGAGGGCAAATCGCTCGCGCTGTCGGTCGACGGCAAGCCACATACCGGCCAGCTTTCGACGCGCTATACGGCGGACGATTTGGCAAAGGGCGTCACGATTATCAACGAGGGTGAGGCCGAAACCGGCGTGCTGATCACCGTCACCGGGGCTGCGCTGACGCCCGAGCCAGCAATTGCCAAAGGCTTCAAGCTGGAGCGTTCACTCTATACGCTAGATGGCCGTAAACTTGATGGGCAAAAACTCGCTGATAAAGCTGCGCTCGAAGTCAAACAGAACGACCGCCTCGTTGTCGTGGTTACGATGACGGGACAGGAGAAAGCCGGGCGCGTCCTACTTGTCGACCGCCTTCCTGCGGGCTTTGAGATCGAAAACCCCAGGCTCGTCGATGGCGGTGATACCCGTGGACTGAGCTGGCTCAAACCGCTGCTGGCCAACGTTCGGCGGCCAGAGCACACCGAATTCCGGGACGATCGCTTTGTCGCGGCTTTCAACTATCTGCCGCGTTCGGCTCGCGGCGGGGAGGGCGGCGATGGCGATGCTCCAGAGGGCGGCGATACCGGTGATAACGGCGATGGTAGCGCGGAGGGCAACCGGGATGGCACCAGTGATGACAGCGCTATTGCCTCTGCTGGTCTCGCGGTCGCCCCAGCCAAACCGGTTGACGGGATGCCCGCAGCGACGGTTGCCTACATCGTTCGTGCGGTCACGCCTGGCACATTCATTCATCCTGCGGCCACGGTTGAAGACATGTACCGCCCCGAACGCCACGCCCGCACCGCCTCGTCGATGCTGACGGTGAAATAGCAATGCGCGATGTCGAGCCATATGGGACCCCGACGCTGAGCCCCGCCCCACCAGGGGGAGGAGTGCCAAAGCGCGCCGCCGTCGCCGCCCGACTGGCATTTAGACTATCGCGCGTATTGCGCCCGCGATCGCTGTCGAAAACGATGACAACCAAACTGGCACGCGCGACGCTCCTTGCGTTCCACCTCACGCTCGCCGTTGCTGCCATCGCTGTCGTGTCACTACATTTGGCTGTGACGAGCGGACCACCCGTTGCACTTGACCGCACTAGCGAAGTCTCTGTCACCGTGCTCGACCGCAACGATGCTCTGTTGCGCGCATTCACCACCACATCGGGGCATTGGCGGCTGCCGATTGAACCCGGCGACGTCGATCCGCGCTATCTGGCGATGCTGACCGCATTCGAAGACCGGCGCTTCTGGACGCACGGCGGCATCGACCCGATTGCCTTCACGCGGGCTGGCCTCCAAGCGCTGCGTCACGGGCGGCTCGTTTCGGGCGCCTCAACGCTGACGATGCAAACCGCACGCCTGATGCGTGGCCCAACGCCCAAATCCGCGCTTGGCAAACTGCGCCAAAGCATCGATGCGCTGAAGCTCGAACGGACCATGGGCAAGCGTGATATTTTATCGCTCTACCTGCGGCTCGCACCCTATGGGGGCAACATGGAAGGCGTGCGGGCGGCTTCGATCGCCTACTTCGGCAAGGAGCCGCGGCGGCTATCGCTAGGCGAAGCTGCACTGCTTGTTGCGATCCCGCAATCGCCCGAAGCGCGTCGGCCTGACCGGTTCCCGGCGGTCGCCCGCCGCGCCCGCGACCGCATCCTTGCGACGGCTAAGGCTGCTCGGATTATCACAGCGGCTGAATACGAGCGCGCCAAGGCCGAGCCGATCCCCCGCGTCCGTCGTGACTTCCCAAAGCTTGCCCCGCACCTCGCCGAAGCCGAACTCGCCCGCGTGCCACTCGCCGCCGTGCATCGCACGACGCTTGACCGCGATTTGCAGTCCGCGCTCGAAGACCTTGCCCGCGACCACGCCCGCGCGCTTGGTGACAGGCTATCGGCGGCGATTGTGGTTGCTGACCACCGCACCGGTGAAATCCTCGCCCGTGTTGGCTCATCGGCTTATCTCGACGGCAGCCGCTGGGGTGCCGTCGATATGGCCGCCGCCGTCCGTTCACCCGGCTCGACGTTGAAGCCGCTGATCTACGGCCTGGGGTTCGATGCTGGCATCGCGCACCCTGAAACGCTGATTGAGGACCGCCCGGTTCGGTTCGGCAGTTACGCGCCCAAGAATTTTGATGAGGACTTCCACGGCACCGTCACGATCCGCGATGCGCTCGCTCAGTCGCTCAATATCCCAGCCGTTAAGGTGCTCAACGCCGTCGGGCCAGGGCGCTTGTTTTCGCGGCTGAAACGGGCTGGCGCCAATCCTGTGCTGCCCGCCTCGGCCGAGCCAACGGTTGCGATTGCGCTTGGTGGGATCGGCTTGCGCCTTGACGACCTCGCCGCGCTTTATGCCAGCCTTGCGCGGGGTGGCGATCCGGTGGCGCTGCGGTATCTGCGCGAGACGACCGCGCGCGCGCGCGCGGCTCCAGGGCTGGGCGTGGGAGGCCCGCAAACCAATCGCGCAAGTGAAGCGATCCGCGCTGGCCGCCGCATCCTGTCACCGGTTGCTGCGTGGTATGTCACCGATATCTTGAAGGACGCCCCGCCGCCCGTCCACGCCACCGGCGGGCGTATCGCCTATAAAACCGGCACGTCCTACGGCTACCGCGACGCCTACGCGATTGGCTATGATGGCGCCCATGTGATCGCGGTATGGACCGGCCGCCCCGATAGCGCGGCGACCGCTGGCCTATCGGGCCGCGTTGCAGCCGCGCCTCTTCTGTTTGACGCATTTGCCCGCATCGGCCCGACCCGCGCGCCACTTCTAGGTTCGCCGCCAGGAATCATCGCTGCCGTGGGGGCAAACCTACCACCGCCGTTGAAACGCTTCCGTGAGCCTGGCACCGACCTCACGCCCGCTGTTACCGCGACATTCACCGAGACTTCGCCGGTTATTGCCTACCCCCACGACCGCAGCGATATCGAAGTTGCCAGCGTCGATCCCGTTGCCACTGCTGCCAGCAATACGGCAAGCGATCGCGAACCTGGCTACATTGAGGATATCGGCGACGCTATCATCCTGCGCGCGGACGGCGGGGCCCTCCCGCTCACTTGGCTCGTCGACAACCGACCGATCGCGTCTGAGCCACACCGCCGCGATGTCGCCTGGCGCCCGGTCGGCCGCGGCTTTACCACGGTCGCCGTCATCGATGCGGCGGGCAAAAGTGACCGCGTCATCGTGCGTCTGCGCTGATCTTAAAGTCGTTAGCTGTTTCGCCTTTCCAATGCCCCCAGGCGCGACTACATCTCCGGGTCCCTTGCCGCTTCGCCGTGCGCGCGGGGCCAGGGAGGAAACGCCAATGGTTGCTATGAGTGAATGGCGCGATGCCTACGCCCCCGACATGGCAACTTTTGAGGCGATCGCCCGTCAGGCGTGGCAGCGTCTTCCCGGTAGCTTCCGCGAGTTGTGCGATGACGTTGTGATCCGCGTCCAAGACTTCGCCGACGACGAGGTGCTCGACGAGCTTGATATCGAGAGCCCATATGAATTGATGGGGCTTTATCAGGGCGTCGCGCTCACGGAAAAAAGCGTTGCTGATGCCTCCGCAAACGGTCCCGACCTCGTCGTGCTCTACCGGCGCGCGATACTCGACGAGTGGTCAAACGGCGATGACACGCTTGGCGAGATCATCGCGCACGTGTTGATCCACGAGGTTGGCCACCACTTCGGCTTCTCGGACGAAGACATGGAGCGCATCGAGACCGACGCTCGAGGCTGAACACCAGGCCATAGGTCTGACGGTGGCCGAGGTTGCCACCGCCATCTCCTCGCATCCAGCGTGGGACGGCGATGTCAACGGGCGCCACGCGTCAGCTCTGCCTTAGTTGGAAAAAATGCCCGATAGGATCGCCGAGAGCGGGTCGACGTCCTGCTTTTGCTGCTTCTTGCGGTCGATCTGTTGGCGGATCGAGCCCGACAGATCGTTCTTGCTCTCTTGTGGCTCAACCGACACCGGGCGACCGGCCAGCGCGGCGGTGAGGCGAGTATCGTGACCATACAGATCGCTGAACGTTGACACCTTGCCCGTCGCCTCATCAACCCACGCTGTCAGGTAGACGCTGTGGACGGGAAATGGCCTGTCGAGCTTGATCTCTTGCGTGCCTGTACTTGCGAGCGCCGCGCCGACCCTGTCGGGCGTCCAGGCTGGCGTCTCAGCGTGGGCGAGAATAACTTCGGCTAAGCGACGTGGATTGTTCACCCTCATGCAGCCATGGCTATAGGCCCGCGCCGACTGCTGGAACAGACTGCGTTCCTGCGTGTCGTGCATGTAAACGTCATGCTTGTTGGGGAAACGGAACTTTACAACGCCGAGGACGTTGCCGCCGCCAGCAGCCTGTATGAATGAATACTGACGCGGATCGGCGGTTGACCAATCGACCTTGCTCGCGTCGATCACCCGCCCGTTATACGTCACGCGCATATTTTGTCGCTGAAGCAGGCGCGTATCTGATGTCGTGCCAAAAAAATCGTCAGGCGCTTTACGGCGCAGTGACGGCCAGATTTCCTTGACCTTGATACTGTCGGGAACGCCCCATTCGGGATGGAAGATCACGAACTGCATGTTGGCTGAAAACACCGGCGTTGGCGTATTGGCCTTGCCGACGATGATGCGTTCCTGATGAATGACCTCGCCGTCCTTAACGACACGGGTTTGGAATTCGGGAACGTTGTTGACGATATGGAAGGCGCCGAGGTCGCGTGGCATCCAGCGCCAGCGTTCCATGTTGAGCGCTATCTGCTCGATGTCTTTGCTCGGCTCGGATTTTTTGGCTGGCTCGGCGCCGCTCAGCGCAGCGCGCGTCGCTTTGTCGAGGGCGCCGGTCCGTTTCAAGCCTTTCTCGGCCTGGAACGATTTCACGGCGGCGGTCAGCGGCGTATCGAACGTCTCGTTGGCTGCTTCACCCGGTCCAGCGAGCCTAGCGCGGAGCAACGCGACATCCTTATGCGTTGCGCCAGCTTTCAACGTTGGTCCCTCGGCTGGCAGCAACACGACGGCGGATTGGGTGGTTGCCTCGGGTGGAGGCGACCCGCCATTGCGCAGTTTAACGAGCGCTGCGTGCAATTTTTGATACTGGGGATGTTTCGGGTGCAGCGATAGCAGAAACGCGGTTGGCTGGTTTGCTGCGGCGAGGCCCGTGAGCACCTCAACGGGGTCGGCGTCGGTGCCACGCATGTCGTTGAACCGCGACAAGGTCGCTGGATCGACGCGGCCGCCGCTCGCATGGCGGGCATACCGAAGGGCGGCGGCGGCTAATGCGACTTCGGCCTCGGCGAGCTGGGAAAGATCGGCGGCTGATGGCGCGGCGACGGCGTAGCTTTTGGCCACCAGACCCCAATTGTCGGCGCGCGCGAGTTCGGCAATCACGGCCTCGCCGATTGGTGACCACGCCCCGCCAGCTAGAAACAACGGCCCGGCTCGTTTGGCGTAAAATTGAGCGAGCGCTGCCACTTCGGACTTCTCGGTTCCAGCGACAGGGCGCCTCAGGCGTTCAACGACGGCCAGCACGATTGGATCGGCAACCGGCTTCACCGATGTTTCCGCTATCGCTGGTACCGGGGCGGGATCAACGGCAGCAGGAGCGACGTTTGCCGCTATGGCGTTGGTTGGAACTACGGTTGGCGCCGGATCGATTGCAGCATTCGGCGTCGCCACTGGTGCAGCGCTGATCGCACCTGTTGGTTGATCGAGGTTGGCAACGTTTGCCACGATCGGGGCCGTCGGCGGTGGGGCAGGCGGTTCTTGCGCCCAAACTGGGTTGATCGCCAGGAACGAGATAACGCTTGAAGCCATCGCGATCTTTGAAAACCGCCCGCCAGACGCCATCATATCCATTCGACTAGGCATCAACCCCGAGGTCGAACCTGGGGTCAAACTTGGCGTAAAACCGCGATGCGACATTGCGCAACTCCATCGTTAACTGTCGCGAGGCCGCTCGCTGGCACCCGTCGATGACGATCTTGGTTGCGACATCGGCATCTATGATGGCGCTCAAGTCATATTCGTCGTCGCAAAGTGAAACTAATGCTGCAACCCGCTCACCGCCAGTCGGGATAAAAATGCAATGCGGCAGCGGCGCATTTCGGCCACAGGCCCCTTGATGGCGTTCTGGGCCTCAGGCGGCTAAGTCGCGCACTTCGGTTAAGTCGAGCACTTGGGTTGCGGGTTCGGCTACGATTTGGCGACCGTGTTCAAAACCCTGCGCCACCAAGCGGCCCGCTCGAGCATCGGCAACCATGACCAGCCGCGTGTGTGGGTTCATCACCGGAAACGTCGCCCACGAAAAATCTGGCGTCAGGTCGGCATTCAATTTTCGCATTAAGTTGGCACGACCCTGGCTGTCGATCCCGCGGGAATGGCCGCGCCAGTCATAGGGCGTTGGCTCGTTACTACACCAGTGGTTGGCTGCAATCGCTTCGCCAGCAAACGTTCGTGCGGCCGTCTCGGTGCGCTCAATCACGCAGGTTTCGTTGGGGTTGACCCCGGCCAAGCTGTAGATCGCTGGCAGCGCGATCGGCGCGGTTTCTAGGAAGCGCTTGGCGTCATCAAACGTCGCGCACGTCTCAAACGCGCGGCGCAGAACATGGGCGGCCGTCGGGTGCGGTGCGTTCCAAAGCCGACGGCGCGCCATCACCCAATCGACAGGATAAAGCCCAGCGGCAAACCTCATAGGCGCCTGGTTGAGTGCCGCTGAAAATCGGCCCGGTGCCATCGCCTGAATGACGCCGGAAAAGCCGGGCCATGTGAGCGTCACGTAGGGCCCGGCTGGCCCGGCGACGCGGGCGGCCATCACCTCGCGTCCAAGGCCCGGCGTCCGCCAATCGAGCACGCGAACGAGGTGGGCGCTATCGCCATCGGGCGACGGCTTTACCGCGCACGTGCATGCCCATTCGTACATGATCGAGAAGAAATAGACGCCCGGCCGGTTGAGCCGGGCGGCGATGGCGGCGATCTCGGGGAGGTAGGCGTTGTCCCACCTTGCGAGCCAGCGGCGCGACGCGACGTCTAGCGCCTTCAGGACCGCACTTGGCACGTAGCGTGTTGGGCCGTCGAGCAGCCGGTGGGCGCGTGCGATGTCGGCATCGAGGGTCGCCAACGCGAATCCGGTGCCGCAATCGATGACCGGGATTATTGGCAGCGTGGCGTCCATTGCGCGGACCCTGGAGTCGGCTGCCGTTCGGGCGAGGTCGTTGGCGGGCCCTGTCGCCGCTTGGGTCCGTTTGTTCCGATCTGGCAATTTGGTCCCGTGTCGGGTCACATTTGCTTCCTCCGGATGGCATCGCACGCCGACGCGCACGCAGGCCTATGACTTCGGTCGCTCGAGCGGTAAACCACCACGCACGGTTGCGCTTTCGGATTGACAATATGGTGACGACGAGCGATGTCGACCGCAACGTGGTGGGCCCGTCCACTGCGGCAACTGCGCTGTTCGAGGTTGTGGGTAAAACCTACAAAAGTGCCGAGGCGTCGTAGCGTTCCTCGCGAACGCCTGACGTAGGCCACCATAGGACGCGACAACATTCGCAACGGACAGGCCTTAAACATCGGCCGCCGTAGCTTTGAGGAAGGTCGACCCATGTACGCTGTCATTAAGACAGGCGGCAAACAATACCGTGTTGCCACCGACGACGTGATCGAAATCGAGCGCCTGCACAAGGCTGAAGACGCTGGCGATATTACGCGCCGGACGCTCATTGGCGCCGACGGGACAATCGAATTTGCCGATGTTCTTATGGTCGGCGGAGAAGGTCGCGCTACGGCGATCGGCGCACCATTCCTGAGCGGCGCAAAAGTTATGGCCGAGCTCGTTGAACAGACCCGCGGTCCTAAGGTCATCGCGTTCAAAAAACGCCGTCGTAAGAACTCGCGACGTAAGCGCGGTCACCGCCAGGACCTAACGCTCGTTAAGATCACGTCCATCGTCGGCTGACGCACCGCGCGTCGGATCATCCATCCAATCGGCATTTGCCGTTCGACATACTTTTCGGGAGCATCCCCCATGGCACAGAAGAAAGCTGGCGGTTCCACCAGGAACGGCCGCGACAGCCACAGCAAACGCCTCGGCATGAAGAAGTACGGCGGCGAGCACGTCATCCCTGGCAACATCATCTGCCGCCAGCGTGGTACGCAGTGGCATCCGGGCAAGGGCGTCGGCATGGGCGTCGACCACACGATTTATGCGGTCGTCGAAGGCCACGTCGAATTCAAGCACCGCTCCGGCGGTAAGGTGTTCGTCCACGTTAAGCCGGTCGCAGCCGAATTGGTCGGCGGTGAAAAAGCAGCCAAGGCCGCCTAGTACCTGCCTATTCGCCGAAAATGATCGCAACTGGCAGGGGGATGGGCGACCAACCCGCTGCTGTTTTGTTTTAGATTTCAGGCGTAGTCTTGCGACACTTGTTTATGAGGTGCGCTATGACGGCGATCCGAAAGCCCGACGAAGAGACCATGACGGTTGACGCGTTTTTCGCTTGGGACGGCGGGGGACACGTCGGGAAGCTCGAACTGGTGAATGGCCGCGTTCGTGCGATGGCTCCCGCGAGCGAAGCACACAGCACCATCCAACTGAATATTGGCGTAGCAATACATGTTCACCTGAAGGCGACCGGTAGCCGTTGCCGGGCTGGTACCGAGGCACCGGTGATCCCACCGATGATGGGCCGCATCAACGCGCGCGCACCGGATATTGTCGTAACCTGTGCGCCGCCGTCGCCCGACAAAGTGTTCCAAGACCCGATTCTGATCGTCGAGGTGCTGTCACCGTCGAACGAAAAAGACACCTGGGAAACGATTGGAACGCTCGCTGCGCTGACGTCCATGCGAGAGATCATGGTCGTGCAATCGACCGCGGTCGAGGTTCGCGTGTTTACGCGCGACGCCAACGGCGGTTGGCCGACCGACCCGGTCATCTCCACGGCCGGCGGCCTCGCACACCTGCCATCGCTCGACCTCACGATCCCGGTCGCGGACATCTATGAGGGGACGTTGCTCGAAGCCCAAGCGCGGGCAAGCTGACTGCGTCAAGAAGATTGCCGTTGCTTTTTGCTCAGACTCAGCTATCTGCCGCGACCCGCAAGGTTCAGCCATGAAAGTGTTGAATTAAGACCATGCCGATATATTCGCGCCATCGCCGACCTAATCTAGGGCCGTTCATTTCGGCCTAACCCATTCGGACCGCAGAGCGCGCGCCAGGATGGTTACCCCATCCTTGATGCCCCGCTTTTTTTTCATCGGTCCGCGTCCCATGACTACCGACCCCGTTTCAAAGTTTGAAGAGCCCACGTCGACCGTCACGATCGATGGACGCACGCTTATTGGCTGGGGCATCGAGCCTGGCCCTCGCTTCAAACTTGCGCTGGCTCGCGCCAAAGAGTTGCTCGCGGCGGGCCGCGGCATGGCCTCCGTGCGCGATGAAATCAGCGCAGCGTTTCCAAAGCCAGCCGTGCTCAAGCGAAAATCCCACGGCACGTTCGCGTCGGCGATTTCGGCTGAAACAGACGAGGATGTAGCCAACATTGCCGCCGTCAACGAACATATGGCCGACCTGATGCGTTGCCCGGTGCTGGAGCACGGCGCGGTGATGCCTGATGCGTGTCCCTCGGGCTCGGCCAAAGGCACGATCCCCGTTGGCGGCGCGGTCGTGTCGCGGGCTATCCACCCTGCGTTCCATTCGGCCGATATTTGTTGCTCGATGTTTGCCACGATCTTCCCCGCTGGCACGGCGACGGGCGTCTTTATGGATGCGCTCAAGGCGACGACCCGCTTTGGCCCTGGTGGTCGCAAGCTGGAAGACCAGATCGCCGACCCTATCACCGATGAGATCGAAGGGACCCGCAACCCGTTCCTGACGCAGCTCGTTGGCCGCGCGAAGGCCCAATTGTGCGATCAAGGCGATGGCAACCACTTTGCCTATTTCGGCCGCATGTTCATCACGCCCCACCTCGTCGCCAAGTTGCTCGGTGCTGGCCAAACCGAGCTTGCCAAAGCGTTTGACCGGCAGACGTGCGTCGACGTGCTCGTCACCCACCACGGCAGCCGCGATTTGGGCGCACAGGTCTACAAGCGCGGGCTCACGGAGGCCGTCAAGCACGTGGCCAACGTCGCGCCGGGGACGCCGCCGCACCAGGCATGGCTCGACCCGCTGAGCGCAATGGGCGATGATTATTGGCAGGCGTTGCAGTACGTGGCGCGCTGGACCAAGCGCAACCACCAGGTGATCCACGAGCGCACCGCGGCGCGGCTCGGGCTGACCGCGCTTGCCGCTTTTGGCAACGAGCACAACTTCGTGTGGGAACGTGGTGGGCTTTACTACCATGGCAAGGGCGCGACCCCGGCTTGGCAGGACGAGGCCGGTCACCCGCTGCTTGGCCTGATCCCGCTCAACATGGCCGCACCCGTGTTGTTGACGCTTGGCCGCAACAACACGGAGTATGCCTCGTTTTCGCCCCATGGCGCTGGTCGCAACAAAAGCCGGACCCAGACGTTGCGCGAGCTCGGCATGCTTGGCTTGGCCCCCTCGACGCTGTTGGCCCGATCGTGTGAGATCGTCGAGCGGCAGACCGAGGGGCTCGATATCCGTTTTTTCTACGACCGCCCCGATGTATCAGAGAGCCCGCTCGCCTATAAGTCGGCTGGGCAGGTGCGCGAACAGATCGAACGGTTCGCCCTTGCTGACGTTATTGCCACGATCGAACCAAAAGGGTGCATCATGGCGGGCGAGTACGATAAACCTTGGGAAGTCGCGCGCCGCGAAAAGCGCGCAGCGGCCGACCGGAGTGGCGCGTGACGATCATGGACCGGCAGCAGTTCAACACGACCGCTCGGGAGGGCATTGACGCTGGGTTTGCGACCCAACGTTTGTGGTTGAAGCCGCTTGCTGAGAGCGACGCATTTGATTTCGCGGTGCTTGGTGGCGCCGTCGAGGTTGCGAGTATGACCGGCCACATCCCCTATCCGCTGACGATCGAAGGTGCGCGCCGGTGGATTGCCGAAATCGCCGAGGACGGTCCAGATCGGTCCGTTGTCTCGATCCGGTTGCGGGCGGCCCCAGGGACGCGGGCCGACAGCGGACAGCTGGTGGGTATTTGCGGCTATGCTGCGGACTATGACGTGCACGGTATGCATGCCATCGGCTATTTCGTCGGCACCCGCTATTGGGGCAACGGTTACGCGACGGAAGCAGCCCGTGCGATGATCCAACGTTGCTTTGAAACGACCGGCTCGGCGGGTATCCGCGCCAACCATTTCACGGAGAATGTGGCGTCCGCGCGCGTTCTTCAAAAACTTGGGTTTGCGGCCGATGGGCCAGGCCGCAGCTGGTGTCCCGTTAACATGGCGGAGCGCGAGACATTGACCTACGTTCTGGCGCCACCGGCGTCGGGTGCGATGTCAAATCCTGGATTGGCTGAAGGATCGGGCGAGGACCGCCGCCCATGAAATTTCTCGATCAAGCCAAGATTCACGTGAAAGCAGGGAACGGTGGCAACGGCTGCGTCGCGTTCCGCCGCGAGAAGTACATCGAATTTGGCGGGCCGTTCGGTGGCGATGGCGGAAAGGGTGGCGACGTTTGGGTCGAATGCGCAGACAATCTCAATACGCTCATCGACTTCCGCTTCCAGCAGCATTTCAAAGCCAAAAACGGCACCAACGGCATGGGCAAAAACCGAACCGGGGCCCACGGCGACGATTGCGTTTTGAAGGTGCCGCCGGGCACGCAAGTATTTGCCGAAGACGGCGAAACGCTGCTTGCCGATCTCGTGGCAACCGGAGACAGGGTGCTATTGCTTGAGGGCGGGAATGGTGGGTTTGGCAACGCTCGATTTAAATCGGCGACCAATCAAGCGCCCTACCATGCCAACCCAGGTCAGGTCGGCGCGGAGCTGACGATTTGGCTGCGTCTGAAGCTGATCGCCGATGCGGGCCTGGTTGGACTACCGAACGCTGGCAAATCAACGTTCCTGGCGGCCGTGACCGCCGCACGGCCCAAGATTGCCAATTACCCCTTCACGACGCTCCATCCCAACCTCGGAGTGGTGCTGGCTGGCGACCGCGAGTATGTGCTGGCCGACATCCCTGGCTTGATCGAGGGCGCTAATGATGGCGCCGGGCTCGGCACGCGCTTCCTTGGCCACATCGAGCGGTGTGGCGTGATCTTGCATCTCGTCGACGCGACCGAGCCGGACGTGGCGGAAGCCTACCGGACCGTTCGCCGCGAATTGAAAGCTTACGGCGCCGATATCGAAGGCAAGAAAGAGATCGTCGCGCTATCGAAAATTGATGCCGTACCGCTGGACGAACTCGAGGCGAAGGCCGAAGCACTTAAAAAAGCTTCGCGCAAAAAACCGCTGCTGCTGTCGGCCGTGACCCGGGCTGGCATGGACGAAGCGTTACACACGCTCGCCCGCGAAGTTGGCCGTCGCCGCGAGGCCGCCAGCGACGGCGCGCCTAGCCAACCGTGGACGCCGTAGCGATCGTGACCACCGGTGCCGTCGTGACCAACGGGCCGTCGTGACCAACGGGCCGTCGTGACTTGTTTCGTTGGCGTCGGCTTGTCTGGTCCGCGTCGTGTGCCAACTTAGCGTGACCACGCGTTGCCGTCCGGCGTGTATAACTTATCCCCACTGGCTGGCGGCAGCCAACAATGGGCCGTCGGCGACACTCAAATTTTGCCCGTTCCATCGCTGTTTGAGATGATCCCCGACGCCGTTGGATCGTCGCGCTGCCGTGTTGGCCACCGGTGGATGGTACGTGGGCCGGCCACACGTCTCGGCCGGCAGCCCGCGCCTCAGACAGCGTTCTCGGCTACTTCGTCCCTCTGCCGCGTCCTCATGTGCTGTCGCGTTTTCGCGTACCGCCGTCGCCTCCGTTCTTATGGCCGCAGGCTGGCGGTCGCGGGCTGGCGGTCGCAGGCTGGCGGTCGCAGGCTGGCGGTTTAAAGCCGAATTTGAGCCTGCGCGTGCGATTTGCACAACGCGGTGCCTGCTGGGGGAAGCATGACAGTGCCCGTTCTGTCGGAAACATTCACACACGCGCAGCAGCCGTTCCGCCGCGCGAGTAAAATGCCAGCGACTTGCAACGCTGCTGCTGCGCTTGCCTGGATCGCAATTTGTGTCCTCGGGCTCACGCCGATTGCCGCTGCCAGCGACGATTTGGATAACGGCAGCACCATGCGCATTCAAAGCACGGCGCAATTTCCCGTGTCCAAAAAGCTGTCGATTGGTCTCAACAAAGGGATGATCATCGAACTGCCAATCGACGTTCAAGACGTCGTTATCTCGAGCCCTGGCCTGATCGAGGCGACCGTGTTGACCGCGCGACGCATTTCGCTTGCTGGGCGATCGATGGGCGAGGGCAACGTTTTTTTGCTCGGTCGAGATGGGCGGCGTCTCGTCAACATCGACGTAATGGTGACCCGTGACGTCAAAGATCTCGCCGATATTTTGAAGCAGCATCTGCCGGGCTCGAAGCTTAAGCTGCAAGGCTCAGGCGATGGCGTCATCATCAGCGGGACCGTGGCTAAGCCCGAAGACGCGGCACGGGCCGAACAATTAGCCAAGCTCCACCTCAAAGGCGCCAATGTCGTCAATCTGATCGCGACGCACGAGAAGGAACAGGTCTTGCTGAAAGTAACGGTCGCGGAGGTTAATCGCGATGCGATCCGTCGACTTGGCGTCAACCTGCCTGAAGCGATCGTGAAGGCTGGAGATGTCACCTTCGCTACAGTCCTCCAGAACAGTTTTCCGGTTTCGGCAGCCGTTGCGCCATCGGCGATTTTCAACCCGCAGGTCGCTGGATTTCCAGGCGTGCCCGCGCCATCGGTGTTTTCGGGTTCTGCGGCTCAAGGAACGGCTGACCTCGGCGGTGGCAAGCGTATCACCGGTATGATCGAAGCGTTCGAGCGCGTTGGCCTTGCGCGGACGCTTGCCGAGCCGACATTGACGGCGATCTCGGGCCAGACGGCAAAGTTTCATGCCGGCGGCGAATTCCCGATTCCCGTGTCGCAGCAAAACAATACGATCAGTGTCGAGTGGAAGCCGTTTGGTGTCCAAATTTCTTTTACGCCCGCTGTGCTGTCGGAGGGCCGCATCAGCCTCAAGATTGCAGCGGAAGTGAGCGAACTATCGAGCACGGGTTCAGTGGCGATTGGCTCGATTTCGATCAGCTCGCTATCGATCCGCCGAGCCGAGACGACGGTCGAAATGCCAAGCGGCTCGGCGCTCGCGATTGCAGGCCTGTTATCCGACGACGTCCGCCAGAGCGTCGAAGGTGTGCCCGAGTTGCGCAGCTTACCCGTTCTTGGCGCGCTGTTTCGCAGCCGCGACTACCGGGACCGCAAAACCGAACTGCTGATCATGGTGACACCGATCATCGTGCGGCCAACTGAAGTTCAAGAATTCAGCAAACCTGGCGATGGCCTCGCGCCGCCAAGTGACCTCAAGGGCCTCTTTTACGGCAGCCTCAACCGCATCTACGGCCCCGAAAAAATTGCCACTTCGGGCAGCGTTAAGGATGGCGCCGGTTTCATTGTTGAATACCCCGATCACGGAGCCACGAAATGATGCGCGCCCTTCGCTCCCGCCTCGCGATGTCGGCCATGATCGCCGCAGTTGCGGTCGCTGTCGCCGGCTGCGACCGTCCCCAATTGTCCGACGCCTTCCACCCGGAAGTGACAGACTACACCAAACGGCATCCGATCGTCGTTACGCCACAGAGCGAGACGATCGATATCGCGGTCGGACGCAGCGGGGCTGCCCGCGACTACGCCTACATGGAGACGACGCGCTTCCTGCGTCAGTACAAGCGCAGCACCAGCGGCGCACTTTATATCTCGCTGCCCGGCCACGACGCGGGTGCTTCAAACCTCATCGGGACCGCCATTCAACGCGAGGGCATTCCGGCACAGCGGGTCAATTACACGCGCCACGGCGCAGCTGGCACGTTGACGCTGTCGTATGACCGGGTCGCCGCGATCGGGCCGGTGTGCGGAAACTGGCAAGAGGATGTAACCCGCAATCCCGACCGCGCGCCCTATCCCGATTTTGGCTGTTCGCAACAACGGGCTATTGCCGCCATGGCTGCCAACCCCACCGACCTCGCCTATCCGGCCCGGGAAACACCGCGCATTGGCGCAGAACGGCCCGGCGCACCGGCGGCGGCAAAATCTGGCAGCGCGTCTGGTAGCGGCGATCCGGGCGCTGCGCCGGCTGCGGCGGCGTCTCCAGCCCTTGCCCCGCCCGCGAGCACGCCGTGAGTGAAACGACGCCGCGCCTGAAACGTGGCCAGCGCTGAAGCTCGCGCAAGAAACGGGTCGCGTCAGCGGCGCAACGCTGGTTTCATTGCGGCATGAAAAGGCGAACCGAACCTGGAGGTGTCACAGCACCTCCGTCACATCAACTGGACCGCGACATCAACGCGGCAGCGTTGGATCGCGATGGTCGGCGCGATTACGTCACGATCCGACGCGCCATCCAATACTTGAGTGAAACGGCCACCAACCAACCTGAACTCGACGATCTGGCAGCTCATCTTGGGCTATCGCCATCGCACGTGCAGCGGCTGTTCAAGCGCTGGTGCGGCCTCTCGCCGAAAGAATTCACGCAGGCGCTCACGCTCGACCACGCGCGGCGCATGCTCAACGGTACGGCGAGCGTGCTTGATACGGCGCATGATGTCGGGCTTTCGGGTGGCTCGCGGCTCCACGATCTCTTCGTCACGCACGAGGCCGTCACGCCCGGCGATATCGCTCGGCGCGGCTTAGGGATGACGGTCTCGTATGGTTGGCACGATACGCCGTTTGGCGAAGCGCTAGCTGCGATGACGCCGCGTGGGCTCGCGGGCTTGGCGTTTCTTGATGAGGAGCGGGCGGATGGCCGTAACGCGACGCTCAAGGATATGCGCGCGCGATGGCCAGCGGCTGAGTG
This sequence comes from Hyphomicrobiales bacterium, assembly GCA_038329675.1. GTDB lineage: Bacteria > Pseudomonadota > Alphaproteobacteria > Rhizobiales > Hyphomicrobiaceae > JANXVY01. The sequence continues at coordinate 1,035 of JBBQNE010000017.1, read as the reverse complement.
GCAACACGACCGGGTCCGGTCGGCGCACGAGGTGGCCGCGCTTTTTGCCGGGACGCGACCTGGTGAAGCTGTGCCCATTGTGATGATCGGGACCGATTTCGAGGTCCGCGTGTGGCAGCTATTAACGCGTATCCCGGTCGGCTCCGCGGTAAGTTATTCCGACGTTGCCATACGGGTGCGTTCGCCTCGGGCATCACGCGCGGTGGGCGCCGCCGTTGGGCGAAATCCGCTGGCGTTTGTCGTGCCGTGCCACCGCGTGTTGCGATCGGATGGCGGGCTTGGTGGCTACCACTGGAACGTCACACGCAAGCGGGCGCTGATCGGCTGGGAGGCGGGTTGGATCAAAGGCTGACGGGGGGCGCGATCGGGTCAGCTCAGATACGCCGCCTCAGACCTTGCCCGCCGTGCGGTTGGTGCAGCGCACGACGCCGTTTTGCTTGACCATGATTTCGGCGCTGTAGGCACCCGCACCTGCGACCGGCACGGAGCCGAGCGCAGCCTTGCCGCCGCCGCCAGCGAACTCGCCGCTCTGGTCAGTGTCGCCGCCACCGCCCGACACCGAGATCCGGTATGAACCGTTAAAGCCAGTTGGCGCGCTGACAAATCCTTCAACGACCGTCGCGCCGCCGCGCTTTGATGTTCGCACTTCGCACACCAGCGACGTTTGCGCTTCGGCTGGCACCGGCCCGACCGACGGCAGCAGCCCGGCGGCGGCAATTACGGCGGCGATGGCTGAGAGGCACGAGCGGTACATCATCATCCTCGGTGGTCGCGGCGGTCGTTCATGGGCTGGACAGTTGGCGATTTAGGGTACCAACACGGCGGCTTCGTCGTCGAAAAATTACCACACGTTGTCCAAGCTTAATCGCTGCTATGCATCCCCGCGCTTGAATGGCCTGTGAACACGGCTCTCATCAGCTGTTTATCTGGCATGTCAAGCACCTGGCGCGGTGGCCTGCCTATTCGCCGACCGGCAGATCGATCGCGAGTCGGACACCACTGTTTGGGCCATTTGACGACACCTCAAGGCGGCCG
>JBBQNE010000016.1:0-36151 GCA_038329675.1 Hyphomicrobiales bacterium | reverse complement strand
CCCAAACCGTCTCACGCATCGTACGATGGCACTACGCACGCCAACCAAACGCCCAAACGTGGATCGGTTGAGGATATGCTCGACCAACCCGTTTCTCCCGCGGATGCCAACGCCACGCCGGCTAAAATGAGCGCGAGCACCGCAAACTCAATCCAGCTTTATGCCCTCGTTGTCGCATTCGAAAAGGGCCTGTCGCTTGTCACCGTGCCGCTCATGGCGGCATATGTCGCACCGTCGGCTTACGGCGATTACGAACTGATCCTAAGCCTTTGCATGTTCGTGCTCGTCTTCTTCGGACTGGGCGCTGGCGACACGCTCATCAGGTTTGCGTCAGGAAAGAACGAAGAAAATCAAAGAGCATATGCGGCGCAACTGCTCGGCGTCCTGTTCTGTTTCGCGGTGATCTTCGGGGCGATCGTCCAGGCCCTTGCGGGGCCAGCCGCAGAGTTGCTCGGGATTACGACGGGCATGTGGGCCTTGCGTTGGACGCTGTTGTCGTCCGCCGTCGTTGGACTTATCGAGCTCCCACTCGTCTGGCTTCGGTTTCGCGATCGCGCCCGCCTGTTCTTCTGGTTCACGACCGTGCGCGGCATCGCACACGTGCTGGCGACGTGGATTGCCTTGCTACTCGGCTACGGCATTGAAGGCGTGATCGTGCTCAATGCGTGGGTTGCGATCGGTTGCGCATCATTGCTGGTAGCCTGGATGGTCGCAGACACAGGTGTCTCTTGGTCGAGCGACCTCTTGCGACACGTTGTGCTGTACAGTCTTCCACTGGTCGGCGGCGGCCTCGCACTATTCAGCATCGCCACTTTGAACCGCTGGTTTTTGAGCGCAACGGTCACCAATGAGGAAATCGGCCTTTTCGGACTGGCCTCGCGGCTGGCGGTGGCAGCCAGCCTTCTGGCAGTGCCCATCATGATGTGGTGGTTTCCAAAGCGCATCGCCGCCTTGGCGTCGCCAGAGGGGCGCGTTCAGTGCGCCCAAGTCTGGGGCTACGGCATGGCAACGATCTTGCTACCGTCTCTGGGCTTGATCCTCCTCGGCCCGGTGCTGCTCCATTTCATGTTTCCGCCAAGCTATGCTGGTGCCCTAGCGTATCTACCGGGCGCGATCCTCATCGTCGCATTGAGTCAGGTGGCGGCGTTCTGCAACGGAGGCATCCTTGCCCGAGGCGATGGCATGGGAGTGCTCGCAATCGATGTCTCCGGCGCACTGACATGTGTCGTTTCGCTGTTCATCCTCGTGCCCGGATATGGCGTGCATGGTGCAATCGCCAGTATGATTGTGGCCCACGCCGTCCGTACAGCCTTGTTCCATATCTACGGACAGCGTGTTGCCCGCGCCGAATACCCCGTGTTCGGCATCGGCCTCGCGACCGTCTTCAGCCTGCTCTCAGTGTGGTTGGCGCCTCCAGACACAGCGCATGCCGCGCGTCTCATATGGGCAATGATCTGCGGCCTGACAGTGGTCGGAATTTTGCATTGGACGGGTGCTGCACCGGTGCCGCACGCCGCCCTCGATTTTGTGCGAAGAACAGTTTCCAGGGCTAGACCATAGATGCGAAATGCTCTCGCAATGACCGATCTAGCTTTCGACTCGGTCGTGGCGTCCACCGCTGCGGATCCTGGCGATACCCCACATCTGATCTGCCTCAAGGGAGCGCCGATCCACGACCCCCACTCGCACTGCGCTTATCACGCCGAGATCCTGTCTTCTCGCTTTACCGGTGAGACGTGGTTTGGCAGCCACCAGGACTTTGACTTTACCGTCGGCCGATTCCGGCTGCGGGGCTTCAAATTGCCGTCGTTCGGGTTCGGCTCTCAGCTGCGGATACTGCTGCCTAAAATCCGCGCCGACCTGGCCGCCCGTGAGGCGACGCTGCGCGGTCGTCGGACCTTCGTGCTCGCCTACGATCCATTGACTCAAGGGCTTATCGGTGCGGCTCTAGCGAGCCAGATTGGCGCCCGGCTCATCGTCGAGCTACCGGGCGACTATGCTTCGCCAGCCAACTACATGGACGGCGTCACGCCGCGCTGGAAGCAACACGTTGCCCGAGTCCGCAACCTTTTATCCGCGCAGGCCGTGGCGCTGCGCGCTGATGCCTTCCGAGAAATTTATCCTGGTCAGGCTCGCACCATCTCACGATTGCCCACTCGATTGGTCGTCTCAAACTACTTCGACGGCGTTAGGCTTGACCAGTTCAGCCCTAATTTGGGGCCGCGCGAGAAGGTCGTTCTGTTTGCCGGCACGCCATTCCCGCGCAAGGGGGTGGACCTACTGATCGACGCTTGGTTGGGTCTCGCCGATCGCTTTCCCGACTGGCAGCTGCGCCTGATCGGGCACGACCTCGCCCGTCATATCGATGCGGCGAGAATCACAGGGCATCGCATCGAAGTAATGCCCGGCATCTCGCATGCCGCGACAGCAAGCCAAATCAAGAATTGCAGTGTGTTTGTGCTTCCGTCGCGTGCGGAAGGGTTGCCGCGGGTGCTTATCGAGGCGGCATCGTGTGGCGTGTCTAGGATTGGCAGCCGCGTTAGCGGAATTCCTAAGATCATCCGCGACGGCGTTGACGGAGTGCTGTTCGAGCCCGGCAACGTTTCTGAGCTGCGCGCTGCGCTCGACCGGCTGATGTCGGATGAAGCGCTTAGGGCCCAACTTGGAGCTGCAGCACACGAACGGGTGCACCGGGACTTCTCCGCTGAGGCGTATGTTGCCGACCTTGAACGATGCATCGCGGCGATCGAGAGCCGTTCGTTTCCCGCGTCTCGTGATCCCCGCCAGCAGTCGCGCTTCAGTCGTCCGGCCTAGGAATCGGGGAAACCAACATGGCCACAATAGCCGAGACCGAGCGCCAGCAGCGCGAGCGTGAGTATTACGACCAGTATTCGGCCCACCGCTCCCTCGCCGAGCCGGACTATACGCCCATCTCCGGGCAGGAGACGCGGCCCTGGAACCCCTATTGGCGTATCTTTCAGCTAGCGCAGGAGCGCTTCGTGCCAGGTGCACGCCTTCTCGATTTCGGCTGCGGCTGGGGCAGCAACACCGTGGTCTTCGCCAAAATCGGCTACGACGTACAGGGTTTCGACATCAGCCCGGCGAATATTGCCTCGACCCGCCAACTCGCAGAGATTTGCGGCGTCGCCGCCAAGGTCGAAGTCGATATTGGCGCCGCCGAAGCACTTGCGTTCCCAGACAACCATTTCGACGTCGTTGCCGGCGTCGACATCCTGCACCACGTCGAGGTCGAACGATCCCTGAGCGAGACCTACCGAGTTCTGAAACCTGGTGGCGTGGCACTGTTTCGAGAGCCAGTGGAACAGCCGGTTTTCGATACCTTGCGCAACACCGGACTCGTGCGTCGGATATTTCCGAACGCAAAGTCTTTCGAAAATCACATCACCGACGACGAACGCAAACTAAACCGGAACGACATCGCCATCGCGCGTTCCATTTTTCCCCACGCGCGCATTGAGAGCTTCCGCATTCTGTCTCGGCTCGACAAGTTCGGCTACCAACTGATCAGGCCGCTCGAAAAGCTCGACATGGCTCTCGTCAAAGTCCCCGGTTTTTCCTGGTGGCGTGGCACTGTCATTCTGGTGCTCGAGAAACCCAGTAACGGTTGAACTCGGCACGAACCGTAGGGAACACAGAGATGCTGAGCGTTCTTTTGAGGGCCGTCGCGTCCCTGTTCCTCTGTGTGATCTCGGCCGGTGCCTCGGCTCAACCAGCCGAATTGATCGTCAACGGCGACATGTCCGCCAAGCGCGAGGGCCGCCAGCCCCTGGTCGGCTGGGACAACTGGCTTTGGTCCGGAGAGGGTGCGGTTCAACGCTATGATGTTGCGGGCCAGCCCGCTGCTGCGGTTGTCCGCAATCAAGGTCCAGCGAAACAGGCCATTTTCCAGCAGGTCGCCGTGGCTCCGTGCAGCTACCGGATGACGGCCGAGGTCGCAGCATCCGATATTGTTGCCGATGCCGACGGCCGTGCCACGACATTCCATATCGCGTTCGAGGGCAGCCAAGCTTCGATCACTCATGACGTGTTTGGCGCTGACAGTAGCGGATGGCACAGAATAGAATTCAACTTCACGGTCGAGCGCACGACAAAAGCGCTGTTGTATCTTTTTAACTACGGCACGGGCAACTACTTTGTCCGCAATGTCCGAATTAGCCCAGTGCCCGGCTGTCCGACGGTGGCACAATCTTATCGCCTCGTCCCTATTGCAGGAGCGCCTCCAGCGTTCGAAGCCCCGCTCTCTGCGGCCGACTTTGCCTTGGCCGGCTATTGTGGTGCGACGGCTTTTCAGGACCGCCGGTTCTGCTCGCCTCAGCCGCCGGTGGCAGTGGCACAGCCTGCGGAGGTGGCGGTCAAGATACTGGCGGATTTTGAAAGTGGTCCAAATATTTTCCCGAACGCTGAACTCGCTTCGGACAATCGGACGGTTGGAACAGGGCGGTCGGCAAACCTCGTCAAGGGACGTTACCTCTCGACCAGCCCGTCCCAGGGTTTACCGTCCAACTGGACCGGATACGATTGGCTTCGGGTCGATACGTATAACCCGTCGGAGACGCCGGTCGCCGTCTACGTCGAAATCAACGACGACAAAACGACGGGCTACTGGTCGCGCGTAAACTGGACAACCGCAGCCCCACCCGGCCGGGGAACGATTGATGTCCCGCTGCGTACCTTCGTGGGGGAGAAGAGCGTCATCAAGGAGCGTCGGCGCCTCGATCTAGGCGCCATTTCCCGCCTCGTGCTCACGGCGACCGACGGCAATGTAAGCATAGACAATGTGCGCCTTGAGAGGGAGGCCCCGTTCGCAAAAGTTTTCCCAGAACTCGTCCGCTTCGACCTCGGCCCTTTAACGAGCCCGGTCATGACAGGCTTCACGCAGTTGACGGCCGACATGACCTACATCAAGCGCCGCGGCTACGGCTTCGCCCCCAATGTTCGTATCGGAAGAATAGAGGACCGCCGTCACCCTGATGATCTGTTCCGAGATTGGATTTCCATTCTCAGTGGAGGCCTCGACATCGATTTGCCGAACGGTCGATACAGGGTCTGGATGATGCTCGAAGACCCGGGATACTGGGAGTATTTCCCGAGCGCGACACAGCGAAGGGTTTTCGTCCAGGGGCAGGAGATCGAAGGCGGTATTCGCCCGTACTCGGATTTTGCACGGCGGTTTTGGCGGCACGCCGACGACGAAGACTTGCCCGGTGACGACATCTGGCGGCGCTATATCGAGCCGCGGTACCGTCCCCTGACAACGACGGCCGTGGTTGAGAACGGCCAACTCAACTTGCGCTTTAACGGCAACAATGATCCTCACGCAGTGACGCTGTCTGCGTTGATTGTGTTCCCGGAAAGCAAGGCATCCGAAGGCGAGGCTTTCCTTGCTGAGCTCTTTGGCCGCCTGCGATCGAACTACGAACGGGAATACCGCCATGTGCCACCGCCATCTGGCGGTTCATCTAAAGTCCCCGGCACAGCACCTGGCAATGCGCTTGGCGGTGCGTTGAGCGTGTTCACTCGAAGCCTCGCGCTCGACATCGCCGCGAACGCTCGCCCGGCTTCCTCCGAGTTGGCCGACACATTCGACGTCGCCGTGCCGCGCGGCGAAACCGTACCCATCGTCGTCGGATTGCTGCCCAACGCTGATCTCGAAATCGTTAGCGCCAAGATCCAGTTGCCCGGCCTGCAAACGTCGCTTTCGACCATACGGAACAAGATTACGCGGCTGACAATCGACGGCACGGTGTTTGCGGCTCTTCCCCGCGTCCTCGACCCACTGGAAGTCTCGGCAGCAAAGCCACTGGTTCTGCGGGCTGGCATAGCGCGAGCACTGCTGATTGAGATCACAGCCCCGCCGAAGGCTGCCTCAGAAAAATTGACGGCCCCACTCGTGTTGACGTTCAAGGACGGCAGGCGCTCGGAGCTATTGGTCGAAGCCACTGTCAAACCCTGGTCGCTTCCTGGCGCTGACATTCCCATTGGCTATCTCGGGACGGCCACGCGTTATCCGCTTGCAACCTACCCGGAAATTGCGCAACGGCGGCTGGCAGAACTCAAGGCTGGACTTTTACTGCTCAGGCAAACTGGAATGACCGCCGTATCGGGAGGCCTCGGAGGACCACGGCTTGTCCGCTACGTTGAGGGAAAACCTCAGTTGGACATCAGCCAGATGCGGCCGTCGCTCAAGGCGATCTCGGATGCTGGCTACGACGAAGTGCTCACGTACGATGGGCTCTCGATTGAAGGCCTATCGACCAATGCCGTGTCGAACACTCAAGAACTCTATCATAAGCCTTACGTCGAAGTGCTTCGGGATGTTCTGACCATTATCGAGCGCGAGCGTGCAGAGGCCGGACTGCGCGCGATTGTTCACGCGATTGCCGACGAACCAGCCGATGGCGATGTACCGTCCTTGGTCGAGGCTGCCAAAGCTTTCAAATCGGCACAGCCGACGGCAAAAACGGCAGCGTTCATCAGCTTGGCTGATTTCGCAAACGATCCGCGTAGGCAGCTCGCTGGCATCATCGATCGGCTTTATCTCACTGTTCATTCCGAGGGAGCGATCCGTGCCATCGTCAAAGCTGGAAGCGCATGCTCGCTCTATAATCAACAGGGGCGGTATGCCCGCGGCATCTATCTTTTGAAGCTGCGCGACATTGGCTGCGCGGGGCACATGCAGTTCGCATACAATTCTGCGCATGTGGATCATTGGTATGATCTCGATGGTCGTGAGGGCGATCACGTCGCCGTATTCACCCACCCCGATGGGCGGCTACGCCGGTCCATGGATCTGCTCCGCTACCGCCAGTCGATCGACGACTACCGTTACCTGATGGTGGTGGATAAGCTAGCCGATCGGGGGCGCTCTGCAGCCGCTGTTGATGCCCGCGCTTGGCTCGACACCCTGAAGCGAAAGATGGTTGTGGGTGCGCCGAGCCCGTTCGGAGATGGTGAACTTCAAGACATCAGGCGGACCGCCGTACGGCACATCGATGCTCTCAAGGCTGAAAATCCGGCACAGTAGAATGTCACGCCGTTGCGCGGCTCGGCTCAAAGGGCGCACTCAAAGAGCGTCGGTTCAATACTTTGGCCCGAAACGTTGGCCTATGGGGCCAGCCCCGAGTGTGGCCATATGGCTGTCGAAACCGGGGCAGGGCTTTTGCCGCTGCCTTGCCAGCCCGATACTTGTGTTCCCAAAAGGTATTTCCCTGCGCCTATTGCGGACGCGGCATGCCCTTCGACGAGGTAGCCCAGCCATTCCACGACACGCGGCACCCTCTGACCTCGCCGCACCATGGCAAACAGTCCAGTGGCAAGCGCCAGCACTTCGACAGCAAGCAGCGCTCTCGCCGGGTCAGAGCCACGCCAAGCGAGCGCCATCGTTGCAAGTAGGACGGCCAATGCGATCGGTGGCATGAACGGCCGGGCTCCCTTGCCGGAGACGAACATGAATACTATCCATGGCCGAGAAAAACTCAGCCCCGGCAGCAGGCGACAGGTCTGCTGAAGATTGCCCGCACCGATGCGTACGCGGCGGCGGAATTCTTGGTTCCGGGTGGACGTTTCGCGTTCGACCGCTTCGATCGTTTCGTCGTAGATGCCGCGGTAGCCCTGCTCGACGATGCGCATGGGTAGGATGAAATCGTCATTGATGGTGTCGGGCGCAAATGGACGGAACAGCTCCCTGCGGAAAAAATACAAGGCTCCATGGGCACCGAGTGGCGAGTCGAGGATCGCTTCGTCGCGGCGTACGGCAGCGAGCTGTCGCATGTAAACTCGCTCGCCCTCGTTACCGGGCGCTATGAGGCGATAACCTGTCGCGACAAAGCCGATATCTGGGTCGCGAAAGTGTGACGTGGCCTTCAAAAGAGCATCTGGCGGCATCATGGCCGACGTGTCGGTAAGTGCCACGATATCCGATGGGATACGCTCGATCTGGTCGTTCAAAACGGCAATCTTGCCGACGTTCTTCTGGTACTCGACAATTGAAAATTTCATGCCAGCGGCATGAGCTTTCGCAGCGGCAAGCGCTCGCGGGCGCGTCTCGTCGCTCGGGCCGTCAAGCGCGATCACAACGTGCAGTCGCCCAGGCGGGTACTGGAGACTAGCCACGTTGCGGATCTTCTCCTCGATGTGGGCCTCTTCGTTATAGGCCGGCACGAGGACAGTGATCGTCGGAGGTTCCGTCGGGGCGGTTATCGCACATGGTGCGGATCGTTGCCGTTTCCGGGCCAGCGCGCGGAGGATAAGCGGATAAGCAATGTGATGATAGACAAGCAGGCCAAACCCGATCACCACAACGACAACCATTGTCAAATCGAAGGCGACCATCACGTGGCGCTCTGAGCCAACGGCACGCGTCCTGATAGGCTCGGATCGACAATTGCAAGACGCTCAAGGTCGCGAGTTATGGCGGCGATGGCGTACCGCTCGACGACGTGACGCCGGAGCGCAACAGGATCGTTGCGGCGCGACAGAACAGAGCTAAGCGCTTCTGCCAGCCCTGCGACATCGCCTGGTGCAACGAGCTCTCCGCTTGGCTGATGTACCGCGTCACGGACAGAGCCGACTGCGGTTGCAACCACGGGCACGCCACACGCCTGAGCCTCTAGAATCGAGCGCGGGAGCCCCTCGTTGAGGGACGGGAGGCAAAAGACATCCAGCGCTGGAATGAGTTCGTGCACGTCGCTGCGCTGGCCGAGAAAGCGGACGCGGTCTCCCAGTCCGAGTGTGCCAGCAAGCGTCTCCAGGCTGCCTCGCTCCGGTCCATCGCCGATGATCACGCAGCTGTGGCGCTCATCCAGCTGGGCCAGTGCCTTGATCAGTGCTTCTTGATTTTTAACCGCGACCAGGCGTCCAACCGTTCCTATCCAACGCTGTTGCGGGTCAAGGCCATTGCGGAGCCTGGCGCCGAAGCAATCACCTGGCACATACCGGTCGGTATCAATGCCTGGAGGAATGACTTTGACCAAGCCGCCTCCGATGAGCTCGGATAGGCGTTCGGCCACGCTGTTCGAAACTGCGACGTGGACTGGTCGCAGAACGCGACTAAGGACCGAGACAATGTGGCGGTTCGTCTTCCGCTCGTAGTGCCAGGCGTCATGCTCGTAATGGATCAAGGTTTTCACGCCGGCGAGCCGCGCGGCGGTACCTGCATAGAGCAGAGGACCAATATGGTGCGCAACCACAGCACTGGGCTTGAGCCGCCGCAGAAGACGGGCGAGCCGGACGACGAGTCCAAGCTCGATGCCCTCGCCCTTCTCCGCACAATAAATCTTGCTCTCGACCGCAGCGAGCGCTGGCCACTGTCCGATCAGCTGGGCTTTTTCGCGAGTGAGAGAGATGCACTCATGGCGCGCACCATTTTCGAGTTTCATGAAATCGAGCACCAGCGTCTCGATCCCCCCGATCACCATGGCCTGAGCGACATGGATGATGCGTTGCTGTCGATTTTTGCTGGCGTCGGTCATCGCCTTACGTCCCGTTTGAGAGTGTCAGGCCTTCGGCAATCGTGCCAGAACTTCGACGCCGGTCACCGCCCTGAGTTGCTCGATGGTCCGCACACGGCGATCAAGGAATTCGCCAAGAAGTCCAAGTCCGATAGCGAGTGCTAGTCCGCTCCCAAGCCCAATCATCGCAATGCGGCTACGCGGAACCTGCGCTACGTCTGGGTCGCGTGGAGGGTCCAGCACGATGATCCGCTCAGGCGCCCTCATGAAGCTGATCCCAGTGGAATTCGTGTTTCCAAATCTTGCGGACCAAGTGACCAAGGCTTTCTTCGCGGTGTCGATACTCGTTTCGAGCGAGAACACACTGGCGTTGTAATGGACCCTCGCGCTTGCGCCCGGTTGCTCAAGCAGGAGCCTCAGGAATTCGATTTCCTGCTGCAGACGATCGGCCTCGCCGGCCGTTACGGGACGTTCAGTACCGCTGGGCAGCCCGTTAGCCATCGCGCTGACTGAGCCAATCGAGGGTGCGGACGGAACCCGACTTTCGCCGGCCACTTGTGAGGTCGATGCCGTTGTCCGAGCCGCTTTGAAGCTCGCATGGCGCCTTGACACGTCGGCAAGCAAGCTTTCGAGCTTAGTCTTGTCCGCATCGTTCGAGCGCGCGATCTCCTGGATCAGTTTGGACGACTTCAGGGCCGAAAGCGCCACATCCATCTCGGAAAGCCGTTCGACCATCCGGGACTTGACGATCTCTGGTGCAACAGGCGCTTCGGTGTTGTTCTGTAGAAGCGTTTCCAGCAGCCGGGCGAGCACAACGTTCAGTATGCGACCCATCCCTGCCGGATTGTCTGCGACGTAACGGATGACGACGAACTCTGGACCGCTCGGAGCAATCGAGAGCGAGCGCTTAAGATCCTCTCGCGACCGATGCAATATCTTGGGGTCCTGCAAGATCTGCTTGCCGTGCAACTCGGCCAGCACCTCGTTGAGGTTGCGATCGCTGAACATGAGCGCCTGAAGTGCGCCGAGCTTATCGGCAGGCGTTTCGTTGGCCCTGAGTTGGCGTGCAAAAGGATTTTCTGTGGTGACCTCCTGCATCAGCATAAGCGTCGTCGCGGCATACTTCTGCGGGAACAAAAGGGCAGCGGCGATCGACAGCGGCACGCTGAGAGCGAGGGGAATGGCGATCAGCCAGAACCGCCGCTGGACCCAGCCGATTCCAAGGCTCAGCAACTCATTGATGGACATATTCACGGCAACTAGACCTCGAGTTTGTTTGAACCACGTTGCTGCCCCGCCATCACGGTCCAAGCCTTTATTGGCTGACCGTCGCCTCTGTTCCGGCGCACAACGCTTAACAGCAGAACGGACGTTCCGACGACGCCGAATGCCAGCCCACTCACAGCACTGGAAATGAATGTTGCGGTGGCGAAAAATCCACCTGCGGCGGCAAGACTACCGATAGCGTGCACCTTGAGCGTCGGGCATTGGGTCGTCTTTAGTGCTTTATAAATCGCTGCGAAGCTTGTCGCCATCATCAGAAAATAGCAGGCAAATCCGAAGAAGCCAATCTCACCGAGTACTTTAAACCAGGTGCTGTGGGTGTCCATGGCGCGACCGACCCACGTGTCGGCATAGTAAAAAAAGTTCTGTTGGAAGGTTCCTAGGCCAACGCCGCTGATAGGGTTTGCGACGGCCATGTTCAGGGCTGCCTTCCAGGCAATCAGACGCTGGCTGGCCGAAGCGTCAAGTCCTTGATCGGAAATTTCGTCGTAGCCGCCCGAAACTCGCGCTCCAAGCCCCATCAGCACTGCGACGATCGAGGCGGTGGTTGCAGTCAAAGCGATGATCGCAAGGCGAGAGCGGATCACCATGCTCGCAACAATAGACAAAACAGCGACGACTCCGATGAGACCGCCCCGGCTCTGAGTTGCGATAATGGCCGCCATGAAAACAAGGCTGCAAGCGCCAGCAAGCAATCGCAGACTTGCCTTGGTCGATACGGCGGCGATGGCCACGGCCAAGCCGAGTGGAACGATCAGCACCTGCGCGGTGAAGTTTGGATCGGCGAGAATAGAATTGGCTCCTGGGGCGGCCACCGCACGTGTTCCCTCGACCAGTTCGATGCGGAAAATCTTATTCCAGATAACGATTGGCGCGAGCAATAGACCGCTAAGGATGCTGACCCAAGAAATCGCTGAAATGTGTGACCGCTGGTGGCCAAGTATAGCGATCGCCAAGCCAGCGAGGATCGCTTTGATGAAGTCGTCGCTCCATCTTGTCCAAACCGTATCGGCCAACGTCGACGTGAAAAGCCCCAGCGACGCTGCTGCAAAGAACCCGCCGAGCAGAAAAACCTGAGGAGCGGGGTCTATAAAACGCTCGCGGGACACTAAAAACTTAAATGCAAGCGCCAGCAGAACGGCAGCCCCCGCGAGCCGCGGAATGCCGATATTCATCATCATAGGGAAGGCCTCGGGCAGCCGAAACGCACTGAGCGCATAGAAGGTCATCGCCGCAGCGAAAGGCGCGCGGATCGCTAAACAGAGTATCATGACGAAGGCGGGTACTTCGACGCACTGGAGCGGATCGTTCAACACCAGTGGCGGCAACACGGCGGCGACAGAAGCAAGGAAAGCCGTGACCGGTGGGGCCAGCGGCGACAAGAGCCACGCGCGGGTCGGATAAGCGAGCCTCACCATCCGCTTACGTCCACAGCGCTGAGCGCACGGGCGCAGTCCACTTTATTACGAAGATGGACCGCGACTGTGTGACCGGTCTGCGTGATGTCCCCACGATGGCCATCATCGCAGATGCGGACACTGTCTTTCATGGAAGGGGCCCATCACGCAGGAGACATTCGGGCGCGTCGAATGGCGCGATCGCGCGCGGGACGGCCACGGCGTCGCTGGCTCGAACTGGACAGGTGCGCGCGACGGTCATTTCAAGTTGGCCAGTGCGGTCGTGCTTTGGCTTCGTTTCGACCAGTACGCACGGAATGGCGACCATGATTGTCCGGTAACGACGCTCTCTTCGAGCACAGTGCCGAGCAATTTTACCCCTGAAAGCTTTGCGGCGTCGACCACTGCTGCGACGGTGTCGAGATTGTCCGCGATCGCCGCGACGACAAGCACCAGCCCATCGCACGCCTTAGCGATGGAGAAGGGGTTTGGCGCGTCTTGCGAGGCCCCGAACATGGGAGGCAAATTGCAAACCAGTAATTCGTAGCCGCCGAAATCTCGATCGAAAACTGTCTTCAACCGCGCTGGACTCGTGCTCAGTCCCGCATCACCGCCGGCTGGGCGCCATGCCAGCTCGGTGAGCACGCTTCCTTCCATGCCCGAGCCGTGGTCGGCCTGATGCACAACGCCGGTTCCAGACCAGCTAGTCAGGCTGGTGTCGTCTTCCGCCACAGTGTTTGCGAAGCTGAGGTAAGCCGTCCGCGTGCCGGCTCCAGCTGAGACCCTCGCCAACTCCAGCCCAACGTCACTGCCGTGCAAGGACGGAGTCATTGGAGCAAAAGCGACCCTTCGCGCGTTCTGGTTCGTGAGTGCGAGCATGAGTTGCTCGAGTTCTCTTTGGCGCAATTTGGCGGTCATCAGTGGTCGGCTGTCAGTTCGACTCGGACGAGGTCGCCAGGGTAGATGGCAGTGTTTTCGTTTGCTGCGATTGTTTTGACGAGGCCGTCCTGGTTTCTGACGATCTCGAACGACAGGCGGCTGATGGAGCGGTCGAACGATGCGTTGTGGGCAAGGCGGCCTTCTAAGGCGGTCGTGCCTGTGAGCGTTGCGAGGGTTTCGCCGGCAGACGCGTATTCGACCTCGAGCAGCGCGGTCTCGCGCTGGAGGCGCTGCAGTTCGAGTTCGACCTCGGCACGGCGTTCGCTTTCAAACACAGCGAGGCTGCGCTCGGATCCGGCCTGGGCACTCTTGACGCGGGCCATCGAGACGCTGATCGAGGCCTTGCGCTCGTGGAGTTCGCTGAGCCGTCCCTCCTCGGTCTGCACGCGATCTTCCGTGACGATGCCGCGGCCCCGGAGTTCCTGGACCGCCGCCAGCCGGGGGCTGCGCTTGGACAGGGTCTTTATGACCGCGTCGCTCTGCTGCATCAGGGCGGCGAGTTCTTCCCGGGCGATGTCAGCGCTGCTCTTGAGCGATGAGATGCGCGTCTGGGCGAACGCGAGACGACTTGCGAGGACGGCCTGCTGCGCGGCCTCGAACGCGGCGGCATCGGCACCTTTGAGCAGCTGGCGGGCCCGCGGATCGGCCTCGAAGGTCGCCCGGTTGGCGCGCTCTGCGGCGAGGCGTTGGATGATGATGAGGTTGCGCCCGAGTTCGGCGGCGGCGCGGCGCGCCCTGAGCCGCTCTGTTTCCGAGACCATCGTCGAGCCCGACGAGGTTGTCGGCCGGAAGGCGCCGCCGGACAGCGACATGGTGTGCTGGACCATCATGCCGCGCTTCCATTGGAAGGCACCGGCGCGGCTGACGAAGCCGGAGATGAACACATCGCGGTAGACGCTGACGTCGACCGTGACAAAGGCCTCGCGGCCGGTGAGCCGGAGCATCTCCGCCCGCAGCTGCCGCTCAAGCGCGGCGAGCGTGAGCCCGCGCACGACGATACGGCCGATCATCGGCATCGAGACGGTATCGTCGGCATGCACGTTATAATCGCCGGTCAGCGTCGGGTGTCCATGGAAGCGGATGGACAGACGCTCCGCGCTGGTCACCATCGCAGCAATATCACCGGCCTCGTCGCCGGTCAGCCGGCGCACGGCGGGGCCAGCGTCGGCCGCGTCGCCAGCGGCCGGGAGTGCGGTGCAGGTGGGCGGCTCGCTGGCCCGATCGTCAGCCCGCGCCAGCTGTTGGGCCAGCAGTTGCGATTGCATCGTGCCTGGCATGGGAGCGAGGACGGCGGCAAAGGCCACGGACGCCCCGAACGCGGTGGTCGCGGTCCGCCACGCCGTCCTGCGGCTTGCCGGAACGGCACCCCGCACGCCGCTCTCGACCGGACCGCGGCCCGACGTAAACCAAATACGCGAACGCCCCATGGTACTCTCCGAACCAAAACACGCCGAAGGCATTCGCCGGAGGCAACTCGTCAGATATAGCCAGTCGTGAACAATGTGATGCCCCGATGGACCCGTCGACGGTAATTAATAAAATAAGACATATTACAGAACGCGGGTATCGAACAGGTGCTGTTTTACAGCGCACCCATCACGCTGCCGTGATGGTGCCAAACCACCACTGTCCGTGGTCATACTAAGTCAAACTCCTACCGCACGTGTGTGAGATAAATCCAAGCCCGTCAATCATCAAGCTGCGCCCGATGACGTTATGGATGACGTTATGCTTGACGGTCGAATCCTGCCCCGCGGGTTGACAACCGGGCGGGGCTTAAATTATCAGGCAGTGACACAAATCGATAAAATGCCGCCGGTTCTGGAGTGCTTTGCGTGACCAGTGTATCGGTCCTGATGTGTGCTCACAATGTGGCGCCGTTTGCCGCGGAAGCGATGACATCGGTGCTTCTGCAGAAGCACCGTGACTTGCAAATTGTAATAGTAAATGACGGCTCGTCCGACACGCGGGAGTTGGATAACGCCATTTCGCCATTTGAGAAATATATAACATACCTAAAACAGCCTCACCGGGGCATCGCAGCCGCCCGGAATAGCGGCATCGCAGCATGCCAAGGCGAGGTCGTCGCCATCCTGGACCCCGACGATATCTGGGAGCCCGACTATCTGAGAGTTCAGCTCGGCACCCTGGAGGCCAATCCCGGGGCGGCGGTCGTCTACAGCAATGCCACCTATGTCGGCGCGACGCATCTTAACGGCGCGCTTTACGCCGACTTCTATCCATCGCGCGGTCCGGTGACGTTCGAGAGCGTGTGCCTGGGGTCGTGCAACATCTTCAGCCCCGCCCTCATCCGCCGCGAGGCGCTGTTGGCCGCGGCTCGCGATACGGGCGGCGATACGGGCGGCGATGCGGGCGGCGATACGGGCGTCTATGACGAGACCCTGACGGGCGGCTGGGAAGGCCTCGACCTCTACCTGCGCATGCTGCTCGCGGGCCACCAGATCGTCTACCACAGCCATCCCGTCTACCGCGTCCGCCCGCGGCCCGGCGACCACCTGACCGGCGACGCAGCCCGGCGGGCCGGAGCGCTGGCCCAGATGCTGGTCAAGATCGAGGAAACACATTGGCTGACCGCGTCCCAGAAACGCGCACTCCACGAACGCCTCAAGCGAGTCCGAGGCCGCCTCGCCCTCCACGCCGGGACAGCCGCACTGATGGCCGGGGAATGGTCGAGGGCGCACGCCGTCCTGCGCGACGCAAGCCAAAAAGACGGCACCTTCGCCCTCAACCTCGCAACATGGGCAACAGCCCTAAGCCCCCAAACCGTCTCACGCATCGTACGATGGCACTACGCACGCCAACCAAACGCCCAAACGTGGATCGGTTGAGGATATGCCAACTTTGAGCCACCACAAACCATCCCGTTCCGGAATTGTTGAATATCAAGTGCCAGCTACGGATGAATGCGCGGCGCTCGCGGGATGGTTGCTTGTTCTAGACCGGGTCCTCGGTGGCGATACTGTCGGCATCGCGATCGCCGAGGGCTGGCTCGAAATGCCGGTTGATCGCGGAAGCTCAATTGCTGCATGGACGGCACAGGTTCGCCGTTGCCGAGAGCAGCACTTGCCGCCGGTCGCGTTCGAGACGGAATTCGCCTGGGGAGCCGGCGCCCGTGCAAATGCTGCGATAACGGTCGTTCCGGTCGTCGTGGCTGGCGTGCTGAAGCGCGTCCACGTGCACTACAGTGGTCAGACCGAGGATGCGGTCCACGCTCTGTTGACGCTTTGGACCACGGCACTCGCGACACCTCAAGAGGCCGGTATTGTCCAGATCGACTGGGGTAAAAGCGCCGGCGCCAGTGTTGTCAGAAGCGAAATCCAGCAACTGCCAGGGCCTCACGACCTCCCTACCCGTTTTGCCGGCGTCGTGCACCGCTATCGTGACAGCATCGCCATCGTCGACACCGATCGTTCCTGGACCTACGGCGAACTCAACGCCGCCGCTGACACGATCGCAAAGGCGCTTATCGAACGCGGCGTGAGCCCTGGTGCCATCGTTGCGATGGCCCTACCGCGAAGCGCCCATGCGATTGCGGCGATGCTGGGCATCCTTCGGGTTGGCGCGGCCTACCTGCCTCTTGATCTGGAGCACCCACTGGAGCGCCTGCGCTTCATGTTGAGTGATGCCGCTGTGCGCCTTGTTCTCACGGACAAGGCAGGTGTCGCCCTTCAAAGT
Organism: Hyphomicrobiales bacterium; assembly: GCA_038329675.1. Taxonomy (GTDB): domain Bacteria; phylum Pseudomonadota; class Alphaproteobacteria; order Rhizobiales; family Hyphomicrobiaceae; genus JANXVY01. The sequence goes on along the minus strand of JBBQNE010000016.1, from coordinate 19,365 downwards.
GACTTCGGCATTGAAGCGATTGACATACACACTCTCGGTTCCGGCACGACTGGTCGCCTGCCCGCAGTCGATGGCGAGGCCGTTGCCTATGTGATGTTCACTTCGGGATCGACCGGTCAACCAAAGGGCGTTGCGATCCCCCACCGCGCGATCGCGCGCCTCGTGGTCGATTGCGCCTTTATGCAGCTGACCGCCTCGACCCGGATGCTCCATGCGGCTCCCCTTGGGTTCGACGCCTCAACGCTTGAGATTTGGGGGCCACTGCTGAACGGTGGCCGGTTGGTCGTTCATGACGAGACGATCCCGACCGGCACTGGGCTGGCCAGGACCATCGCGGCGCACCGCGTGGATGCCGCTTGGCTCACGGCTGCGCTGTTCAACGCCGTTGTCGACGACGACCCACATCATATCGCTGGACTTGGGGCGCTGCTGATAGGAGGCGAAGCGCTTTCGGTCGAGCACGTTAAGCGTTTCATGGCGGCGGCTCCAGGGACGCGGCTCATCAACGGCTACGGGCCGACCGAGACCACCACGTTCGCAGCCACGCATACGATAGAGCGCGCGTCGCTTGGCGCTGCGACGTCGGTTCCCATTGGCCGACCGGTCAACGCCACGGCGCTATACATTTTGAACGCGCGCGGCCAACCCCTGCCGTGTGGCGTCACAGGCGAACTTTATATCGGAGGCCTTGGCGTTGGGATTGGTTATTTCAACCGCGACGCTCTGACTGCCGAGCGCTTCCTGCCCGATCCCTTCGCCGGCCAAGCCAGCCTGATGTACCGCACGGGCGATTACGTTCGGCTCTTGTCCGACGGCACCGTCGAGTTTGTTGGGCGCATCGACGGCCAAGTCAAAATTCGTGGTTTCCGCGTCGAGGTGGGCGAGATCGAACAGGCGCTTTTGCGTTGCACCAACGTGCGAAGCGCAGTTGTCGTCGCGATCCAAGATCAGACGCGCGGCACAGAACTCGCAGCGTATATTGTGCCGACTGGCCACGAGATAAGCGCAATCGCTCTGCGCAATGAACTCGCGGCGCGGCTGCCAGATCATATGGTGCCGGTTACGTTTACATGCCTGGCCGCACTGCCCGTGACGCTGAACGGCAAAGTCGACAAGCGAGCGTTGCCCGGCCCCCGCCGGGAGCGGCCAGACGATCATCAGCGGCCATTCGTTGCACCGCGGCTAGGAGCGGAGCGCGACATTGCTGAGGTGTTTTCCTCAGTGCTTGGTATCGACCGCGTCGGTGCCCTCGACAGTTTTTTTGACCTTGGCGGTAATTCGCTGCTGGCGCTTCGCGCACAAGCGGCAATCCGAAAGGCGGGACACGCGGCTGTCTCGATCGCGCAATTTTATGCCGATCCGAGCCCGCGCGGTATTGCCCAGACTGTCTCGACACCGTGTCTCTCGACACCGTCAACGATCGCTTCCAACGCATCGGCTCGCGGTCGGCCGGTCGCACTTGAGCCAATCGCTGTCGTCGGTATGGCTGTTAGGATGCCGGGTGCCCCCAATGTCGACGCCTTCTGGGAGATGCTCACAGAGGGTCGCGAGGGCATCCGCTTCTTCGACCGCGAAGAACTCGACAAGTCCGTTCCGGCGGAGCTTATAGACGACACGCGCTATGTAGCGGCACGCGGCGTAATAGACGGAGCGGATCAGTTCGACGCGGCATTCTTCGGCATCTCGCCGAATGAGGCCGAACTCATGGACCCGCAACAGCGCGTGTTCCTGGAGCTTGCCTGGGAGTGCCTCGAAAGCGGCGGCCAGATACCCGAAAAGACCGCAGGTACGATCGGCGTATATGCCGGGATGTACAATGCATCCTATTTCCAGAACCACGTATTGGCTCATCCCGATAAGGTGGCCCGTCTCGGCGCATTCCAGGTGATGCTGGCCAACGAGAAAGACTACATCGCGACCCGCACGGCGCATAAGCTCGATCTGACCGGTCCAGCCGTCAGTGTGCACACGGCTTGCTCGACGTCGCTCGTTGCCATCGCCCAGGCGTTCATTTCTCTACGCACGGGCCAGTGCGACTTGGCTCTGGCAGGCGGCGTTTCAATTACGTGCCCCCCAAACAGTGGCTACCTCTATCAAGAGGGATCAATGCTATCGCCAGACGGGCATACGCGGTCATTCGATGCGGACGCTCAAGGCACCGTGTTTTCGGATGGCGCAGCTTGCGTTCTGTTGAAACGGCTCAACGATGCTGTCCGCGACGGGAACACGATCCACGCCGTGATCCGCGGTGTCGCGGTAAACAACGACGGCGGCCAGAAGGCGAGCTTTGCCGCTCCAAGTGTTCGCGGTCAGGCAGCTGTAATCACCGCCGCCATGGCCGATGCCGGGGTTGAGGCGCGCAGTATCGGCTATGTCGAGGCGCATGGAACGGCAACGCCGCTGGGTGACCCCGTGGAACTTGCCGCCCTGACCTTGGCATACCGCAAAGAAACGACTGACGTCGGATATTGCGCGATCGGCTCGGTCAAAAGCAACGTCGGACATACCGTCATCGCTGCCGGAGCAGCGGGGCTTGTCAAAACCGCACTGGCGTTGGCCCGCGAGGAACTACCGCCGACATTGCACTTCAAGGCGCCGAACCCGAAAATCGAGTTGGCCACAAGCCCCTTCTTTGTCCAGGCCGACCGGCGAAGCTGGCCCCGCGGTTCGACCCCGAGACGTGCTGCCGTCAGTTCGTTTGGCGTCGGCGGCACGAATGCGCATGCGGTGCTTGAAGAAGGCCCGCTTGCCGCCAACACGAGCCCGAGCGAAGGCGCTCAGCTGTTGCGACTGTCGGCGCGCACGGCAACGGCACTCCAGGTTTCGGCCGAACGCTTAGCCGCCGATCTCGATCGCCATCGAGACGTCGATCTCGCCGATGTCTCCCACACCCTCTCGGTTGGCCGGCGCGACTTTGCGCACCGGACATTCGTCGTTGCGGCTTCGGTCGCGGACGCCGTTTCCGCCCTGCGCGATCGCGAACGTTTGGCTCAAGCGGGAGCGTCGACAACGGCGGAACCGCAAATCGTGCTCTGCTTCCCGGGTCAGGGGTCGCAGTACGCTGGCATGGGGCGCGGACTTTATGCTCGCAATCCGGTTTTCCGTAGCGCGCTGGATGCCTGCTTCACCGCAATTTCGGGTCACACGCACTACGACCTAAAGGCGATGATGTTTGGCGATGACCCGAGCGTTCTGGTCAGGACTGAGGTAACCCAGCCTGCAATCTTCGCCATCGAGTATGCACTCGCCCGGACTTGGCTGGAGGCAGGTGTCGAGCCCGTCGCCATGGTCGGCCATAGTGTCGGCGAGTTCGTTGCGGCAACGCTCGCTGGCGTCATGTCCTTAGACGACGCCTTGCGGCTTGTCGCACTGCGTGGCGCGCTCATGCAGCAATTGCCGGCTGGCGCCATGCTCAGCGTCAGGCTGGGCGCTGCGGAACTTGAGCCGACGCTTCCAGAAGGCGTGCAACTGGCCGCCGAGAACGGGCCGTCCGCATCAGTCGTGGCTGGCCAACTCGCCGTGATAGAAGCTTTCGCGGCTGAACTGGACGCCCAAGGCCTCGCCACGCGACATCTCAAAACGTCCCATGCGTTCCACTCCGCGATGATGGATCCGGCGCTGCCGAAGTTCGAAAAGGCCGTGCGGGAAACGACACTGTCGCCACCCGTTTTGCCAATTGTCTCGACCGTGACCGGGCGCCGCATGCTGGCGGCCGAAGCCACAGACCCGGCCTACTGGGCGCGGCACATGCGCGAGCCGGTTCGCTTCTCGACAGCCGTCGGCACGTTAGTTGCGGAGTTTGGCTCGCCAGTTTTCCTGGAGGCTGGGCCGCGCGCCACTCTGACCGCGCTCGTCCGCCAGCATCGCGACGGCAAACGCATGCCCGCAGCAATCGCAAGCCTGTCGGACGATCCAGCCAAGGAAGATGCCGCGCTGATGCAAGCGGTTGGTGAGTTGTGGACGGCTGGATGTGCGTCCCAGCACGCACCTTTGCCGACTGCGGCGCGCCGCCGGATTGCCTTGCCGACCTATCCCTTCGAGCGGAAGCGGCATTGGGTCGAGGCCGTGCAACAGCCAGCGCCATCTTCCTCGCGGGTGGAGCATGCGCCTGCCCCCGTGGGCCCGCAGGTTGCCATTCCCCCTAACGTCCCCACTGTCATTGTGAGTACCCCCCCAGCCATGGATACCTTTGAACCAATGGCCGCAACCAATCGCCAACATCATATGATTGCTCGTCTCAAAACGCTGTTCGAGGACGCCTCGGGCATTGAACTCGAAGCAGCCGCCGACGGACATGGCTTCGTTGAACTTGGCCTCGACTCGCTGACGCTGACCCAGGTCGCGCTGCAGCTGAAGAAAGAGTTCGCGCTGCCGATCACGTTCCGCCAGCTGATGGAGGACTACACCTCGTTCGCCGCGTTGGCGGCATACCTCGACGAGAAACTTCCGCCGGAGACGGCACCAGCCAAGGTTGCACCGACGGCTGCCGCGTCGACTGCAACGCCGGTCATCGCGCAGCAGGTCTCATCTTCAGTTCCAGCGCCGGTGCCGAGTCTGGCGTCTGCGGCGTTGCCGGTTGGCATGCCAGCCGACGGAGTACCGGGTCTCATTCAACAGCTGTCGCTCGTCACTCAGCAGTTGGCGTTGATCACGGGACAGGCGCTGATTGCAGCCACCCAGGCCACCACCCAGGCCACCACCCAGGCCACAGCCCACGCCACAGCCCACGCCACGACGACGGCCGCAGCTCAAGGCACGCCTCCGTCGGCTTCTGCCGCCCCTCAGTCCATGACAGCTTCCGAACCCGCCCGCACTGAAGCGTCTTCTCCGCCGCCCGCCGACGAAGAGGCCGCCGCGCTCGTCCAGAAATCATACGACGTCAAGAAGGCGTTCGGCGCTATCGCGCGCATCCACAACTCTTCGACAGAACTCAGTGAGCGCCAGCGGGCGCGGCTCGACGCTTTCATGCGCCGCTACATCAAGAAGACAGAGCGCTCCAAGCGCTACACCGTCGAGCACCGCAAGCACCTTGCCGATCCGCGCGTGGTCAACGGGTTCCGTCCGGCCCTAAAGGAGATCATCTATCAAATCGTCATCGAGCGCTCGAAGGGCTCACGGATGTGGGATCTCGATGGCAACGAGTATGTGGACGCGCTCAACGGCTTCGGCATGAGCCTGTTCGGTTGGCAGCCGGATTTTGTCAGCAAGGCTGTGCGGGAACAACTCGACGCTGGCTTCGACATCGGCCCCCAACACCCGCTTGCCGGCGAAGTGGCCGCGCTGATTTGCAAAACGACCGGGTCAGACCGGGCCGCTCTGTGCAACACCGGCAGCGAAGCCGTCATGGGTTGCGTCCGCATCGCGCGGACGGTCACTGGACGCAGCAAGATGGCTATTTTCACTGGGGCCTATCACGGCATCTTCGATGAAGTCATCGTGCGCGGCACGAAGAAGCTGAAGTCTGTGGCTGCGGCGCCAGGTATCCTGCCTAATGCCGTTGAGAATATCGTCGTGCTCGACTACGGCACGCCTGAGACCCTTGAGTGGCTGAAGACCAACGCGCACGATCTCGCCGCCGTACTCGTCGAGCCTGTCCAGAGCCGCCGCCCGGACTTCCAACCGCGCGAGTTCCTGGCTGAGTTGCGTGCGCTGACTGAGAAATCCGGCACGCTGTTGATCTTCGACGAGGTCGTCACCGGTTTCCGTTGCCACCCATGCGGCATCCAGGCGCTGTTCGGTATTCGCGCCGACCTTGCGAGCTACGGCAAGGTCGTCGGCGGTGGCTTCCCGATTGGGGTCATCGCTGGCAAGCGCGAATTCATGGATGCCCTCGACGGCGGTCACTGGGAGTACGGCGACAACTCGACACCGACCGTCGGCGTCACCTACTTCGCCGGTACCTTTGTCCGCCACCCGCTCGCGCTTGTCGCGGCGAAGGCCGTGCTGGAGCAAATCGATCGGGAGGGCCCCGCGCTGCAGGACGCGCTCACGCAGCGCACGGCCGCTATGGTCGAAGAACTCAATGCTTTCTGCCGCCAGGCGGGAGCGCCGATCGTTTTGAAGTCGTTCAGCTCGGTGTGGAAGGTCTTCTTTGCGGAAGATCACCAACTGCAGGACCTTCTGTTCGCCATGATGCGCAATCGCGGCGTGCATATCCTCGACAACTTCCCCTGCTTCATGACGACGGCGCACACTGCCGAGGACATTGCTGTTATCAAAGCCGCCTTCAAAGAGGCCGTGGCAGAACTGCAAGAGGCAGACTTCCTGCCGCGCCGAGCGACAGCGACGGTCATTTCCTTCGACGCGTCGAGGCCACCGGTAACGGGTGCCCGGCTAGGCCGCGACACCGATGGTACGCCGGCTTGGTTTCTGGCCAATCCAGACTTTCCGGGCAGGTTTATCAAGGTCGAGGCATGACCTATTCACGAGGCAGATGACCGTGGCTCAGCCCGCTTTTACCGAAGTCGCCTTCGACCCGTTCGCCGACGAACTGTCGCGCGTCGTCCCGACAACGGAGGCGCAGCGCGAGGTGTGGCTTGCCAGCCAGCTCGGGCAGGAGGCATCGCTCGCCTACAACGAGTCCGTATCGCTTAAAGTGGTCGGGCCACTCGATCGCGGCTCGGTCCAAAAGGCCCTGCTTGCACTGTCCGACCGCCACGAAGCGTTGCGCGCTACTGTGAGTATCGACGGTCTGAGCCTTATGATCGCGGCGCGCGGCAGGCTTCATGCCAACGTGATCGAACTCGGTTCGGTCGGAGAGGCCGAACGCACCAGCATGCTTGCTGCCGCCCGCCGCGATGCCGTCAGCGAACCGTTCGACCTGGTCCGAGGACCGCTCATTCGCGCGACCCTCTACGCGATTACTCCCGAGCGCCACGAGTTGATCATCACCGCCCACCATATCGTGTGCGACGGCTGGTCATTTGGGATCATCGCCAGCGAGTTGATGGCGTTGTACGCAAGCTTAAAAGGCAGCATTGGTACGAGCGTCTCGCTTTCGCCGTCCGACAGTTTTGGCGACTATGCTTTGTCGCAACACGCTCAGGCCTACCAAGCGCAGGCAGAGGCTGACACGCAATGGTGGATGCAACAGTACGACGGCAACGTGCCGATCCTCGAACTCGCGGCCGACAAGCCGCGCCCGCCATTCCGCAGTTTTGTTTCGCTGCGCCAAGACATCGTGCTCGACGCTGCGCTTGTCGACGGCTTGCGTAAGCTTGGTCAAAAAAGTGGTGCCAGCCTGTTCGTCACGCTGTTCTCGATGTTCGGTGGGCTTCTTGCGCGCCTGACGGGTCAAGACGATATCGTTGTCGGAGTTCCTGCGGCAGGCCAAGCGAGCACCGGTGGCTCGGCCCTGGTCGGCCACTGCGTGCAGCTTCTGCCGATCCGTATTGCTGCCGATCTCGAGCAGCCGGTCCCTGATCTGCTCAAGGCGACGCGCACCCGTGTCCTTGACGCCTACGAGCACCAAGCGTGTACGTTTGGTCAACTGCTCAAGAAGCTCAAGTTCGAGCGCAGTCCAGGGCGGCTGCCGCTTGTGTCGGTCGTGTTCAATCTCGACCAGGCGATCCGCAGCGAAGACCTGTCGATGGCGGGGCTCAAAGTCGAACTGGAGAGTAACCCACGCCTGTTCGAGAACTTCGATCTCTTCGTCAACGCCAGCCAACGTGGTGGCGAGATCGTTGTGGAGTGCCAGTACTCATCTGGCATTTTCGATGGCGAAACCGTTCGTCGCTGGCTGGAACTCTACCGGACGGCGCTTCGACGCGCGATCGCCGACCCGGCACTTCAGTTGATTGAAGCGGTAGCACCAACGGCAGTCGACGTCGCACTCTTACGGCAGTTCAACGCATCGGCGCTCGACTACCAGCGTCACCTCAGCGTGCACGCGCTGATAGAACGGCAGGTCGCGGCCACGCCCGAAGCGACAGCCGTCGTCGCTGGCGATCGCAGGCTAACCTACCGGGAACTGGATCGGCGTGCGAACGGGCTTGCGCACCAATTGATGTCGCGCGGAGTCAAGTCCGGAGAGCTCGTCGGCCTGTCGTGCGGGCGCAACGAGCATATGATCATCGGACTGCTTGGCATCCTCAAAGCAGGTGCTGGCTATGTCCCAATGGACCCGGCATTCCCGGCCGAGCGGCTGGAGTACATGCGAGCACAGAGCGCGGCGCGGATCATCGTCAGCGACAGCACGGTTACGGGGTCGGTCGAGGTCAGCAGCGACCGGTTGGTGCTCGTCAACGAATTCGGCGAACGCGCCGAGTTGGCCTCACCGCCACACGGCGACGACGATGTCGCTTACGTCATCTACACTTCTGGCTCGACCGGACAGCCCAAGGGCGTGCGTGTTCCCCATCGGTGTGTCACAAACCTGCTGGCCAGCATGGCACGCGTACCCGGTGTTACAGCTAGAAACGTCGTTCTGGCCGTTACCACCTTGAGCTTTGACATTGCCGTTGCCGAGACACTGCTGCCGCTGAGTGCCGGTGCGACGATCGTCGTCGCAGACCGAGATCAGGCCATGGATGGCGACCGCCTGCGCGCGTTAATCGAGTTGGAGAACGTCGACGTCATGCAGGCGACGCCATCGACTTGGCGCTTGCTCATTGGCGCAGGCTGGGCAGGCGGTCGGCACGTCAACGCATGGTGCGGAGGCGAGCCCCTGCCAACAGACCTCGCTCGCAGCCTGCTGGAGCGCGTTGGCACATTGTGGAATTGTTACGGACCGACAGAGACGACCGTGTGGTCGAGCTTCCACCGCGTGAGCGATGGCAAAGCCCCTGTGCCAATCGGCCACCCGGTGGCGAACACCCAGTTTCATATTGTCGACGATAAGTTGCGACCAGTGCCCGTTGGCGTGGTGGGCGAAATCTACATTGGTGGCGATGGCGTCACGCTGGGCTATCACGGTCGGCCGGACCTCACGGCTGAGCGCTTCCTCCCCGACCCCAACCGGCCTGGGCAGACCTGGTACAAAACCGGCGATCTCGGCCGCTTGCGCAACGATGGTGTCATGGAGTGCCTCGGCCGCACCGACCATCAGGTCAAGGTACGCGGCTATCGCATCGAACTCGGAGAGATCGAAGCGAAGCTCGCGCAACACGCCGATGTCGAGCGTTGCGTTACCATCGTGCGCGAAGACGAGCCGGGCGATGTGCGCCTTATCGCCTATGCGGTTTCAAAGGGGCCACCCTTGGAATCGACCTTGATCCGCGACCACCTCCGGCAATCGCTGCCCGCGTACATGATCCCGTCACTCGTCATGCAGGTACCTGAAATCCCGCTCCTGCCGAATGGCAAAATCGACCGCAGCAAGCTGCCACGCCCTAGAGCTACCTCTGCCATGCACTCTGGCGGCCAGCACCCTGCCAGAACCTCCCTCGAAGCTCAGGTGCTTTTGGTGATGGAGGAGGTGCTGAAGCTGCCGGGGCTCTCCGTTACCGACGACTTTTTCGCCCTCGGGGGGCACTCGCTTCTCGCGGCTAAATTGACGAGCCGGCTCAACCAGGAGTTTGGCCTGGCACTGCCGTTGCGGACGATTTTCGAGCTGCCCACGGCCGAGGCCCTGGCGAAAGCGATTGCAACGGCGCGGGCGAGCGGGGAGCAGAAACGTGCCGCTTTGCTGCGTCAGGCCGATCAAAGCTGTGGGCCGCTCACGCTGATGCAGGATCGCATTCGGTTCATGGAGGAGATGAACCCTGGTCGCGTGGTGTATAACACGCCGTCGGCCCATCGCCTCTCGGGACCTTTCGACAAGGACGCCTTCACGGCTGCCTTCCAATTGCTGCTCGAGCGGAACCCGGCGCTGCGCACATTCATTGATACGTCGAGCCGACCGGCGGTACAGCGCGTCTTACCCCATCTTGATGTGGAGTTGCCGTTCGAAGATCTCAGCGAGCTGCAAGCCGGGCCGAGAGAGGCCGAACTGATGCGGCGCATGCAGGCGATCATCGACCAGCCCATCGACATCACCCGTGGGCCATTATTCCGCATCGGGTTATGGCGTCTGAACGAGCAGGAACACGCCTTTCTGTTCATGCCGCATCATATCATCTGGGACGGTTGGTCGTTTGACCTCCTTTATCAGGAGATGGCGTTGCTCTATCCAGCGGCACTCAGCCGAACCGCAGTCCGTGAGCCAGCTCCAGCGGCGAGCTATCTAGACTTCTCGGGTTGGCAGAAGGCCTGGCTTTCGAGCGACGAATGCCAGGCTCAGGTCGACCATTGGCGGCGGCGTTTCCAAAGCGTCGAGGTACCCGGTGGGCTGCCGACCGATCACCCCCGGCGGCCGGGCATGACTGGGGAAGGCGCGGTCGAATGGGTGAAAGTCGACAAGGCGCTCGTTGAACAATTACGCAAGATCTCTCAAGACAACGGCGCCACGCTCAACATGCTGTTGTTGGCCGTCTACGTTGCAATGATCGGGACTGCTTCGTCGTCGCGCTCGACGGTCGTCGGCATCCCGGTACGCGGGCGTCAAATCGCCGACTTCGAAGCGGTTATGGGCTTCTTCAATAACCTTTTGCCGGTTCGTTTCGAACTCGAACCCGGCGTCAGCCTGCCGAACTGGTTGAAATCCGTAAAGACCGAGATAGTCGATGCCTTCGCGCACCAGGACGTGCCGTTTGAGCGGCTCGCTGAGGAACCTGAGATCGCCAGACACACCAGTCAACTTTATCAATCCCTGTTCTCGTTCCAAGACGCGCGCGAGCGCGTTCGCGAATGGGGTCAGTTGAGCCATTCGTCGATACTCGTGATGCAGAAGGGCGCGACCGAAGATCTCGGACTGTGGCTGATGGAGGTCCCGGGCGGGCTTGAAGGTGGCGTCAACTACAACACCGGACTGTTCGATGCCAGTACGGCGCGCATGTTCCGCGATCGGCTTCTGGGGCTGTTGCGTCGAATTGCCGACCAGCCAAACGAAACTCTGGCGACGCTCCTGACCGCGCCGGGGCCAGACACCGATGCCTTCAACAATTGGATCGGAACGCGGCGAGCTGCACTTTCGGCAGTCGCTCCGAAGATCGAGGTCGGGGCCGTCACGGCAGGTGCGCTCTCGCCACAGCAGGCCCTGATTGCCGACATGTGGGCCGACCTGATCGGCATCGATATTTCCGACATCAGCCCCGAGGATAACTTTTTCGATCTCGGCGGGACATCGATGCTCGCCATCAAGGCCGTGCAACTCAGCGAACGCCAACTTGGTCTTCAGATCGATCCAAGCCGCATGGTACGCGAGACTCTGAAGCAGATCGCCGCCACTCCGGTCACCGTTACGCCAAGCGGTTCGAACTCGATGTCATCGGCACCGCCAAATGGACCCGGCGCCTTTGAGGCTGCGGCCAGCTCAAGTGTCAATGTGCTCGATCGCTTGGGGCATCGATAACGATGGCCAATGCGAACGGGGCTTTGCCGTTGCTTGCGTCGACGCCCCGCTCGATGGCGACGTGGCAAGCGACGGCCTGCGGGCTTTACTGGCGACGCATCGATCTCGACCTCAACCACGACAGCTACAGCGCGCCAACGGTCCTTTCCGGCGACGAAATCGAACGGGCGTCTCGCTTCGTGTTCGCTCGCGACCGCCGTCGTTACATTGCGGGCCGAACTGCCCTGCGACTGGCTTTGGCAGAGGTGCTCGAAACGCCGCCCGAGCGCATCGGCTTGTGCTATGGCGAGCACGGCAAACCGCGCCTGACGGACGACCACGGTTGGCACTTCAACCTCAGCCATAGCGGCCACATTGGGCTGATCGCATTGGGTCGTAACGAACACTTGGGCGACGTCGGAATTGACGTTGAGGAACTTGGCCCCGTCTCTGACTGGCGACTGCTTGCAGACGCTCACTTCAGCGCAGAAGAGTGCCACGCGATGGAGTGCAGTCCCGGCGAGACGCAATCCCGGAGCTTCTTAGCCTGCTGGACCCGCAAGGAAGCCTGCGTGAAGGCGATTGGAGCTGGACTGACACTGCCGACGGCTGACTTTACTGTGGGATTGGACGGCGAATTCACCGTCGCGATTGCCTATGGGGGAGAAGCTATTCACCTGTCTGGGTCATCGGTCCCCGTCGGCGATGATTGCGTCGCGGCGATCGCTTGGCGTGACAGAACAGGCCAGCTTTGCCCGGTGCTGGAGGCAACGGTCATTCCATCGGCCAATTGGAACGGGACAGTTGCCAACTACCGCAATTCTGCGGTCCAACCCGCACCCCATTTGTGTTTTCAGGAACGGCCATGAGCACCAGCACACAACCGCACGGCGACGGCCCCATGGCGGTCAGCACTGATGAGCTCATGAACAGCATGGCCGAGGACGCCTTGAAGGCGTTCATCCAGAACCGGAGCGCCAATCTGTTTCTCGGCGTTTACGCAACCTGGGACGAAGCCGCTGCTCGCGCTGAGAGTTTCGGCCGTTCCGGCTATGACAATGAAACAAGCGCATCGCTCTACGATAGCCGCGTCCGTATGGACGCTTATGACTACGCCTCGCTGTGCTGGCTCTTGCGATCGATGCAAGATGGATATCGCTCGGTGGCCGATCTGGGCGGTAGCATCGGCATCAAATACCTCGCTTTCCGAGACGCATTGGAACCCTGGTCCGATATGCGGTGGACTGTTCACGACGTTCCAGCGGCCGTGGCACGCGGTCGCGCGCTCGCCCAGGAACGCCAACCCGATGCACGGCTCTCGTTCGCTGACGGGTTCAATGATTGCGAGGGCGTCGACATCCTGGTCTCGTCAGGCACGTTGCAGTATCTGCCACAGACCCTTGGCGAAATGCTCGCGAATTGGAAGTCGCTCCCCAAGCGGATCATTATCAACACGACGCCGATCCATCACGAGCACTCGTTTTTCACGGTCAACAGCATCGGCACTGCATTCTGCCCCTATAGGGTACAAACACAAAGCGGGCTCGTTCGCGGATTGAGTAAGCTTGGATATCGTCTGCGCGAAACCTGGACAAATCCCGACAAGCAAATGGTCATTCCGGGTCATGCCGATTATAGCCTCCAGCAATACAGCGGCTTCTGTCTCGATCTCAAGACTTAAAACACGAATATATTTGTATTGAAATTGGAGTTTGGGGGCAATTTGCCAGTGAACGGAAACCTGCCTGGAGCCAGCGCATTGACCGGTGAAACGGACAGTCCGCTTCCAAACGCGCACCCGATGATGTTTGGGTCCGCGCAACGCCAGTTGTTTGGAATAATGCATCCCGGGCGCGGGGACGGAGACCACCGGATTGCCGTGTTGCTATGCAGTCCGTTCGGTTTGGAGGCCATACGTTCGCGGCGGACGTTCCGCGTGCTTGCTGAGCGCTTGGCGCGCGCGGGTCACAGCGTCTTACGCTTCGACTACTTTGGCACTGGTGATTCTGCCGGAGAAGATCAGGATGTCACGCTGGATGGTTGGGGCAACGATATCGAAGTCGCATCGCGCACCCTGATGTCTGAAGCGCCCGGTCTGCCAATTGTCTGGGTCGGTCTCGGTCTCGGGGCAACCGCGGCTTGGCTGACGGCGCGGCGCATTCAGCAACCACCTCGCCGGCTGCTGTTGTGGGAGCCGGTCATTGACGGACCGGGCTATATCGAAACCCTACGACGTCGCCACCAGGATCTCGTCGGATCAATCGCCAAGCCGTCTGCCGTCTCCCGCCCAACCGATGCCGAGGGCTTCGAGGCGCTTGGATTTATGGTCTCACGGACGCTCGCGAATGAGATGGGTGCTTTAAGCGTCGACACCTTGTCGGCTGCGGGTGTCAAGATACCAACGACACTCGTATCGCAACCCGAGGATCCTTTCGCCAGGCTGATGGCGCAGCTATGCCAATCGGTTGGCCCCGCATTCAACCACGTCGAACAGAGCCATAGTGTCGACTGGATGTCAGAAACGGCCGACGCTGGCACGCTTGTTCCTGGTGCGGCCATCCTGAAACTCGCAGCTCTCATCCGGAGCATGCCATGAGGCAAACAGCCGTTTCCTTCGGCCCGCAAAAGGCAATCGTCGGGGTCTATACCGAGCCTGATACGCAATGGCCCGATGTTCCAGTGATGCTCCTTTTCAACGCGGGACTGCTGCCGCGGCAGGGGCCACACCGGATCAACGTGAGAATTGCGCGTGAACTCGCCGCGATCGGCATGGCATCGTTGCGGTTTGACCTATCAGGTTTGGGCGACAGCCAGGCGATCGGCAGCGAAAGCGGGAACCGTGCGCAGTCCGTTCGCGATCTCCAAGCCGCGATGGACTTTCTGGAACAATCGTATGGAACACGACGCTTCCTGGCTTTCGGCGTCTGCTCAGGCGCCGTTATCGTATTTGACCTTGCGCAAGCCGACAGCCGCGTCGCCAGTATTCTCATGTTCGATGGATTTTGGTATCGCAGTCGTTGGACGATGCCGATCCGCCATTTGAAACGACTGAGAGCGATGGGTTTTCGGGGAGCGTTAGAGGCGGTTCAGCGGCGGTTGCGGGGGACACAGAGGCCATCAGAAGCAGCGGCTGAAGTCCCTCAGATTTTCGCTGATTATCAGGGCAACCCGCCGATTGAAACGTATGTTGAGGTCATGCAGCGTTTGGTCGACCAGGGTGTCGACGTGCAAATCGTATATGGCGGGTCGTTCACCGATTACTATAGCTACTCTTCTCAATATAAACACGTGTTCCAGGCGTACCCCTTTTATTCGAGAATGAAATGCCAATACGAGCCGGATATCGACCACACCTTTATCACCAAGCGATCGCAACAGGGCATACTTGATGTGATCCGTCGTTGGGGCAAGACGCACATGCCTTCGGCTTCCGTCCCTTGATGAGTGAGGCAGGACCAGATTCGAATGGAATATGCGTTCAAGCTGATCTTGTTGATTCTGGCCGTTGTCGTCGCGGCAGCTGTTGCGGTGATCTCCGTTCCGTCCGGGCGCCGGTTCATCGCTGAGATCGTCCCGACGACCTGGACGATCGCCGTAGCGGCTTGGCGGCGCGGCATCGTCGTCGATCATCATCAGGCGTTGACGACGCCGGACGGTACGCGCCTGATCGCCAGCCTCTACAGGCCAGCGAGCTCGAAACACCCGCTTCCGACTATTCTAATCATGTTGCCTTACCACCGGCTGCGCTACGGCGAAGGCTATAGCAACGCGCTGTATTTCGCGAGCCATGGCTATGCCGTTCTCGTGCAGGACATGCGCGGTCGCGGGGATTCGGGAGGTGAACTCCACCCCTGGGCACATGCCGCCGCCGACGCCGAAGCGACCATTGGCTGGATAACCCGTCAGCCCTGGAGCGACGGAACTGCCGGCACCTTCGGCTGCTCCGCGCTTGGCGAGAGCCAGCTCGTCGCCCAGGATCGAGCGCCGAGTGGGTGGCGCGCCATGATTCCAATCGGTGCTGGTGGCGCCATTGGATCGCTCAGTGGGCGTCATGAGTATTTTGGCGTGTTCGAGGGTGGCGTCTTCCAGCTCGCCAGCGGGTTCGGCTGGTTCGTCCAGTCGGGCAGCAAACGGCCAGACGCACCACCGGCCATACCATTCGATACCGCGCGAATCCTGCGGGAGTTGCCCATTTCCGAGCTGGTAAACCGCGTGCGCCCATCGCCCAACAGCTATCACGAATTCCTCGTGACGCCGCCGGGAGACGCGAAATGGGCGAAGTGGGGATATCTCGGCGACGACAGCCGGATGCGGGTTCCCGCGCTCATGATCAACACCTGGGGCGATCAGACCGTCTCCGGGACCCTTGCGATAGCCGAGCACTGGCGGAAATCCGATCCGGCGGGAACGGCAGGGCGGCTTAAGACGATCATCGCACCAGGAAACCACTGTGACCACGAGCAGACCGGCAGGACAGGCCGCTTCGGCGTTCTGGAGGTTGAAAACGGCGGGCTTGAGTATCGCGACATCTATTTGCGTTGGTTCGACTATTGGCTGAAGGGTCTCGGCAACGCTCTGGCCGACATGCCGGCCTACACGTTTTACGTGATCGGTAGCGGTACGTGGCGCACCTCCGAGACGTGGCCGCCAGCCGAGGCTTCACGGCAGCGCTGGTGGCTGGGGAGCGCGGGACGAGCAAATTCCATCTCTGGCGATGGCACACTCACGTCGCAGCCGCTGGCCAGCGCGGCCTTCGACACGTGGCGCTACGATCCTGCCGATCCAGTTCCAACGCGAGGCGGTCCGATCTGCTGCACCGGCTCCAGCGACGGCGTTGGCCCGGCCGATCAGGCAGACGTGGAAAAGCGCGATGACGTGCTCGTCTATACGTCTTCTCCCCTCGACCAGGATCTTGTGATTGCTGGCCCAATCCGGCTGCAATTGCAGGTCTCATCGAACGTCAAGGACACCGACCTCGTCGCCCGCCTCGTCCACGTCTTTCCGGACGGGCGGTCGATCGGTGTTCAGGAAGGAGCCTTGCGCCTTCGTTTTCGCGAGGGATTTGCCGCGCCTCGGCTGGTCGAGCCTGGGCAACGCGTTGCTGCAAGGGTTGACATGCGGGACCTCGCCTATCGGCTGCCCAAAGGCGACCGGATGCGCCTGCATCTCACGAGCAGCAATTTTCCCCGTCTGGAGCGCAACTTGAACACCGGCAACGACAATGCCACCGAGACGCGCGCGCTGGTGGCAACCAACCGCGTTCACTATGATCTTACCGACGCGGGATCGTGGCTCGAAATTGATGTGCTCCGCTAGTTCCAACAGCGCCTTGGTTGGCTGCGGCGGAGACGACCGGGCTGCAGTGCTTGGTTGTCGTCTCATCGCACCGGCGGAAGCCCAATCGACTGTGCCGCCAGCGCCGCTACGACGCGCGGGCGTGGACTGGAACGTCGGTACGGAACACGGTCGCCGTGTCCAGGTGTAGTCGCCCGCTCACAGGCGGGCGTGCGGGTTTCCCCGAGCCTCCCGCTTTCACGCGGAACGTGTAGTTCCCAGCGCTGACTGCGTGTCCGCTTTCTGGGGTTTTGCTGTCCCAACTGGAAGTGTACTGCTGCTCGACGTCAGTCGAACAGCTACTTCCGGAATCTCCCGTGCGCCTCGAAGGCGCGAAACACCAGTGGAAGAGGGTTGAGATGCCCCCGGTTCGGTGGACACTGAGTCAAGCTAATCGAGTCCGCTCCTCGAGGTCGACAGGGGCTCATGTAGCCCAAGGTCCAGTGCCTTCGCCGAGGATTATCGCGGCCAATCGGAGTATGGGATGCGAGTTCGGCGCAGCTGGAAGAAGGCACGCGGCCTTAGCTTGATCGAATTGTTGGCGGTTCTAGGTATTCTGGCACTCTTGGCGGGGATATTCGGCCTCATTGCCTGCACCGTGTTTTGCGTGTGATCGACGTGTGATTGATCTCCAAATACTAAGTTAACTTTGCGCTTATCTGTTGAACTTGCTAGCTTTTCTTGTTGCTTCCGACTTCAGGAGCCAGGAGCCCGTGGAGACGATGGGGGCGGGCGTGGGCTTGCGCATCGGGTGTCTTCGGTTCGTGGGCGCGGCGGGCGGCAAGGCTGGAGATGGCGGGGTGTTGGCTCGTGTTTCAAAATGCCAGCGTGTGGGTATGGCGGCGTTCGGTTAGGGTGTGTTTCTGCGCGTTCGGATTTTCGGCGGAGGGGCTTCCGGCGGTGTAGTGTCTGGCGGTGAAGTCGGGCCCGTCAAGGGTGCGGTTGTGGCGGGCGTTAGGCGTTCGATTTCACGGGCGTGGTTGATGGTGACCCGGGGCTCGCCATTTTGCAACTCGATCCAGCCGCGCACGCGGACCTCCTGGCCGACCAGGGAATTCCAAAATTCCAGCGTTGTGGTTTTTGGCTGTGCGATTTGGGTCGGCCGGTCAGGTGGGGTTAGGGTTGCGGCGGCGGCGTTGGGGACGAACACGCGAAACGCGCGTGAGGATCTCGGCAATTGCGGATTGCCGACGATCTCATCGGCGCGGGCGCGCGCTGCGGCTGCGGTATCAAATGTTAGGACGAGGGAAGACCGGCTTCGATCTGGTTTCACCGAGCGTATTTCGCCAACGATTGTCTGGAACGTGTCGGATAACGCTGCGAGGTCAAAAATTGCCGTAGCCGAACGGTCGCTGAAGCCGCCGGTCGCCCAATGTCCGCGACGCTCGGTCCTGGCCGTTGCTTCACGTGCCATGAGTTCATCGAAGCAGGTGTCTTGACCAGGAACGCTGGCGGCCCGTGCCAAACCTGCGGTGACGAGAGCGCCTTGAAGCCATGTGGCGGAGGCGGTTTGGGCGTTTGTGTCGGGAAGAGCATTGGGCTGGGCGGCGGGTGGAGCGTCGGCTGGAGCATCGACGAGAAAGACTTGGGCTAGCCAGCGGCCGTAGCGGTCTTTGCGGACGCCTGCAGCGGCGAGGTCGACGGGTTTGCCGACGAAGGCAGCCAACGCTGCGCGCGCATCGAACTGGAGCGCAGTTGGCACGTAGAGGCCAACGAGCTTGACCTGTTCACCGGTTTCAAGGACGAGGACATCGGCCGCGAGAGCACCCGTGACGACGCGGCGTTCCTCGTGGTGGACGGTGCACGCGGACGCGGTTGGCGCGGGCAACGCGAGGTTGGCTGTGACGCAGCTCGCGATGATCACGTGCGCAAAACGGGCGGCCGCTTTTGGCGCCGACGCGCGGCAACGTGTGGTTGGCTGACCATGACCGCTTGCGCACGACAACTTTTTAGCCGCTACACCGCGGGTGGGCGAGGCTGGCCATCGCCAGGGGCGAGTGAGCAGATAGTTGGCCGTCGCCCGCATCAACCACGTCGTCCCATCATATCGCGGGTTCCATCATGTCAGCGCGAAGGCGCGGCCATCAGACGATCAAGTCATCAGTGAGATCGGCGATCCGCGTGTTCGACAGCGTGACCGTGTTGCCAGCGAATGTGATGACGGCGTTGGTGCCCGATTGCGTGATAATCAGATCGCTATAGGCGTTGAGCCCGGTCACGGCCGAAAAGTCGAGCGTGTCGATATCGTTTTCGAAGTCGGTGACGCGATCGCGGCCCCAGCCGTTGCCAAAGACGAACACGTCGGCCCCGCCTCGACCAGACAGGATGTCGTTGCCAGCGCCGCCATCGAGCCGTTCATCGCCAGTGTTGCCGACAATGGTGTTTGCGAGCTCGTTACCAACGAGGCTGACGCCATCACCATTGCGGGCGTATAGCCCCTCGATCGATTGGCCGTTGGCGAGGGTGTAATCGACGGAGGCGTAGACGCGGTCGGACCCTTCGCCCGCGACTTCAAACACAAGGTCGTCGGCGTCATCGACGAAGAACCAGTCATCGCCCAGTCCGCCGATCATCGTATCTGCGCCCGCCCGCCCGTCGAGGCGGTCGTTGCCGCCGCCGCCGATCAGCGTTTCGGAGCCGGTGTGCCCGGTGATAGTATTGTC
>JBBQNE010000015.1:0-36799 GCA_038329675.1 Hyphomicrobiales bacterium | reverse complement strand
AGCCCGTCGCTGACCGACGGCCCGCTAACCGGCCCGCCTACCGCGCCATCGTCTGCTTCACCCGACCGACCGGTGAGACACGCCGCCTCAAACGCTGCAAAGGCCCGTGCGCGGTGTGACATCGCGTTCTTGGCGGCAGGGTCCATCTCTCCAAACGTAATCACATGGCCAGCGGGCTGGAACATTGCGTCGTAACCAAACCCATTGGCGCCCCGCGGCGGCCACACCAGCACGCCGTCGATACGGCCCTCAAACAACGCCTCCCGCCCATCGGGCCCGGCGAGGCACAGCACCGTGACAAAGCTCGCCCGTGGTCCGGGCGCCGACCAGCCGTGGCGCGCGGTGATCTCCTCGGCGACCTTGCGCATCGCGAGGTCAAAGTCTTTGCCGGGTCCAGCCCAACGCGCCGAAAAAATGCCAGGCGCGCCGCCAAGGCAATCAACCTCGAGGCCGCTGTCGTCGGCCAACGCTGGCAGGCCCGAAGCCGCCGCCGCCGCTCGCGCCTTGAGGGCAGCGTTACCGGTGAATGTCGTCTCGGTCTCGTCGGGTTCGGGCAGGCCGAGTGTGGCGGCAGAAATTGCCTCAACGCCGAACGGGGCCAAAAGCTTAGAAATCTCCCAGACTTTACCCGCATTGTGGCTCGCCACAACCAGGCGGGTACCAACAGCAACCGAAGGAGGAGGGAGCGGTTCAATTACGGAGAAGGTCATCAGACTCGCGCTATCACAGATTTTTAACTCGAGACGTGACGCAGACCAGGCGAAACATGAACTGGCGCGTCTTGCATGTTGCTGATTTTCGGTTGAACTTCAGTGATCGTGAGCGCTAGCCTCTATCTTGCCGATCAGTCACCGAATTTGCTATCAGACAGCAACCAGCTTTGGCATTCTGATACGATGACAATCATCAACTTGGAGAAAGCCCAAAGGGATTTAACTTATCTCGTAAGGCGCGTCCTGGCGGGAGAAGAGATCGTGATTGGCGATCCAGGCTCACAGATACAACTGTTGCCGTTGACCAAAGCTCAAAACGCTCGACCATCTGAAATGTCTGCCAGCAGCTATCGTGGGCGCGGCGCGCTGGGAAACCAATTGGTAGTCGGCCCTGAATTTTTCGAACCGTTGAGTGAAGAAGAATGCGGCTCGACCCCCGATCTTAATGCGACGTGAGGTTGTTACTCGACACAAATGTCGTCCATTGGTAGTTGTCTGACAGCCCAATACTTTCTGCCGACGTTTCGGCGATGATCGACGATCCGAGGAATTTGGTTTTCGTCAGCGCAGCTTCCGCCTGGGAAATCTCTACCAAGGTGCGGATTGGAAAACTCGAAACCGGTCGAAGCCTGAGCGACGGCTTCGACGGTTAAATGAAACGTTACCACGTCGCGCCGCTACCAATTTCGGTCGAACACGGACGCTTAACTGGCCGTATGGCGGGCGCCCATCAAGACCGGTTTGACCGCATCCTGGCCGCGCAGTCCCTCATCGAGGAACTACCGTCGGTAACGAACGATCCAGCATTTGCTGTGTTCAGGGTTAAAGCCGTGTGGTCGCAACACCCATCACCGCCCCAACGCCGCGCTCACAACACCGACAGCTTTTGCAGTTGCACCAATTGACCGATGCCGCCTTTCGCAAGGCCCATCAGCTTTTGGAAATTGTCTTCGCTGAAGGCGACCGTTTCGGCCGTGCCCTGCACCTCGACAATGCCGCCAGCCCCCGTCATGACAAAGTTCGTATCGGCTTCGGCGTTGCTGTCCTCGGCGTAGTCGAGGTCGAGCACGGCTTCACCTTTATAAAGCCCGCAACTGACCGCCGCGACATGGTCGCGGATGACGCCGTCGCCAACCATATCGCGAACTTTCATCCATGCGATCGCATCGTGTAGCGCAATCCACGCCCCCGTAATTGCCGCAGTCCGCGTCCCGCCGTCGGCCTGGATAACGTCGCAGTCGATCGTGATTTGCCGCTCGCCGAGCTTCTTGGCGTCAACGACGGCGCGCAGCGCACGGCCGATCAGCCGCTGAATTTCATGGGTACGTCCCGATGGATGGCCAGTCGTCACCTCGCGCCGGTTACGGTCGGTCGTCGCCCGCGGCAGCATGCCGTATTCAGCCGTCACCCAGCCCTGGCCCTGCCCTTTTATCCACGGCGGCACCCGCTCTTCGACGGAGGCGGTACACAACACGTGCGTGTTGCCAAACTTGACGAGGCACGAGCCCTCGGCGTGCATAGAAACAGCGCGTTCAAACGAGACTCGGCGCATTTCGTCGGCTTTGCGTTTAGAAGGGCGCATGGAGGGTCCGCGGCTGGTCGTTAGGTGGCTGGAACGCGCGAGGCTTAGGCGAGGACTGTAGCGTGGGCAACACCCGCGCTTGAAACCCGTTGCGCAAAGGCTCAATACTAATCGCATGAACGAAACAAGATCAGAGTTGTCAAACCTCAACGATCGCTCCCGCGCGATCCTGCGGCGCATCGTCGAAAGCTATCTCGAAACCGGCGAGCCGGTTGGCTCCCGCAACCTTTCCCGTGCGCTGCCGATGACGCTGTCGCCAGCATCAATCCGCAACGTCATGTCGGACCTCGAAACTGCAGGGTTGATTTATGCCCCCCACACGTCGGCTGGCCGCCTACCCACGCAAATGGGCCTGCGCCTGTTCGTCGACGGCCTGCTGGAAGTTGGTGCCCTGACACCAGAGGAGCGTCGCCAGCTCGAAGCGCAGATCGGCGTCAGCCGCCAGCAGTCGGTTGACCAGCTGTTGACCGAGGCGAGCGAACTGATCTCTGGCCTGTCGCATTGCGCCGGTCTCGTGGTTGCCGAGAAACAGCAGCTCCGGCTGAAGCATATCGAATTCGTGCCGCTGGAGCCGACAAAGGCGCTCGTGATCCTGGTTGGCGAAGACGGGACCGTTGAAAACCGCGTGATCCCGCTTCCGTTGGGCTTGCCGCCATCGGCGCTGATCGAAGCGGCCAATTACTTGAACAGCCATGTCCGCGGGCTGTCGATTGCCGAGGCCAGCGCGCGCTTTGAGGGCGAATTGCAGTCCGCTAAAGCCGAGCTCGATGCGCTCGCCCAGAAGGTCATCAAAGCGGGCCTCGCGCAGTGGTCAGGCACCGTCGACGACCGTCGCAGCTTGATCGTGCGCGGCCAGGGAAACCTATTGAAGGACGTGTCGGCTGAGGACGACCTTGAACGGATCCGCCGCCTGTTTGATGACCTTGAAAGCAAGCGCGAACTCGTACAGCTGCTCGGCGCGTCTGACCAAGCCGAAGGCGTTCGGATCTTTATCGGCTCGGAAAACAAATTGTTCTCGTTGTCAGGCTCGTCGCTGATCGTCGCCCCATTTAAAGACGAACAGCGAAATGTGGTCGGGATCCTCGGCGTCATTGGTCCAACGCGGCTCAACTACGCACGCATTATTCCGATGGTCGATTATACGGCCAAGTTGGTCGGGCGCCTGTTGGCGTGACGGGTCGCTCGATATCGAATTCACTTGCAAGACGAACTGCCACCCCCGCCAGCCGAGCTTGATTTGTCACCACGATCGCGGGATACCCCGGTTCGCTGTTTGCAGCGCACCACCGCGCCACCACCAAAGATACGATCCCACGATGAGCGACGAGAAAAAGCCAGCTTCCCCGGGTGCCCCCGAACCCCAATTTTCAGCCGACGACGCCGGCGGCCCAAGGGCACAGAGCGACCCGTTTAGCGAGCCAACAAAGGCGTCAGCGGGCGATATTCCGGCCGCCCAAATGCGCGCGATCGTTGAAGTGCTGCAAGCCGATCTCGATGAGGCTCGCGCAGCGCTCGATGCTAAGGAAGCCCAGCTCGAAGTTGCCAACGAGAAAGTATTGCGTGGCTTTGCTGAAATCGAAAACATGCGCAAGCGCGTCGAGCGAGAGAAACAAGAGACCGCAAAATATGCGATCACCAAGTTTGCGCGAGACATCGTCCAGGTCGCCGATAACTTCGAGCGCGCTGTCGCTTCCGTTCCAGCCGACGCCAAGGCTGGCAACCTAGCGCTCACCAACCTCATTGAGGGCGTGTCGTTGACCGAACGCGAGTTTTTAAAAACGCTGGAACGCCATGGCGTTACACGCGTCGCCGCGGCGGGCGAACCGTTTAACCCGCACGTCCACCAAGCCGTGATGGAACAAGCCGATCCGAGCGTCGCGACCGGAACGGTTCTCCAAGTCTATCAGGTCGGTTATCTGATCGACGACAGGGTGCTACGTCCCGCAATGGTGGTCGTGTCGACGGGCGGGCCAAAAGCTGCGCGCCCCGCCGCGAGCAACACGCCGCCACCCGATGACGAAGATGAGACGGACGACAACGGCGACGACGGTGAGCGTGATGGTGGCCGCACGTAGGTGGTCGATGTCGACTAATCCCGATGTCGACAGAGCCAGTTTCGGTTAAGCGGGTGTCGGCTTGGCCCGCCGTTTGCCACCGCTGCCAAAAATCCGCCTCAACAACAGGACGATCACGATCAGCGGGATGATCGATAAGGCGACGATCATCGGATGGCGGTCCCACAGCAGGACCGGGCTAAATGAGCCGTCAATCGCGCCGCGCACATCGGCCATGATTTGCGCAGTCGTGCCGGACCCCTCGCGCAGCATCATATCAACAACCGCAGGTTGATCGCGGCTGGCCAAGATAGCCGCCCGCACGCGCTCAACCGACAGCACCTTCATTTTCTGCGGCTGTGCGGCAATGGCGCCGAGGATCGCCTCACGCGGACGCTTATCGAGACCGGTCAGATAGCCCGACAGCGCCGTGAGTTCTGCCTCAGGTAATGCGCGTGCAAGTGTCCTCAATCGAGCCGGATCGAGGTCGAAGAGCGTGTCCCGGGCCGTGCGCGTCTGGGACGCCATCCGTGCGATCGCAAGCTTGTCCTCAAGCGCCAGAAGCCGGGTCAGTGACGCCTTCGTCAGCGTGTCGGGGCTCGTGCGTCGGTGCAACTCATGCTCGACGACAAATGGCATCGCCGCGCCCGCGATCGCATGCCACGCAATCGCAGTTTGCAGTGACCGCGTCTCGCGCGCCACCGTCATCGCCTCAAGCGGCAGCTTGTTGACGGCCGTATTCAGCGTTCCATCGTTGAGGCGGGCAAGCACCGCGGAGGCGCCGCCGCCCGAAGCAAGGATGATCGCCACGGCCTCATCAAGCCGGGGCAGGTTCCTGGCCACCGTTTGATCCAAAAACGCACGGAACTCTGGGGACGTGTCGGCGATTTCGAGCGATTTGGCGTGCGCATTGCGAAACTCCTGCCAGATCTCGACGACGCGGGCTGCCGATTTCGCGCTCAGTTCTTTAAGTTGCTCGCTGATTTGTTCGCCAATCGACGTCGCCAACTCGGCGCGGATCAAATCCTTGGTCGCAACGGATTTCATCTCGGTCGCAACAATTGGCAGAACGCCAGCGCGCAGGTCCCAAATGTCCTTGGCGATCAAAACGGCTCCAACCCCGCCAGCGGCAACCGAAACAAGGCGACTGAGCGCACTGCCAGCGATCCGCGCGCCAACTCGACCCGCCATGTTCGCCAACTGCCGCCGAACGATCAGGATCGCCGCCCCGGTCATGCCGCCGCTTTGGTTCGATAGCACCGCACCGGGCGAAACGGACGCTTTACCCTTGCTGGCGTCGATGCCGAACTCCCGCTCCGCATCCGACGTCACGGCGGCCGCAACCGTCGCCCCATAGCGCGGGCCGAGAAACGCCCGAAGGCACGCAATCGAAGGCTCAGCGGCATCCTGCGTCGCAAATTCGAGGCTGAGCCCGAGGGTCCGGCCAACGTCGGTCGCAATCGTCTCGATGCCAGCTTTGATGGCAGGCGAGGTATAAACGCGCTCTGCAACGGCAGCGGCGAGTTCCTGCGCCTTCTTGCTGTCGGCGAGCGATTGTAGAATTTCACTCCAGCTACGCTCGTTGCCAATGTCGGCAACCGCCGTGTCGACCTGTTTGTCGACGATCTGGTCCATGCCGTTACCGCGCCACGCGTCGGCGACGGCACGCGGATAGTTGAACGTCGACAGTGAGGATTTCAGCGCGCCGTACGTCACGGCTTCGATGGCTTGTCGGAAAGCGGCTTCATCGCGATTTTGGCATGCATCGTAGTCAGCGCGCGTTAGTCCGGCCGGAGGTTCTGTCGAGGCCCGGTCGGCGGCGGTTGCGGCATCAGCGAAGATAAACGACGACCAACAGACCGACATTGCAATGAGCGCACGTGGGATGCCGATCAGGTCGTATGGCCTAATAGTCTCGACCCGCGCGCCGTCGAGGACCCGGTACGCCGCCGATGGTGCCGACCTTCGCCTAATGAACCTGAGCAAGTCAGAGCCTCCGCTGCGTTTTTCATCGAGCCAGAGTACGCATTGAACGCCACGGACCGTGCAATGGCTATACTTAATGCCTGTTAATGGCAGCGACGCGTCACAATCGCCTCAAGCGCAAACGAGATGATTAATGCAACGGCCGCGAGGCGATCGGTTTACCCTGCCGACGACCGCGCTCGCTAGCGTTACCGACCGGCCGGGGGTTTCCCAACAACGGTCCAATGCTGCGCAGCAGCGGCCGCGCTGGACCGCCACCATTAATACGGTCCACGATCAGCGATTTGAGCACCATCTTCGGTGTGGCTTTGATGCGGACCGGTGGCAACGGCAGGCTTAGACGGGCGTTGGCTCGCGCATGGATCACACGATCGGCGCCGATCAATGCGCGTAGCTCAGCGTCGGTCCGCAAACCGGCCGCAGTATAGAAATGCTCCACGACTTTCGCTCGTATCCGGCCCAGGTCCTCGCCGCGCAACTCGTAGTGCGGCTGCGCGTGATCCGGTTGTGCGCTGTCCAACGGCCAGTCGCCCGTCGCCATGGCCTCATCTTCTGACGCGGGGCGCACCTCGCGCCGATAATAATGCAGAGACGGCCGTTTTAGCGCCAGCGCCACCGGTAGATTGCACACCGCGAACGTGCGTCCAGTCGGGCTCCGCCGATTGAGTTCGGCGTGAAAAATCTCAACCGCGCTTGGATTACCTGCGTTCGAAACCTCCGACGTCAGCGGCACCACGACCAACGTGCGGTCTTTTTGGCGCGCGGTTGGCGAGATCACAACGGCTGGGTGCGCTGCGAAGAATTCGGGCGATACCCCGCGCAAAACCTTGAAGTCAAAGTGCAGCACCGTTCCAGCACGCACGGACCTGTCTGAAATCATATTTACCCCAACACCTAACGCCGGTGGACCTCACCGTTTTGGTAACTATACACCAGCTCAGTCGTTCGACCAGGATACCGGAACCCACACATGGCGCTTGGACAGAGCTTGCTCGATACCGTGCTCGACGCCTTCAGCTCACCCCACCCCGACGGCTACAAGTTCATCGGCGGTGCCGTATTGGCAGCCATCGTCGCATTTGTGCTTGGCTGGGAGTTGATCGGTATCCTCGCGCTGATTGCGGCCGCGTTGATGTCCTACGTTTTCCGCGACCCCGATCGGGTCGTGCCACTCCGCGAGGGCCTCGTGCTGGCCCCAGCCGACGGAACGGTCACCGCCATCGCAAAAATCGTGCCCCCAACTGAACTTGGCCTCGGCACGACTGAACGGACCCGCATTTCGTCCTATTTGTCCGTCCTTGACGTCCATCTGAACAGAGCGCCGGTTGCCGGCCGTGTCACACGATCGATCTACGTTCCAGGCGCGTTTACGGCACCGCCGGGCGATCGTGCTGCCGAAGAAAACGAACGACGCGCTATTGTTGTCTCAACGCCACAGGGCCTCGACGTGGCCGTCGTCCAGATTTCGGGCGGCCCGGCTCGGCGCTTGACCTCGTTCGTCTCGGAGGGCGACAGCCTCGCCAGCGGTCAACGCTTCGGCCTGATCCGGTTTAGCGCGAGGATCGATGTGTATTTGCCGCCCGAACAAGCCGCATTGGTCGCCGTTGGTCAGCGGCTGATCGCTGGCGAAACCGTGATCGCCGATGCACGGTCAGCCGAAAGCGCGCGCGAGGCCCGCCGCGTTTGAACGTCCAACCGGTGGAGCGGCCAACAGATGGAGCGGCCAAGGGTGTGCGGCGCTTAACGATCGGGCGAGACGGGCTAGCATCTGTGGGCAAACCAGCTTGACGTCGGGGGCGCGACTTATCGCGTCCAGGTTTCGCCAGTGCAGATGATGCCGCCTAAAACGCAACCCTTAAGGCTAAGCGCTTTTGGTCCCTCAAGCGTAATGACGCCAGAGTACGTCTGCCCGTCCTCGGTATTGAGCAACGTGCCTTTCCAAGTGGTGTCGCCGGTCTTTGCCGCGCCGGTCACGATGACTTTGCCAATGCTGTCCTTGTTATTCGACGAGATGATTTTACCGCACAGTTTGCCGCCGCAATCGTAAAATTCGACCTTCGTACCGTTGGAGGGACGGGTCCACGTTCCATAGGGTGATGCAACGGCCACCGTTGAGGTTGCCACCGCAATAACAGCGGCGATGGCGAGGGTGGATGAACGCATGAGATTAACTCCGGACTGTGCGAGGCCCGGCCGTCCGGGTTGACGTATACGTAAGCCAAACGGCGAGCGGCGTCATCCACGCAGGGAATGAAACTGCTGTTCAATATCCCCCGACCGGTGCAGCCCGTCTGCCGCAATTGCGGCGAGGTCACGCAAGCGACCGCCCTGTAGTCTGGCGCCACTTGCTATCGCGCCAGTTAGGTCACGGCAGCTCGGCTCGGGCTGCCTGTTCTGCCGTCGGCTTGGCTTCGCCAATGATAGATGCGCGATCAACGCCAAGCCACAACAGGATCGGCGCGGCAATGAAGATCGAGGAATACGTTCCAATGATCACGCCAAATAACATCGCGAAGGTAAACGCCTCAATCACGGTCGTCCCGAACACCCACAGCGCCAAAATGGCAATTGTTGTAACGCCAGCGGTCAGTACGGTGCGCGAGAGTGTCTCGTTTAGTGAGAGGTTGAGCAATTCAAGCATCGACATCTTCTTGTATTTGCGCATGTTTTCACGCACGCGGTCGAAAATCACAACGGTGTCGTTGATCGAATAACCAGCCAACGTCAAAAGCGCGGCAACGACCGACAGATCGAACTCATACCAGAGCAGCGAAAACATTCCCGTCGTGATGAATACGTCGTGGATCAGCGCCACAATGGCAGCCACCGCGAACTGCCACTCGAACCGAAACCACACGTAAATCGCGATGCCCGCAATCGAGGCGATAACTGCCCAGATGGCCGTCGTCTTGAGTTCGGACGAGACGGCTGGCCCGACGACTTCGGTCCGACGGACGTCAAAGTCGGCAGCGAGTGCCGCCGTCACTTTCTTATTGGCGGCGTCCTGCGCCCGCGATTCCGCAAGCGTATCGGCGCCAGGCTGTTGCCCGATCCGGATCAGCGCTTCGGTATCGCCAACACCTTGAACCTGGGGCTCGCCCAAACCCAGTCCATTCAGCGTATCACGCAATTTGCTGACGTCGACGGTCCCCGATTTCGCCTTGATCTCGATCAGCGACCCGCCCTTGAAGTCGACGCCGAAGTTGAGCCCGCGCGTCAGCAATAGCCCTGTCGACAGCACCACGGTCGCGAGTGTAAGCCCGACAAACAGCGCTCGATACTCAAGGATCGGGAACCGCGTCCCGTGCGGGAAGAAATCGATGCCTTTGAAAATCATGTCCGTGCCATCCGGTAAGCGAGCGGGGCTTCGATTTTGGCGGTGCCGTGAGACTTGACCCACCACGCCACGAACAGCCGCGTAATCGTAAAGGCGGTGAAAACGGTCGTGATCACCCCAAGCGTCAGCGTGACCGCAAACCCGCGAATTGGGCCTGAGCCCAGCACGAACATGATCAACCCGGCGACGAAACTCGTCAGCTGGCTATCGATGATCGTTAGATACGCGCGATTAAACCCCGCCTCGATCGCTTTCAGCGGGCTTGTCTTGTTGCGGAGTTCCTCGCGGATGCGCTCATAGATGAGTACGTTGGCATCAACCGCCATGCCAAGCGTAAGCACAATACCAGCAATGCCAGGTAGCGTCATTGTCGAGCCCATCAGCGTCATGATTGCAATGATGAGCCCAACTTGCAGAATCGCGCACAGCGCCGCGATCAGGCCAAAGTAGCCGTAGGCAAAAATCATAAATGCAGCGACGCCAATCAGCCCGATGATCGCGGCACGTTGGCCAGCCTCGATCGAATCCTGCCCGAGGCTCGCGCCTACGACCCGCTCTTCGACAACGGCCAGCGGCGCTTGCAAGGCACCAGAGCGCAGCTGGACGGACAGCTTGTTGGCGCTTTCGGTGGAGAAGCTTCCCGAAATTTGCCCCGAACCGCCCAAGATCGCATCGCGGATAACGGGTGCCGACAGCACTTTGTTGTCCAGCACGATTGCAAACGGACGGCCGACGTTGACCTTGGTGAACTCACCAAAGGCCCGGGCGCCTTTCTGGTTGAAACGGAACGATATGATCGGCTCGTTGGTGCGCTGATCGAAACCGCCGTGCGCGTCGGCCAAGTCTTCGCCGCCGACGACCGCCGTTTCTTTCAACAGGTACTCAGATGCGCCCTCGCCGCGTTCGGCGGGATAGATGCGGTATCCAGACGGAACCCGGGTTCGCCGCGCTTCATCGGGCGTAATTGAGGGGTGAACATCATGGAAAGTGAGCTTGGCGGTCTCGCCGATCAACTTTTTGAGCTGGCTGGTATCGTCGACGCCGGGCACCTGGATCAAGATACGATCGAGGCCCTGGCGGACGATGTTGGGCTCTTTCGTGCCGGTATCATCAACGCGTTTGCGAATGACCTCGATCGAGGTGCTGATCGCATTGCCGACGCGTTCATTGAAGCCAGCTTCCGTCGGCTCGATAACAATCAGGCCGGGCTCAGTGCCCTTATCAACTTTCAGATTCGGGCTCGCCGCAAATCCGGCCCCGGCGACGCTTTGGATAATTTTGCGAAGCGAGACGAGGCCCGGATCGGCGTCTTCTGGTTTAGACATCCGGACTTGAATGCTGCGACCAACGATGGTGACCGAACCCGCTGTCTTTGCGTCGCGCAGCGCGCGGCGGGCATCGTCTCGAAGGTTGTCGAGCCAGTCTTTGCGGAGCGTCTCAGTGTCGATTGCCAGCAACAGATGCGCGCCACCACGCAAGTCGAGGCCAAGACCGATTTTATGCTGCGCCCACGCGGGCAGAGCGTCATACTGCGCCTTTGACATGAAGTTCGGCACGCATAGCAAAACGCCAAGCGCGCAGATGCCGAGGATCAGAGCTTGATACCAACGTGAAAAGTAAAGCATCGACATTCGGGCATACCTTTAAAAAGCGATGCGCTGGCGCTGAGGAGTGAATACGGGATGCGCCGACGAAAGCGCGCAATCGAACGAGGGACGCTTTTCCGCCAACGATGCCGACGCGTGCCACGATCAGTTCGAATCAGCTTTGACAGGTTCTGTCTTGGATTTCACGCTCAACAACGTGGAACGCAACACCCGCACTTTCATCGTCTCGTTGAGTTCGACCTCGACCTCGTCTGAACCTTCGGCCACTTTCGACACGCGGCCAACGAACCCGCCCGCCGTCACGACAGTATCACCGCGTCGAACCTTGGTGATCATCTCCTGGAACTCCTTTTGCCGCTTCTGCTGCGGCCGGATCACCAGGAAGAAGACGATTAACATCACGGCCAGCAGCACGAACGGGAACGTGTCGATCGGCGAGCCGCCCACCGACGGTGCTGGAGTTTGCGCAAGCGCTGGCGTGATGAACCCTGAAATCACGATATCGAACATTGGCAGTGGCGTCCTTCTCGTAGGATGTGCATCCACCACCACCCAACTCAGCGCCGGGTTAGCGGTTGTCGTCACGAAGTGGCCGCAGTCGAGGCCGTCACCAAGGGCCGATAGCAGATATCTGACGGTCTGCGCCATGTCCGAGCCACACTGTCCGGTGCGACGTTTCTGCAACGTTGTGCTCATCAGAAAGTGTCGCAGGCTACCCGCTTTGCAGCCAGGGTATGCGCCAAGCCCCAACGCGGGCAGGGCGCTAAAACAAGGCCCGCAACGGGGAACGGCATGAACGCACGATCAGTGAACGACACGCGGCCACGCAAGGCAAAACCGCGAGTCGAGGCCGAACTTATGGCATCCAGCATGGGCCTCGATCGAGCATCTCACCTGCGCGACGACCCCGTTCAGATCGCGAACCTGTTGTGGGATGCTGGCGCGCGGGTTCTGATCATGGACGGCGGCGACCCGTTGACCGTGGCAAGGTCTGGCTCGCTTTCACTGTGGTTTGATCCAAGCATCTTGGCAGTGTTCGATGGATTAAACGAACCCAATGACCCCGGCCGCCCCGAGCTCGCTGGCGGCCTGCGATCAGCTGTCTTCCTTGGCCTCGATCGCGAGACGAGTGAGGCCCGGTTCGCACTCGAACTGCCATCCGACGTGGAGACAGCCTCTGCAACCCGCCGCGTGCTTGCAACTCACGCCGCGCTTGAACCGATGATGCCGCTGCGAACCCTGATGACATCGGCCGCGCTTCCCGCCGATCAGCTAACGGCGGCAACGCTCGCGCGCAGCCTGTTCAGCTGGCACAAGGCTTTCCGGTTTTGCGGCTGGTGCGGCGGGCCAACGTCGACCGTTTCTGCTGGCTGGAAAGTTCGCTGCTCGGGCTGCGAACGTGAAGTCTACCCGCGCGTGGACCCTGTTGCGATCATGTTGATCACCGATGGCGAATGCTGTGTCCTGGCCCACGAACCGCGCTTCCCCGACCGAATGTTTTCGTGCATCGCTGGCTACATCGAACCCGGCGAGGACATCGCCGACGCCGTACGCCGCGAGACGTTGGAGGAATTGGGCCTGACCGTTGGCGCTGTAAAAATCATTGATAGCCAGCCCTGGCCGTTCCCGTATTCGTTGATGATTGGGTGTGTGGCGCACGTTGCGCGCGGCAGCACGTTCAAAATCGATCCAGTCGAAATCGAAGAGGCCCGCTGGTTCACGCGAAGCGAGACCCGGCAGTTGATCGCCGGCACGCACCCCGAGGGTTTGTGGGAGCCCGGCCCGCAAGCCATCGCCCACCGGCTCATCGCGCGCTTCGCGAACGCCCATCTCGACGGCGGTAATTGAATGGCGACGCGGTTAGTCCGCGCGGACCATTGACGCGACCGCGCTCTGGATCAGCGGCGACACGAGCGCCACAATCGGCAGCATCGTCAGCCATGCGATCGCCCAAGCAACGGGCCAAGTACCAGCGAACCGCTCAGGGCCAACCGCTTGGTAGGTGGCCGTCGCGGTGGCGATGCTGGTCGTTATGCCAGCTTGGATCACGCCGTAGGCAAGAGGTGCACAACGTTTGGGCAGACGAGCCATGGCAAGGTTCCCCATTTCGGCAGGCGACCGGGCGCAACACTCGTGGGCTCGCCTGCAGATCGGCTGCTATGCGAAACGCATGCCATCGAAGGAACTGCAACGCGACACGTCTAAAAATGAGGCCTTGTGAGGGAACGAACGGGCCCGATTTCGATTAATCTCCATGGTCTAGCCACACTGAGCACCGTAGTTAAGGTCATCGGTGCAAGTCGCGCTCAAACACGTTCGCAAAAGGATATCCCATGCCCACAACGATCAACGTCAACGGCAAGTCGCGGGAGTTTGATGCTGCAGCCGATACCCCACTGCTGTGGGTGTTGCGCGATGAACTGAAGCTGACCGGCACGAAATTCGGGTGTGGCGCGGGCTTGTGTGGTGCTTGCAGCGTTCATTTAGACGGCGAACTCGTTCGCTCCTGCCAGATCTTGGCCCAAGACGCAGTTGGTCGCTCGGTGACGACGATCGAAGGGATAGACGGAAAAGTTGCCGAAGCCGTTATGGCGGCGTGGATGAAGCTCGACGTCGCCCAATGTGGATATTGCCAACCCGGCCAAGTCATGGCCGCCATTGGCCTTTTGTCGCAAATTCCAAAACCAACAGACGATGACATCGACAAATCGATGGATGGCAATGCCTGCCGTTGTGCAACGTATCATCGTATCAGGGCGGCAATTCACGAGGCTGCAAAGGCGATTTGAGGGTGAGAATGCGTACGCAGCGACAGACCCCGATTGAACGGCATGGAACTCGCCAAGGCCTTTCACGGTTCATCTTGGTGCGCACCCAGCCATCGAGGACCAAATGCAGTCAAATCAAACACGGATGTTTGTCGCGATCGCAGTCGCGGTCTTGATTGGCGGTAGTTTTTGGACCGTTCTGACTGGCACTGGGCAACGTCGGCCGCCTACGTTTGTTTCCGAAGCCGCTGCAGCGCCGACCGGTGATCTTTTTGTTCCAATTGCAGAGGTTTTGCGCCATCCCCGGTGCATGAATTGTCATCCGCGCGATGACCGTCCTCGACAAGGAGACGATCGCCATCCCCATCTCCAAAACGTCGTGCGCGGGCCCGACAATCTTGGTTTTGTAAATATGCGATGCTCAAGCTGCCACCGCGAAGAGAATAATCCTTTCGGTGGCACGCCGGGCGCGCCTAAGTGGCATTTGGCGCCGCTCTCGATGGGGTGGCAGGGGTTGGGTGACGGTGAGCTATGTGCGGCATTGAAAGACAAGACGCGCAACGGTGATCGATCCGTCGCCGCGCTCGTCGAGCACATGGAGAAGGACGGCCTTGTCTTGTGGGGATGGGAGCCCGGCGGCGATCGGCAGCCTGTTTCTACGCCACATGCGGTATTCGTGACGCAACTGAAAGCTTGGGCGGCGGCAGACGCGCCGTGTCCGGCACCGTAGCAACATTGTCGGCTGCAGGACGCAGCCGTCTGGAGGCACGCATGACGACGTCACCAATAACCAGCATTTTCGCTTATACGCCTGAGCTATCTACACCTGCGGTGGCCGTTGCCCCAGTTGAGCCTAATCGCCGGACGTTTCTCAAGCTGTCGGGCAGCGGGCTTGCACTTGGGCTCGCTGCTCCGGTCCGATTTGGGGGCGTCGGCCTTGGCGCGCTCGGATCGACGGCTGCTGAAGCGAAGGTTGGCGCCGGGCTGGCAGATGCGTTCTTGCGAATAGCGCCCGACAACACCGTCACCGTCATCATCAAGCATGTCGACATCGGGCAGGGCGCGGCGACTGGCTT
The DNA here is from genome assembly GCA_038329675.1 of Hyphomicrobiales bacterium. Taxonomy (GTDB): domain Bacteria; phylum Pseudomonadota; class Alphaproteobacteria; order Rhizobiales; family Hyphomicrobiaceae; genus JANXVY01. The sequence continues at coordinate 21,676 of JBBQNE010000015.1, read as the reverse complement.
GGCGACGCTCGTGGCCGAAGAGCTGGACGCGTCATGGACCCAAATCCGCACCGAGTTCGCGCCGTCCGATCCTGTGGTCTACAAAAATTCGGCGTTCGGCGTGCAGGGCGTCGGCGGCTCCACGGGCCTCGCAACGAGCTTCGAGCAATACCGGAAGGTCGGCGCCACCGCACGCGCCATGCTGGTCGCAGCCGCCGCCAAGGAGTGGGGCGTTGCCACATCCGAGGTCAGTGTCACCAACGGCGTCCTGTCGATCAAATCAGGCAAGACGGCGTCGTTCGGCGCGATGGCCGACGCAGCCTCTAAGTTCCCGGTGCCAGCAGAAGCCACGCTGAAGACACCTGAGCAATTCGTCTACATTGGCAAGTCGTTCCCGCGTGTTGATAGTCGCGCCAAGTCGACGGGCACGGCGACGTTTACGATCGACGTCCAGATGGACGGCATGTTGACGGCCGTCATCGCGCGGCCGCCCAAGTTCGGCGCGACGGTTAAGGCCTTTGACGCAACGGCCGCAGAGAAAGTTTCGGGCGTCGTCAAGGTCCTACAAGTGCCGCAAGGCGTTGCGGTGTTGGCCAACAATACGTGGGCCGCAATCAAGGGCCGCGATGCCCTAAAAGTCACGTGGGACGAAAGCAAAGCCGAGACGCGGTCGTCATCCGATATTTTGACCGAGTACCGCGCGCTGCTCGATAAGCCCGGCGCGGTTGCGCGCAAGGATGGCGACGTAGCGGCAGCCTTCGCCAAAGCCGCGAAGGTTGTCGAAGCCGACTTCGAGTTTCCGTTCCTGGCACACGCCACGATGGAGCCGATGGATTGCGTGATCCGGTACGATGGATCATCGGCTGAAATCTGGACCGGCTCACAGTTACAAACCGTCGACCACGGCGCGGCCGCATCGGCCCTCCAGCTGAAGCCCGAGGCGATCAAGCTTAACACCATGTGGGCGGGCGGCTCATTTGGGCGCCGCGCAATCGCAGATGCGCACTACGTGGTTGAGGCGTGTTCGATTGCCAAGGCGTTCGGAAAGCCGGTGCCCATCAAAGTGATCTGGACGCGCGAGGACGACATCAAGGGCGGCTATTATCGCCCGGTCTATGTGCACCGGTTAAAAGCTGGCATCGACAAGGATGGCAACATCATCGCTTGGCAGCACCGGATCGTTGGCCAGTCGATCATCGCAGGCACGCCCTTTGAAGGGATGATGGTCAAGGACGGTGTAGACGTCACGTCGGTCGAAGGTGCCAACAACCTGCCCTATGCGATCCCCAACATCACCGTTGATCTCCACACGGTGAAGCTCGGCGTCCCGGTACTCTGGTGGCGCTCGGTTGGTGCAACGCATACCGCGCATTCGACCGAGCACATGATGGACATGCTGGCCAAGGAGGCGGGCCGCGATCCCGTAGCCTTCCGCGAGGCCCACCTGAAGGGTAAGCCGCGCCACCTCGCTGCCCTCAAGCTTGCAACCGAAAAGGCTGGCTGGGGCCAACCGTTGCCGCCTAACACCTATCGCGGTGTTGCCGTCCACGAGAGCTTTGCTTCGTACGTGGCCCAGGTCGCCGAGGTCACACTGGACGGGACGGGCGGCTTCAAAGTCACCCGAATTGTCAGCGCGATTGATTGCGGTTTGGCCGTCAACCCCGACATCGTTCACGCCCAGGTCGAGGGCGGCATCGGCTACGGCCTCGGCGCAGCGCTGCGCAACGAGATCACGCTGGCCAAAGGTGGGGCCGTCGAACAGTCGAACTTCGATAGCTATCAACCGCTGCGCATCTCCGACATGCCCAAGATAGAGAGCCACATCGTGGCCTCAGCCGCCCCACCGACGGGCGTGGGTGAGCCTGGGACTCCAGTCGCGTTGCCAGCAGTGGCCAACGCGCTGTTTGCCGCGAGTGGTCAGAAAACGTTGAAGCTGCCGATGACCAAGCAGGCCTATAAGACGTCGTAATCGGTCGACGGTTTGATCGGTCGTTTGAGTTTCAATTCGGGGGTGGCTCAGCCGAGCCGCTCCCGAAATGTATCGTAGCCGTAGGTCTTGACCACCCGGTAACTGCCGTCGGCTTCAAGGACCGCTAGGTCGGGCAGCGGCTGGCCGTTGAATGTATTATTCTTGACGAACGAATACTGCATCATGTCGCCGAATATGACGCGATCGCCCGGTCTCAAAGCCCGCTCGAACGCATATGTTCCGATCACATCGCCCGTCATGCAGGTATTGCCCGCCAGAACATAGCGGTGCTGGGCAGACGCTGCGGGGTTGGCGACCGCGCCGTAAACCGGCGGCGTATAGGGCACCTCCAGCACGTCGGGCATGTGGCACGAAGCGGACGCATCGAGGATCGCGATATCCTCGCCATTGCGGTGGAGGTCGAGCACGGTTGCAACGAGATAGCCCGTGTCAACAATGAGACCCGCCCCGGGCTCAAGGATCACCTCGACGTTGAATTCGCGGCGGAACACGTTGACGGCCGCGATCAGCCGCCCGACGTCATAGGGCGCCCGGTTGACGAAATGCCCGCCGCCAAAGTTCACAGCCTTCACGCGGCGCACATAGTTGCCGAGTTCCCCAGCGACGTGCGCGATGAGGCCGACCGAGCCGTCAGCAGTCGCCTCGCACAGCGCGTGGACGTGCAGGATATCGATCTCGTCCCATGGCGCGTCATCGAGCGTATCGAGCGTCGCACCAAAACGCGAGCCCGGCGCACAAGGGTCATAGAGCGGCCCGCCAAGCGTCGCCATCGAGTAGCCGGGGTTGACGCGCAGGCCGACGTGAATGCCGGGCGTCCGCCGCACGAGTGGAAGAAATCGCGCGAGCTGGGCTGGCGAATTGAAATAGATGTGCTTGGCGATGCCGGTCAGTTCGGCCAGTTCGGGTTCTGTGTAGGCTGGCGAATAGACGTGGACCTCTTTGCCAAAGTCGGCTTGGCCCATCCGCGCTTCGTAAAGGCCACTTGCCGTCGAGCCATCGAGCACCTCGCGCATCCGGGGAAACGCTGCCGTGAACGCGAAAGCCTTGGTCGCCAGCAGCAGCGTACAACCGGTCTCGCGCTTGATGCGGGCAGCGGTGGCGAGGTTCACGTCGAGCCGTGCGATGTCCAGCACGTAGGCTGGCGTACGGATGCCTGCTGGCAGCTTTGGTGCGCGTGAGGCGTCCATTACGTCAATGCCAGCCGCTGGTGCGTGAAGGGTCGCTGCGGTCATGGCGAAGGGCTCCCAGTGCGCCGGCTCAGGCGCCGGAGGTCTCATGGGCCCGATATAAAGCCTGTCACCCGCCTCGCAAGCCCACTCGAGAGGCCGTTAGCGATACCGGTGCCATAAAACCCCCGCGCCAGTCCCAGCTGACACGGCGCGGCGACAGTACCCAGGACCGAAAAGCAAACAGGCAGCCCCGTTGAAGCAGCCCCCTACGACCGTTTACCGTTCAGGCGCCTTCGAGATGGAACCACAGCGTTCGGCCGTCGCGGAACACTTCGATTCGATATTTCGCCATCTTTTGCGCCACGTTGTCGAACACGTCCTGCGGCGTCCGGACCATCGCGCTATCGACTTTCGTAATCACGTCGTCGGGCTTGAGCCCAGCCGTGGCCGCCGCATCGGTAGCACCCAAAATCCGCACGCCCTGGACGAGGCCAAATGACTTGAACCCCGGTAGGCTCGACCCAAGCGTCAGACCGGCAATCGACTTGAGCGCCATCGGTGGGGTTTCAGCGCGAGGCTCCACCGCAATATCGGCGATCGTGAGCGTCACAGCCTTTGGCTTGCCATCGCTGAACAACTCGACTTTTAAGCTCGCCCCGATCGGCGTCGAGGCCACCCGAGACACGTAATCGGTATGCCCCCGCACCGATGTCCCGGCGATTTTGACAATAACGTCGCCAGCCTTCAGACCAGCCTTCGCCGCGGGCGAACCCGGCACGACCGAGGCAACGGCAGCCCCTCGGTTGATCGGCAGGTTTTTTTCTTTCGCCATCGCAAAACTCAAGTCTTGCGTCCAAAAACCAAGGCTCCCACGCCGGAACGTGCCGTTGGCCATAAGTTCGTCGGCGATACGTCGCGCCATGTTGATTGGCACGGCAAACGCGATGCCTTGCGTGCGCAGTTTGGCTGCACCCGTCGCAGTGTTGAGCCCGACGAGACGGCCATCGATATCAACCAGCGCACCGCCTGAGTTGCCGGGGTTCACGGCGGCATCGATCTGGATGAAATCTTCAAAAACCTCATAACCGATATCCGTGCGCATTTTGGCGCTAACGATGCCCTGAGATGCGCTCCCTTCAAGGCCGAACGGATTGCCGACGGCAGCAATAAAATCGCCAACGCGCAACGCATCACTGTCGCCAAACGGCACAGCAATCAAATTCGGTTCGTCGATTTGCAAGACGGCGACGTCGGTAGCCGGGTCCGTACCGAGCAGTTTAGCACGAACGACGCGGCCATCGGTCAAGGCAACATCGATTTGCGTTGCGTTGGCTATGACATGGTCATTCGTTAAAATGAGCCCCTTGGCGGCATCGACGATAACGCCCGATCCGCCGGACCGGAATGGTTCAACCACGGGCGTGGCCAACATGGCATCAGCTGTGTTTGTCGCCGCAGTGACAGTAATCGGCTGTTCTTTTTCGCCCGTGACGAGAATGCTAACGACGCCCGGCATAACGCGGTCGAGCATCGGGGCAAGCGACGTGGCGGCTTGCAGTTTGCTCATGGTGCGACGCATCGCTTGGCCGGTGTCTTTCCCAGGCGCCTTGGCTGGCCCGGCGACCTGACCGGCGTTGTTCTTCGCTGCGTCTTGAGCAAATACAACGATGGCTGGCAGGACCGCGGCGGCGCCTATCGAGGCTGCGCAAAGAACCCAACGTGACCGCGTCGACATCGTGCCCCCAGGAAAATAAGTGTGGCCAAAGCCGATGTTGGAAATGTTGCAGTTGCGCAGAGGATAAGGGCTGGAGCGCCGCGTCGGCCACCCTCCAGCCCCGTCAACGGCTTACTTTTTGTCAGGCGTCGGCTTGTCGGCCATTGGCTTGTCGGCCATTGGCTTGTCGGCCATCGGCTTGTCAGTCATTGGCTTATCAGCTGCTTTTTGCGCCATTGGCTTCGTTTCGACCATTGGCGGCATCACGTTGGCCGAACCGTCAGCAGCCAGCTTGTCGAAGAACGCTTTGCTGTCGAAGCCAACTGGCATCTTTGCGCCGTCAGCGGCGAGCTTGTCGAAGAAGGTCTTGGCGTCGAGCTTCTTGGTGTCCGACGCGCCGTCAGCGGCGAGCTTGTCAAAAAACTTCTTCGCGTCAAAACCAGCTGGCATGGATGCGCCACTGGCCTGCAGCTTTTCGAAGAACATCTTCGAATCGAACTTTTCTTGTGCGCTAGCGCTAAATGCGCCGAGCGATAGAGCAGTGACGACAAGAACAGCGCGCGTGCAATTCATAAGTGTCGAACGCATTGTGGATTGTCCTTTGCTGGTTTCCGAGACGTCGCTGGTTGCAGATAGCAACTCGCTATGTAGAACGCCATCCGAATTGTGATCGGCCTGACAAATGGGATTACGCGACCGTGGCTGGATCGTTACGCCCAATTGATCAGTTTTCATCGCGATCCGTTACGTAAGCTCAGGAGGTACGACCGCCCGCATGCTTAATCACGCCTGCGGCACGGTTCCCCCACACGCCTGCGGCACGGTTCCCCCACGCGCCTGCGGCACGGTCGCATCACGGAATTCCGGATTTGACTTTTCGCGCGTCGCAGGTGCATACGGAACCCACGAGAGCGATCGGCGTTAGGCGCTACACCCCAGTCATTCAGGCTGGGTAAGACAAACGCCCGGTTCCAGCGGCCTTCTGCGGCCCGGCGACTGCCTCCTCTCCAGACAACCCCGCAGACGGCGGCAACCCGTAAGCCTGATGGCACGGATGTTTGCGCGCTTGGCAAATAGCTTCGCAGTGCGCGATCTAGCGATCGTGCGCCCTCGCGCGGCGACCATACGAAAGCTCACGACCCGATGAAGTTTACCGACCTCGCCCTCGCCGCGCCAATTTTCCGCGTCCTGGAGCGCCAAGGATATACCGCCCCAACGCCGATCCAAGGACAGGCGATTACGCCGATCTTGGAAGGCCATGACATCCTCGGCATCGCGCAAACCGGCACCGGCAAGACGGCCGCTTTCGCGCTGCCAATTCTGACGCGTCTTTATGCCGAGAAAGCCCCCGCACAGCGCCGGACGGCCCGCGTGCTTGTGCTGTCGCCGACCCGCGAACTGGCCGCGCAAATCGCTGAAAGCTTCACGACCTATGGCGAAGGCCTTGGCCTCTCGGTCGCCTGCGTATTCGGCGGCGTCGCCCATGGCCCGCAACGCGAAAAGCTATCGCGCGGCGTTGACGTTTTGGTCGCCACCCCGGGTCGCTTGCTCGACCACATGGGCGAGCGCAACCTCGACCTGTCCGGCACCGGCATCTTCGTCCTCGATGAAGCCGACCAGATGCTCGATCTAGGCTTCGTCGTGCCGATCCGCCGGATCGTCGCGCAAATGCCAACGCGCCGCCAGAGCTTGTTCTTCTCGGCAACGATGCCGCGCGAAATCGCAGCACTCGCCGGTGAACTGCTCCGTGACCCAATCAAGATCGCGGTCGCCCCGGTTGCCACAACAGTCGAGCGGGTCGAGCAGGAGATCATCTTCGTCGAAGCCGCCAAAAAGAAATCGCTACTTGCCGTCCTGCTTGCCGATGAAGCGATGTCGCGCACGATCGTGTTCACGCGCACCAAGCGCGGCGCCGACAAGGTCGCCAGCCACCTGGAGGACTGCGGCATCAACGCCGCCGCGATCCACGGCAACAAGAGCCAGCGCCAGCGCGAAGCAACGCTTGAGCAGTTTAAGCGCGGCAAGATCCGCGTGCTGGTGGCAACCGATATCGCCGCCCGCGGGATCGACATCGACAGCGTGTCCCACGTCGTCAACTTCGAATTGCCTGAAGTGCCGGAAGCCTACGTCCACCGGATCGGCCGCACGGCACGCGCTGGCGCCGACGGCCGTGCGATTTCGCTGGTCGACAACAGCGAACGCGACTTGCTGCGCTCCATCGAGAAACTGACCCGCCAACAAATTACGGCTCAAGACCGCCGTAACGACAATACGCTAGTTGCGGCAGCGAAAACCCCCTCATCGGCCGGCAGCGACCGCGATAGCCGGTCGGACCGTGGCCGCTCTGGCGGCGGCGATCGGAAGTTTTCAGATCGCCCCCGTGGTGATCGCGCCGGCGGTGCTCGTGCGGGCGGTGATCGTGGAGGTGACCGCAAGTTCGGCGACCGTAAATTCGGTGGTTCGTCGAGCGGTTACCAAAGCGGCCCGCGCAGCGACCGCCCAACGGGTAGCCGCCCAGCCCGCGACGCAGCGTCGGGTGATCGGCCAGCGTGGACACCGGTAGACAAAACCTACAGCGAGCGCGTTGCCGACGGCGGTGTCGATCGTCCAGTCAACGATCGCCCAACCCGCACCGATGATCGCCCGGCTAGCGGTGGTGGTGAGCGAAAATTCTCCGACCGCCCGCGCGGTGAGTTCCGGCCGCGCCCGCAGCGTGACGACCGTGCCCCCCGCGGTGATCGCCCATCTGGGGATCGCCCATCTGGGGATCGCCCATCTGGAGATCGCCCATCTGGAGATCGCCCATCTGGAGATCGTCCGTTCCGGGAACGCTCCTCAGGTGACCGCCCATTTGGTGACCGTGCAGCGTCTCCCCGCTCGTCCGATACGGCGCCGCGCGGCGAATTCCGCCCGCGCCCGCCACGCGATGACCGTGAGCCGCGCGGCGATCGCCCAACTAGCGATCGTCCGACAGGTGGTCGCCCCTTCCGCGAGCGCCCCGCCGGTGACCGCCCAACCGGTGATCGCAAATTCGGCGGCCCCCGCAGCGACTTCCGTGACCGTCCACAGCGCGACGACCGCGGCCCCCGATCGGACCGCCCAACCGGAGATCGCCCGCCCGGCGATCGGCCATTCCGCGAGAGACCGACAGGTGACCGTCCATCAGGCGATCGCAAGTTCGGTGGCCCGCGCAGCGACTTCCGTGACCGCCCGCAACGAGACGACCGGGCGCCACGTGCCGATCGCGCGGCCAGCGATCGACCAGCTGGCGGTGAGCGTCCAACGGGCGACCGTAAGTTCGGTGGCCCCCGTTCGGGTCCCCGCAGCGGTCCAAGCCGAAGCGGCCCGCCTCGGAGCGGCCCGCCCCGCAACAGCCAACCGCGCGACGGAGCCTTCCGTACGCGCCCAGCCGGTGCCGGTGGCAAGCCCTTAAAGCGCCGCGAACCAGCCGAGTGATCACAGCTCAAACGGCTCCGTGACCTGCATTTAAAAAACGGCCCGATTGTCTCGGGCCGTTTTTGTATTTGCGCCTCGCGACGTCTTGACCAGATGAGATGGCGACACCGAGCCGTCCAAGGCCGACGCCCCAACGACCCGCCGCCCGAACTGGCGCGAACCTGCCCCGGCGAAAACGTCTAGCCGACGATTTCAGCGAGATCAAAGTTCATCGCGATTTCGCGCGCAGCCGCCTCAGCGCTGTCTGAGCCATGCGACGAGTTCTCACCCTTCGACACGGCAAATAGCTTACGGATGGTCCCGTCCTTGGCATCCTTAGGGTCCGTCGCGCCCATCACATCGCGATATTTCGCGATTGCGTCATCGCCTTCAAGCACCTGCAGAACGATCGGCGCCGAGGTCATGAACGTGACGAGTTCACCAAAGAACGGTCGGGCCTTATGCTCGGCGTAGAAAGCTTCGGCCTGGGCCCGGGTCCAACGCACGCGTTTTTGCGCCACAATCCGCAGTCCAGCCTTTTCGATCACGGCGTTGATCTGGCCGGTGAGGTTGCGGGTCGTCGCGTCAGGCTTAAGGATCGAAAACGTGTGCTCGATGGCCATGGTCGGGGTGTCTCGCTGAATAACGGTCTATTTGTGTGCGCCGCCGCTATAGACGGGCCGTATGACCGCTGTAACGCGAGCGATTGTCACAAGAGCAGTTGTCACAAGATGGGCCATAACCATGTTGCCCGGCAGACGATGGCCCGCCGCGCAATTGCCCGTATTGGATGAGATCAACAAGCGTGTAAGAGTATTTTGGGCGAGTTGCCGAGGTTCATGTTGACCCTTCGGCAAAGGACGCGCGTGGACGGTGATGACGGCGGATTAGCCAGCCGGTCGCCAAAACGGGCAGCCAAAACGGGCAGCCAAAACGGGCAGCCATAACGGGCAATCGAATAATGGCCGGCGATTAGCAGCGTGCAGGCGAATGGTGGCGTGGGACGTGTTGGGGTGTCGAGATGACCGCAGAGGACGGTGCAAAGCTTTGGTACGTCGCCCGCGACGGCAAACAAACCGGCCCGGTGTCAGAAGCCGAAGTTAACGCCATTGCGGCACACGGCTACTTTCGCGCGACCGACCTCGTGTGGCGGCCAGGCTTTAGCGAATGGCAACCGGCTCTGACGGTTTTCCCGCCGCCGCCCCGGCCAGAGCCCATCGCGCCAATCGCACCGGCCTTAGTCCAAGCCCCGGCCCCGGGACCGGCTCCCGCAGCGGCTGCTCGCTCGCTACCAGCGGCCGCATATCCCCAACCGGCGGCGCATTCACAAGCTGCTCACCATAGCAATCTCGGCCCGACCCCGCCGGGCGGGGCCCAGCAGCCCAATTACGGGCATCCGCAGTATGGCGCTGAGCCCGACCCGCAAGGGTACGCTCCCCAAAACTACGACCAGAGCAATTACGACCCGACCAATTATACCCCGACTGGCTACGACCCTGGTGGCGATAATCCCCAGGGCTATCCACTTAACGCAGGGCCCTCAACACAAGCGCCAACCGGCAGCTACCCGGCGCCCGACCAAGCCTACCGCCAGGCTCCAGCACCGCCCTACGCCACGCGCTCCATCAGCCAACGCACTGGCCCGCCGACGGGGCCGTCACTTTCGCCACAAACCCTCCCCCCACAATCTCGCAACGCACTCTCGACCGTTTCGCCCGCCCGCGAATTAGAGACGACATCGGCCGGCGCAATCGCCGCGCCCGCAAAAGCTCGCTCCAACCGGATGGCCGTCGTGGCCCTGGTGATCACGTTGTTTGCAATCGCTGGCGGCGTATTCGTTGCCGCCGAGCCGCAACTCGCCAAGACCGGCATGCTTGAACCGATCAACCGGGCCGTAGCCTCAGTTGCGGGCGTTTTTCAAAGCCGCACAGGCGCAATCGCCGACATCGAAAGCGGACTTCAGGCAACGGCACATTGGCCGATTATCAAACGCGAGTTTCCCGATTGGTACGGCGAACGCCTGCGCGAAGCGGCAAAGCTGACGTCTGAAAACAAATCGGCCGACGACATCACAAAAATGCTCGCCGAAAAGATCGTTGCACTGCGCCGACAAAATGCGTCACAGGCGCTATTGGCCAGCCCGCCGAAATTGCTCGCGGTCGCCAACGCCTTCCTCAACAACTTGAAGCAGCTGAAACAAACGAGCCCGCAAGTTTGTTACAGTTTCATCTCGCAAGGCGAGTTGACGCCATCCGTCCTCGGCAAACTGAAAGAAGCGTCGACCCCGCCACCGGGGATCCAAATCCAGGTTGCCGCTGTGTTCGAGGCGATCGCCGATGGTCGCAAGACCCCAACATCCTATGAAAAACCGCAAAAGGCCGACTACGACGCTTTGATGGCCGAACTCGGCAAGCTCGGTTGGACACAAGACGACATCGCGGTGTTTGCAAACCCGCGGTCGTTGGCCAAAACCGAACCTGCGCGCGTTTGCCAGATGGTGCAGGATTGGTTCGTCGCCCACATCGCGATCGTTGACGAGAATGCTCGCCAGCGCCTGATCGGCGAGACGTTACGCCCGGTCGTGTCGGGCTAACGGCGCCACGGCCTTGATCACGCTAAGGCCCGCCGATTGATGCCAAAGTTCATTGCTCCGCGACTCGATGTCTTGCCGCCCGCACAACGGCGCCTATGGGATGAGCTCGGCTCAACGGCCCCCGAATTCGTGCTCTACGGCGGCACAGCTCTCGCACTGCAACTCGGTCATCGTGTCTCGATTGATTTTGACTTTTTCGCCCACCAGGAAATTGACCCCGGGACGGTATATCGAACCACGTCGTATTTAAAGCGAGCCACCATCATTACCCAAGCTCCAAACACGCTGACTTGCCTCGTCGACCGTGGCGGCCCAGTCACAGTGTCGTTTTTTGGCCTGCCACATCTGACGCTTCTGCGTGAACCGCATTGTGTGCCGAACACGGCACTTAAGCTGGCCGCTCTGCTGGATCTGGCAGCAACGAAGGCTGTCGCAGTTCAAAACAGGCTGGAAGCCAAAGACTACATCGACATCGACGCTCTAATCTCCGCCGGCGTTGATCTCCCGCGCGCGCTGGCGGCCGCCAAGCGAGCGTTCGGTGACGCTTTCGCACCCACCGCTACCCTAAAAGCATTGACCTATTTCGTTGAGGGCGATCTCAAAACTTTGCCTAACGATCTGAGGCAACGCTTGGTTCGGGCGGTTGCCAGCGTAGACCCACTCAGACTACCTAACCTGAAGCGGACAGCTGGGCGAAGACGAACCCCAAACCCGCGTATGGCTCCATGAAGCCGTTACCGCCGACACCCGACCTGCTGCGCGCCGCACAGCGAATCATTTGGTTCGAGCCGCCCGAACAGTCGCTCAAACACCCGCTTAAGCTGTTGGCTTACGCCATGAAGCAGTCGACAGACGAAGACATGGCCCTCCTCATCGCAATTGTCGGCCATGAGGGGCTGTTAGAGGCGCTGGATCACGCGCCGCCGGGCGTCATCGACGCGCGGTCTTGGTGCTACTGGAACGTTAGAGTAGGCCGCTATCCAGCCCCACCGATGCCAGTAAGAGCCGTCGCTGCAACCGGCAAGCGTTGACGTAGCCACCGCCAACTCCCGTGTCGTCAATCCCGTCCAGACCGAGGGTTGAGCCCAAGTTTCCGAAGCGTTGTATGGCCGGGGTGTCGCTGGACACGGGCTTGATGGTGATCCCGGCAGGAATTGAACCTGCGGCCTACAGTTTAGGAAACTGCCGCTCTATCCAACTGAGCTACGGGACCCTAGATCAAACCTACCACACCCGCCTGCGCCTTGCCACGGGCCGATGACGCCGGTGCGACCACAGTATTGCCCGAAACCGTGCCTAGCCCGATGATGCGGTTGACCGGGACCGCGGCTCAGTCGTTGGGCGGCCCGCTCCAGGAGACGGCATGCGAGATCGTTTAGCCCGATGCGTTAGTGCGATGGCACTCGTCGCAACTTCGCTTGGCGCAGCTGCCGTTGCGCCCGGTTCGGCAACCGCGAGCGACGCCTGGCCAGCGACCGTCAATGCCCGTTACCGCTTGAAATTCCAGGGCATCGAGGTTGGCAAGTCCGACATCCAGTCCGTCGCGACGGCGACGGGCTACACGCTCAGCGGCACATCCAAACTGTCGGTGCTGCTCGGTGCGTTTAAAATCCAGACGTCCGGCAACGCCACGGGTGCGATCGGCGGCGGCAAGTCTCCGCCAACGTTGGCGCCAAAATCGTTCGTGTTCGACTGGCAGGGTGGAAGTAAAAAAGGCGCAACCCGCATGGGGTTTGATGGCGGGCTGGCCAAGCCATCGTCAATTGAGCCGCCAATCGAGCCCCACCCCGATCGCGTTCCGCTGACCGAGGCGCATTACCGCGACGTTGTTGATCCGATCACGGCGATCATGGTGCTGACGCGCAACGACGGGAAGCCGTGTGACAAGAGGGTGCCGATTTTCGATGGCAAGCACCGCTTCGACGTCGCGTTTTCGTATAAGCGCCAGGAAGCCATCCCGCACCACGGCAAGCGTGCGAACGCCGCCACCCCCGAGATGGGCGTCGTATGCCGCGTCACGTACACACCGATTGCTGGCCATAAAAAGCGCCCCGAAACCGATAGCTTTGCCGCCAACAAGGACATTGAGGTCCTGCTGCGCCGGGTGCCAGGTTCGGATATGATGATCCCCTATACCGTGACGATCCCCACGGGCTGGGGTACGGCCACGATGATCGCCGAGAAGGTCGAAGTGACGAGCACAAAGATCGGCAGGGTCGCCTGGAGCGAGTGAACAAAAAATAAGCCGCTTGATCTATCGGCCGCCGGGTGCCATCGGCTCCGTCAGCGTTGGCGCCGATCGGCCATCACGACCGGCATACTCGACGATCACAACCACATCGACGCGAAGACGCGCTTCAATCACATGGCCTGCAATTAAAAACGACCTCAGACTAAAACCGACGCAACACTTAAGGCGGGGGCAACCAACGTGCGTTTCCCCGCCCCCGATTAGGGACCCGTTCGATGGGCAGCGATTTCGAGACCCGTAGCCGCAACGTCACCGCGGTGCTTGGGCCAACGAACACCGGCAAGACCCACTTAGCCATCGAGCGGATGCTCGGCCACCAGAGCGGAATGATCGGCTTGCCGCTCCGCCTGCTGGCCCGGGAGGTCTATGACCGCATCGTGGGCAGGGTTGGCGTCGGCAACGTGGCGTTGATCACCGGCGAAGAAAAGATCAAACCCGAGCACGCCCGGTATTGGGTCTGCACGGTCGAGGCGATGCCGCGCGAAATCACCGTTGATTTTCTGGCGGTCGATGAAATTCAGCTCGCCGCCGACTTCGAGCGCGGCCACGTGTTTACCGATCGGCTGCTTCACGCCCGCGGACGCCAGGAGACGCTGCTGCTCGGCGCAAACACCATGCGCGACGCGATCAGCGATCTCGTACCGGGTGCTAACTTCGTCTCTCGCCCGCGGTTGTCAAAGCTGACGTACGCTGGCCAGAAGAAGCTGACACGGCTACCAAAGCGGACCGCAATCGTCGCGTTTTCAGCCGCCGAAGTTTATACGATCGCCGACTTGATCCGAAAGCAGCAGGGCGGTGCCGCCGTCGTCGTCGGGGCCCTGTCACCGCGCACGCGCAATGCTCAAGTCGCGCTCTATCAAGCTGGTGACGTCGATTATCTCGTGGCAACCGATGCAATCGGCATGGGCCTCAATCTCGATCTCGACCACGTGGCACTGGCTGCAACGCGCAAGTTCGATGGACAGAACCACCGCAACCTGACGCCCGACGAGATGGCGCAAATCGCTGGCCGCGCTGGCCGCCACATGAACGATGGAACGTTTGGCGTGACGGGCGCGGCCGACCCGCTCGATCCAGAACTCGTCGAGCGATTGGAAAACCACGCTTTCGATTCCGTTCGCACGCTGCAATGGCGCAACCGCGCGATCGATGTTTCGACGCTGTATTCGTTGCGCGAAAGCCTGCGCGACATCCCCCGACTTGGCCGCTTAGCGCGCGCCCGCATGGCCGACGACGTCGCAGCTCTCGAAACGCTGGCCAACGACCGCGACATCGCAGATCTCGCCGGTAACCCAGCCGCCGTCGCGCTGCTGTGGGACGTGTGCCAGATCCCAGATTACCGGAAAATTTCAGCCACCAGCCACGCCGAACTCGTTGGCCAGATCTTCAAGTTCCTTCGCACCGGCGAGGAGGCAATCCCCGAAGATTGGCTCGCCAAACAAGTCGCGTTCTCCGACCGCACCGATGGCGACATCGACACGCTGTCAAACCGCCTCGCCCACATCCGGACCTGGACGTTCGTTGCCAATCGCTCGCGCTGGCTGAAGGACACAGCGTCCTGGCAAGCTCGCACGCGCGAAATCGAGGACAAACTGTCAGACGCGCTGCACGAGAACTTGACCGCCAAGTTCGTCGATCGCCGCACCGCAGCCCTGATGAAGGGAATGCGCGACAAAGACGAACTCACCGCCGACATCGCTGAGGACGGCGCCGTCAAGGTCGAAGACCATTACGTCGGCCGCTTGCAGGGCTTCCGCTTCATCGCCGATGCCGCAGCCTCTGACGGTATCAACCAAAAAGCGACCCGCAGCGCCGCCCACCTCGTGGTCTCGCGCGAATTGTCGATGCGAGCCCGTCGCGTCGCCGCCGCCAAGGCCGATGCGTTCAAGATCATGCGCGATGGCCGCTTGATGTGGCGCGGTGATCAAATCGCCGAAGTGTCGGGCAGCGACGATCCGTTGAAACCGCAGATCACGCTTCTCGTCGATGATGCGATTTCGGCCCCTGACCGCGAAAAGGTTCAAAACCGGCTCGATCTGGCGGTGACAGAACTGGTCGCGGAACGGTTGAAGCCGTTAGCTGATCTGGCCAAGGCGGAGGACATCTCAGGGCTCGCGCGCGGGATCGCCTACCAGCTGAAAGAAAACTTCGGCATCTTGAGGCGCGAAACCGTCGCCGACGAGATCAAATCTCTCGACCAGACCTCGCGTGCGCAATTGCGCAAATACGGGGTACGGTTCGGCGCGTTCAATATCTTTATGCCGCCGCTGTTGAAGCCAGCTCCTGCCGATCTCGCGCTGTCCTTGTGGTGCTTGAAGCAAGCAGCGACCCACGGCCTCGATCGCGCGAAGCTGCCCGAGCCACCGCGCGCTGGTCTAACGTCTGTCATTGCGGACCCAGACGTCCCGGAAGCGTTCTACCGCGCGACCGGCTACCACCTGTGTGGCCCGCGCGCCGTCCGCCTAGATATCATCGAGAGACTGGCTGACATCATCCGACCGCTGCTCGCTTGGCGGCAGTCGAAAGAACCAGGCGCTGAACCACAAACGCCACCGCGCGGCTCAACGGGAACGGGCGCGTTCCTAGTGTTGCCCGAGATGATGTCGATCTTGGGCTGTTCGGGCGATGAATTGGCAGCGGTGCTGCGCGCGCTTGGTTTTGAGAGCCAACAACGGCTGGTTCAGCCCAAGGCAATCGAAGCACCGAAGCGACCCATCGAAGCGCCTGTAGCCGCCGTAGAAACCGCCGCTTCAGATGAGGCTCACTCGGACGCAATGAGCGTTGCTCCGTTGAACGTGGCTCCGTTGAACGTGGCTCCGTCGGACTTAGCTCCGATCGCGGCCGAACCGGTCGCAGAAGCGGGTGCCTCGGATATCAAAAACGGGCAAAGCGTCATCGAAGCGGTGCTCGGCTCAGCCATCGGCGAAGCGGTGGCACGCGATGCCGCCGAGCTGATGCCGTCCAGTGCCGCCAATGGTGAGGCGGACCAATCGGATGCCGCTCCAATGATCGTTCATGCTGCGACCATCGGGGACGCAGAACTCCCCAAGATCGAGCCCAAGTACGAAGACATCTGGCGTCCGGCCCGACCGAACCGTGGCAATCGTCCCGTGCGGCGCGACGGCGAAGCGCGCGGTCCACGCGGTCCGCGGCAAGCGCGGGATGTGCAAACCCGAGACGGACAAACCCGAGACGGACAAACCCGAGACGGGCAAACCCGATATAGCCCACCGCGAGAGGGTGCACCCGCTGGCGATGGCGCGCGCGACGGCCAGCGGCCTGGCGGCGGTGGCAACCGGTGGCGCGACCGTAAAGGCGGCGACCGACCAGCCGCATCCAGCACCGGCGCGGCAATCACCATTGACGTCGGCGCAACAGGAGGCGGCGCCGTGCAGCCCGCGGCCGGCCGGACGGGTGTCAGCGAACCACGTCGCGACCGCGATGACCGCGGCCCACGCGTTGGCCGCGATGGTGGCCGTCCGCCACGCGATGGCGACCGCAACCGCAGCGATAGCCGTGGGCCTGGAAGTGGGCCCAGTCACCGCGACCGAGACGGTAACCGCGACCGAGACCGCGGCGGCGGTCGCGGTGGTGGCGGCGCGCGCGTCGTGTCAGCGGCCCCAGCCAAAAGCGCAAGCGCCAACGTCGATAGCCCGTTCGCGGCACTATCGGCGCTTAAGGCCCAACTGGCGGCTAAGGATAAGGAAGGCAGCAGCACGTGACGCGGCGGTTGCCCAAGCGGCTCCCAAAGAAAACGGGGAGCATTGCTAAAGCGACCAGCGCCGATGAAATCCGTGACGGCACGACCGAAGAGGGCTCGACCGAAGCAGATGCAGCTGAGGCGGACGTACCCGAGGAAGAGATTGGCGGCGGAAAGTGCCGCCTCGACAAATGGCTGTGGCACGTCCGCCTCGTCAAAACCCGCTCGTCGGCCGCAGCCCTCGTCACCGACGGATATGTCCGGGTCAACACAAACCGGACCAACCGACCGGGCTACGCGCTAAAGCCCGGCGATGTGGTCGTCGTGGTGCTGCGACAGGGCGCGCGCACCTATAAAGTCGCAGGTTTCGCCGAGAGGCGGGGCGATCCCGAAGCTGCGGCACGGCTTTATGTTGATCTTGCCCCCCCGCCACCACGCACGGATAAAAGCGACGAGCCAGCTGAAGCCGCAGACGGTCAGCGCGAACGCGGGACGGGTCGGCCGACCAAGCGAGATCGTAGGCTGTTGGAGCGTTTCAAGTTCCGTTCGACATGAGTGTACCTTCCATGTCAGGTTGCCGACCATATGACGCGATCACATCACGCGATCACATAACCCAATTATGTCGACCGGGCACATCGCCCGGGCATAGAGTCCGTCATCTTCTGGCGCCGAATGCGACAACCCGCCACGAGCGGGAGTTGTCCGTTCGTCCTAAGCCAAAAGCCAGCATAGCATTTGAGACCCCAGCATGACCTACATCGTCACTGAGAGCTGCATTAAGTGCAAATACACCGATTGCGTGGAGGTCTGTCCGGTTGATTGCTTCTACGAAGGCGAAAACATGCTCGTCATCCATCCTGACGAATGCATCGATTGCGGCGTGTGCGAGCCCGAGTGCCCGGTCGACGCGATCAAGCCGGATACGGAGCCGGGGCTGGACAAATGGTTGGAGCTCAACCGCAAGTTCGCGGATAGTTGGCCGAACCTGACGCAAAAAAAGGCATCGCCCTCCGATGCCGACACCTATCGTGACGAAACGGGTAAAATGGAAAAGTATTTCTCTCCCGAACCAGGGGCGGGAGATTAACTATTGTGGCGAACGGGCGGTGTTGAGCGGTTAATGCCCGGCTCAAACTACACCAGCCTGTGACATGACGACTCGTTGATTTTTCTCGATGTCCCGTAAAAGCAGGGACCGAGCCATCGTAATTTAACGGCGCTGTGACAGCATGCGTCGTGAACCCTTCTGTTTCGCAGGAGTTTGTGGTACTGTCCGTGCGTGCGAATGCGGTCCGGATAAAACTCGAACAAATGAGAACGTCAGCGTAACGGTAAACGCTGAGGTTTCATCGTGCGTTGGAGTTAGGTTCGATGATGTGTCCGCACGGAAGTATCCGAACCGGGTCAGCCGGTCGGTTGAAACGGAACGTTATGCCCGGGCGGGAGCAACCCGGGCGTGTTGTTTAACCACTGGCACCGGCCAGTGGTGGCGTTGGCCGGGCGCAATCCGACCTGTGTAGTTGCGATGATGAAAAGCGAGACGCTTATGGCTCAGAAGAAACCTGCAAATCTGGGTAACAAAGCTAACAAGGCCAAAGGTTCTGCGTCCACCGTCTCTAGATCCGCCGCGGCGACAAAATCAACGGCCAAGCATGTGGTGACTTCGAAGACTGCAACTCGTGTAACTGCGTCGAAGCCGTCTGCCAAGCCCATTGCTAAACTTGGCTCGAAAAAGCCCGCCCAGGTGGCGTCCAACAAGGCTCAGTCGCCAAAAGCCAAGGTCGCAGCCAAGGTCGCAGCCAAAGTCGCAGCCAAGGTCGCAACCCGCCCTGCCGACAAGTCAGCTCAGCCGATTGCCCGCAAAGTCGTTGGCAAACCAGCGGCATCGACGGTCTCTACAAAGGCGGCCACGAAGCCGGTCGTCAAGCCCGCGCAAGCCGTTAAGCCCGCCCAGCCTGTCAAGGCGGCGACGGCCGTAAAGCAGCCGGTCTCGGCGAAGCCTGTCCAAGCCATTAAACCGTCGGCTCCCAAGCCGATGACAGTTGCTGCGGTTTTGGCGAAAGTTGCTGCCGCGCAAGGTGCTGCGTCATCGGCCAGTTCGTCAGCTGGCCAAGCCGCCACCGGCCAAGCCTCGACCGGATCTCGCCCAGCGATAGCAATCGAAAAGGCGCAAGGTCCAAAAATCACGGGCCCGGCTCCAGCAGCCAAGCAGGCCGCACCTGCTGAAAAGAAGGCCGAGCGGCCGCCGTTCAAAGTCAACGAATACGTCGTCTACCCGAGCCATGGCGTGGGCAAGGTCATCGGTATCGAGGAAGAAGAGATCGCAGGCATGAAGCTTGAGCTCTTCAAGATCGAGTTCGAGAAGGAGCGGCTGGTATTGCGCGTCCCCATGGGCAAGGTCCCGTCCGTGGGCATGCGAAAACTTGCCGATGACGCTTCGGTCAAGCGGGCGATGGAAACCCTAAAAGGGCGCGCCCGCGTCAAGCGCACGATGTGGAGCCGCCGTGCGCAAGAATACACGGCCAAGATCAACTCCGGTAACCTGACGGCGATCGCAGAAGTCGTTCGTGACCTGTATCGGTCGGAGGCGCAGCCCGAGCAATCCTACTCCGAGCGCCAGCTTTATGAAGACGCCTTGGAGCGCATGGCCCGCGAGGTCGCGATCGTCGAACGTCTCGACGAGCGCGGCGCCGTGCAGCGGATCACAGAGATCCTGTCAAAGAGCGCCAAAGGCCGCGCCGCCGCCCATGAAGCGGCGGCAGCCGGCGACGATGACGTGCAGGCGGCCTGATCGTCCCGCCTCTGAGGTAGGGGTGGTCGGCGACGGCCACCGCATCAAAGCGCAATTTCAATGAAACGGGCGCATCGCAAGATGTGCCCGTTTGCCATTGAGCAATCGATCCCGGTTCGGTGAGGGCTGCGCAGATCAGATAAACAACGGGCGCATGCTCAGGTCACGCGGCGCAGCGATCACGAACGGCTTACTGATTACCGACCAAGTCCAAAGTCCGCACGACCCTCAAATTCCCCAACGCGTGTCGGTCGGCGAACCGTGGCGCGTGTCGCCGTCGGCACCAGGGGTGACGCTTGGCTCGCCACACGGCTCGGCACTACCGCTGGCAATCGCGGCGCAATACGGGTCGCAAATCCGGGCGTCGCCCGACCGGCAACTTGGTTCGCCGTCGCCGAAACGCGCTCGCGGTTGCGATCAGCGACCAGCTCCCGGCTGAATTTCGCTGTCGGCGGCAAAGCGACGACAGCTGCGCTTGAGGCCGCAGTCGTTTGCAAAGCCGACGCCCCGTCGCGATCTTCCGCTTCAGTGCGTTGAACCGGCCCCGAAACTTGGGCTAGCCCGGTAACCCCAGCTGGAAGAGCGCCCTGAACGCCAGCCTGGAGCGGCGCCTGAACCGGCGCGAGAGCCGGGATCGTCGAGCGCGGCGACGCTCGCGCGATCACGTCGCGACCTGGCGGCCGTTGCACACCCTGGCCGGTGTAGCGGTAGTGGCCGGTAATTTCGTCAACGAACAACCCATCTTCGAGCTGTGGCCCCCAACCCCGGTTGTGGACGATCATGTAGCGGCCTGACGGCGCCAGCACGTCGGAGACAATCGCAATATGCGACCGCGAGCCGGTGTTCTGCGGCCTATAATAGGTGACGATATCGCCGGGCCGATAATCTTCCGCAACGCTGCTGGCCGGCAGGGTCTCGCCATGGCGGGTGAAAAACCGGCGCAACGTCTCCGTGCGACGATGATCGACGTTGGCATCTCCGCTGCCAACGCCGCTGGTTTGAACGGCGTGCTGGAGGTCGATCCCAACCGAACGGTAGGCGCGAATGACGACGTCGGTGCAAACGCCATAGAACGGTTGAACGTCACCCATCGGATACGAAATGCGGCGGTACCGCTCGTCGTAAATGACGAGATCGCGGGTCTGCTCCCGGGCGGCTGCAGCGACCATTGCGCCAATATCGGCAGCGGCCGGGACGGGCGGTAAACGCCGCGGGTCGGCGCGCTCCGCCGACGTCAGCAGCAGGTCGGGCAGCGCTTGACATTGGACGCCGGTCTCGGCGCTTAGGCTTGGGAGCGGGAGCCGGGTTATACGAGGAGTTAGGGGGCCACCAGGTGCCACCCCGATCGCCCCCGCCATCGCAACGTCGGCGTCTCTCACGACAACATTTTGCGGCGCGGCCACAGACCCGATCGCCGATGGAACCGCAGACGGCGCCACGGTCCCCGCAGCAGGCGAAGCACCGGGGCCCGGCTGAACGGCACTTGGCGACATGACAGGCGGGGCTGGCAACAACATCGCAGTCTCAATGGGCTCGGTCTGCACGCCCGCAGCGATCAGTGGCGGTGTGACCCGTGTCGACTGCTCGGCTGGCCGACGGTCGTGGAGAAACGACGGCGCGCCGTCGCCCGACGGGATTGAGGTCGCGGTGGTCGCGACACGGGGGCTGTCGGCTGGTTTGCCACTCGGCACCGTCAGCGGCGGCACGGCGGTCGCCACGTTGGCCGCGGGCGGCGGTGCTGGCCGGACGGCTGCGACGGCCGACGCAGACGCAGCTTGGTCCGGCAACGTCCGATTGGACCGATACGTCTCGCTGGCGCCAAACGCGAAGATCATCGCCAAGATTGGCGTCGAGAGCGTGGCGAATGCGCGCCGATCGTCGGCTGCGAGGTTTCGCCTGGCAAGCTCCAAGGCGGCCGCAGGCGGTCCAGATGTGCGCCCGCCCGGTTGGCGAACCGGAGGCGTACCGTTGATGCCCTCGTTGATCGCTCGCAGGGCATCCGTCAGATCGGACATGCGCGGACGCAACGGACGGCGCGGCCGAGCCACCAA